>JANNED010000339.1:0-13402 GCA_031388245.1 Variovorax sp.
TTAAACAGCGTGGATTTGCCTGCGCCATTCGGGCCAATCACGGCGATTCGCTCGCCCGCGTTCACAGCGAGATTCACGCCGCGAATGATCTCGGTTTTTCCGAAACTTTTGCGCAGATCTTTGAGTTCAAGGATTGGAGAAGCGTTGGGGGTGCTCATAGCGCAGCCTCCCTTCGCTTGATCTCTTTCTCAATATCCTCTTGAATCTGGCTCCATTCTTTGGAGAATTGCCGACGCGCAATTTCAAACAGCCCAAGACCTGTGATCAACACAAAGCCCGCACCAAACCAACTGTTGAGCCCCTTCGCATCCAGCGGAATGCCCACGAATTTCATTTGGCTGCCCAACGCCACATTGAGCTGCAAGTGATAAATCATTTCAATCATCGCGCCAGCGCCGAGCAAAATGATCAAGCCGCAAATGGCCAAACCCAGATAACTCACCCAGAGCTTGCGTAAGAAGCCGAATGCTGCCACGCGCAAATTCATCATGATCAGAGAAGCGATACCTCCGGGCGCATACATCACCATGAAAAGGAAAATCAAGCCAAGGTACAGCAACCAAGCTTTGGTGAATTCGGAGAGCAACACAAAGGCCAAGACCATGAGCACAGCGCCAATGATCGGGCCGAAGAAGAAGGTGGCACCGCCTAAAAAGGTGAACAGCAAATACGCGCCAGACCTCGCCCCATGCACTACCTCGGCGGTGACGATTTCAAAAAGAATAGCACCTAGCCCACCCGCAATGCCCGCAAAAAAGCCCGAGATGATGAAGGCCATGTAGCGCACGCGCTGCGTGTTGTAGCCCACGAATTCGACACGCTCGGGGTTGTCGCGCACAGCATTGAGCATGCGGCCCAGCGGCGTGCGCGTGAAGGCAAACATGAGTACCACGCAGATGAAGGTGTAGATCGCAATCAAGTAATACACCTGAATCGCTGGCCCGAAAGTGATGCCAAAAAATGGCTGCCCCATCACGCGATTGCTTGATACGCCCGCCTCGCCACCAAAGAACTCTGAGAACATGAGCGACATGGCAAACACCAATTCAGCCATGCCTAAGGTGATCATGGCAAATGGCGTGCCGGCTTTCTTGGTTGTCACGTAACCAAAAAGTATGGCGAAACCTAAGCCCGCAAAACCGCCAACGATGGGCACCAAACTCACAGGAATCGCAAGTTTGCCGCCCGCAGCCAAATTGAGCGCATGGATGGCCAAATAAGAACCTAATCCAGAATACACCGCATGGCCAAAGCTCAGCATGCCACCCTGTCCTAAAAGCATGTTGTAAGACAAGCAGGCAATGATGGCGATTCCCATTTGCGCAAGCATCATGGTGGACAGACCACTGTTGAAAATCAAAGGAGCCACGATCAAAACCAGTGCAAACAAGCCCCACACCAAGAAGCGCCCCACGTTGTAAGGTTTGAATTCGTAATAAGCTTTAGACATGATCAACCCTCCCGCGTGCCTAAGAGACCCTTAGGTCTGAAGATCAGAATCAGCACCAAAAAGAGGTAGGGCAGAATCGGGGCAACCTGAGAAATCGTGAGTTTCATCAAAGAATTATTTTTGGCAGCATCGGAGAGTTGCATGCCCAATTCTTGCGCAACGCTCAACAAAGATGTGTCGAAAGCCACGGCAAAGGTTTGAATCACGCCGATCAAAACAGAGGCAAGAAAAGCACCCGACAGAGAACCCATGCCGCCCACCACAACGACAACGAAAATCACAGATCCAACAGCGGCTGCCATAGCTGGCTCTGTAACAAATGTGCTACCGCCAATCACGCCAGCCAAGCCAGCAAGCCCTGCGCCAGCGCCAAACACCATCATCAACACGCGTGGCACGTTGTGTCCGAGCGCCTCCACTGTATCTGGATGCGTCAGTGAGGCTTGAATCACCAAGCCAATTCGCGTGCGCGTCAGAAGCAGCCAAACGGCAATCAGCATCACAATAGCCACCAACATCATGAAGCCACGCGTAGCTGGAAACAGAGAGCACACAACGCGGATGCTGGCATCTGCTGCAGTACACATCTCAGGCGTGGCGCGCCCCCAGACAAAACTCAGGCCGTCTTGAGCGTGATTGATCAACGTGAACATAGGCCCTTTGAGCGCATCGGGCGGATTGAAGCTCACTGCAGAGCGCCCCCATACAAGTTGCACCAGCTCCAAAATGATGTAGCTCAGCCCAAAGGTAATCAGCAACTCAGGCACATGGCCGAATTGGTGAACGCGCCGCAGGGCATATTTTTCAAACAAAGCGCCCATGCCACCCACGACAAAGGGGGCAATGAAAAGCGCAAGCCAAAACCCCACAATGCCCGATAAGGTGTAGCCCACATAAGCGCCCACCATGTAAAACGAGGCATGCGCAAAATTGAGCACACCCATCATGCTGAAAATCAGCGTGAGGCCAGAGCTGAGCAGAAAAAGCAACAGTCCGTAGCTCAGGCCATTCAGCATCGAGATGATGAAAAATTCCATAGCTTTTAGCTTTAGTTGTAGAGCGAGCGTGTCTTCAAAATGAAAATGACTTCGCAGCACAGAACTGCGAAGTCATTGATGCGAGTATTGCTCAAGGACGCTTCATTTGGCAAGATGTTGGCGTGCTTGCAATGAAGGCTGGAAACTCTTGAATTGGTGCCAAGGTCATGTTGGTCTGCTCGGCAGACTCTGGGAATTTTCCGCCGGCCTTCTGCCAAACCGTGATCTGCACAGGCTGCTGCAACTGATGGTCAGCGCGACGCATCTCGACATCGCCGTTCCAATTCTTGAACTTCAGGCCAGACAACACAGCCGCGACTTTCATCGGATCGGTTGATTTGGCTTGTGCCATGGCGGTTGACAACGCCGTGTACACCGTAGGAATTTGTCCTGTGTACATGTCATCTTTAAACTTGGCCTTGAACTCTTTCGTCCACTGACCCATCTGGCCAGGCATGTTGTAGTGCATGATCGCGACTTGCTTGACGCGGCCTTCCATTGAGTTGCCTAAAGCGGTTGGTGTGCCGGTGACGCCCGTGTAGTAGGTGTAGAACTTACCGGTGTAACCACCTTCATTGGCGGCTTTAACCAACAATGCCAAATCAGAGCCCCAGTTGCCAGTGATCACGCTGTCAGCGCCAGAGGCTTTGATCTTGGCAATATAGGGCGCGAAATCACGCACTTGTGCGAGCGGATGCAAATCTTCACCCACAAATTTCACATCAGGGCGCTTGCGAGCCATGATTTCTTTGGCAAATTTAGCAACCTGCTGGCCATGCGAATAATTTTGGTTCAGCAAAAACACGTTCTTCACACTCGCATCGCCTTTGATGTGCTCGACCAAAGCTTCCATCTTCATGGATGTGTCGGCATCAAAGCGGAAATGCGAGTAGCTGCATTTGCTGTTGGTGAAATCTGGATCGACGGCCGCGTAGTTCAAGAAGATCACTTCTTTGCCTGGGTTGCGCTCATTGTGGCGCGCCACAGCTTCGATCAGAGCGCCTGCCACGGAAGAGCCATTGCCTTGTGTGATGTAGCGGATGCCTTGGTCAGTTGCGGCTTTGAACACGTTCAAGCTTTCAGCGGGGCTCAGTTTGTTGTCAAAACCGACCAACTCGAATTTCACGCCAGCAGGGTTGTTTTCGCTGAATTTCTCGGCGAAGAATTGAAAAGATTTGAGCTGATTCAAGCCCACAGGGCCCATCAAGCCGCTTTGTGGATCGATCAACGCAATCTTGACGGTTTGGCCAGCAAGCGGGCCAGCGGGAGCTGCTGCTTTTGCGGCTGCAGCCGGCTTAGCAGGCGCTGCAGCAGGTTTGGCAGCAGGCGCTTGCGCTTGAACAGAAAAAGCACAGGTCAGCAAGGCAGCCAGTGTTAAGCGGCGAATGGCAAATGTCATAAGTGTCTCCAATGAAAAAATCAATGTGCGAAGCGTACTGGACAAAGCATGCCAACATGCTCAGGGATTGCCCGAATGCTTGTCCATAGCTGGTGTGTGGCTATCGCGAAGGTGACTTGATCACCATCAGGCTGATGGCAACTTGTAATCTTTGAGTTGTTCGCGCAGTTTCATCTTTTGCATCTTGCCAGTCGCGCCCAAGGGAATCGCGTCGACAAAGACGACATCATCAGGAATCTGCCATTTGGCCGTCTTGCCTTCGTAGAATTTCAAAAGCTCTGCCACCGACACCTCCATCCCCGGTTTCTTCACCACCGCAATGATCGGCCGTTCGTCCCATTTCGGATGCGCCATGCCCACGCAGGCGGCCATGGCAATGGCCGGGTGCGCCATGGCGATGTTTTCCACATCAATCGAGCTGATCCACTCGCCGCCGCTCTTGATCACGTCTTTGCTGCGATCGGTGATTTGCATGAAACCATCGGCATCAATCGTGGCCACATCGCCGGTGGGAAACCAACCATCCTTGAGCGGATCGCCACCCTCGCCTTTGAAATACGCTTTAACGATCCAGGGGCCTTTGACCAGTAAATCGCCATAAGTTGTGCCATCCCAGGGGAGCTGGGCACCATCGGCATCCACGATCTTCATGTCCACGCCATAAATCGCGCGTCCTTGTTTCAGGCGGATTTTCATTTGGCTTTCTTGGGGCAATTGCAATTGCTTGTTTTTCAGCGTGTTCAGTGTGCCCAGTGGCGACATTTCCGTCATGCCCCAAGCGTGCAGCACTTCCACGCCATAGTCTTCTTGAAATGCATGAATCATCGCGGGCGGGCAGGCGCTGCCGCCAATCACGGTGCGCTTGAGCGTGGAGAACTTCAAGCCCGCAGGCTTCATATGCGAGAGCATCATCTGCCACACAGTGGGCACGCCCGCCGCATAGCTCACTTTCTCGGATTCGATCAATTCATAAATCGATTTACCATCCATCGCCGGCCCAGGAAACACCAGCTTGCAGCCCGTGAGAGCGGCGCTGTACGGAATGCCCCAGGCGTTGACGTGAAACATTGGCACGACAGGAAGCACGCTGTCTCGTGCAGACAAGCTCATCACATCCGGCAGCGCCGCCGCGTAAGCATGCAAGGTGGTGGAGCGATGCGAATACAGTGCAGCTTTGGGGTTGCCAGTGGTGCCGCTGGTGTAACACATGCTCGACGCACTGTTCTCGTCAAACTGCGGCCAGTCGTAGTGCCCACTCTGCTGGGTAATCCAAGCTTCGTAGCTGATGAGATTGGGTATGCCACTGCCCTCAGGCAATTTATCCGCATCGCACATCGCCACATACTGTTTGATGGTCGTGCAGCGCGCATGCACGGCCTGCACAATGGGCAAAAAGCTCATGTCAAAGCAGAGCACCTGATCTTCCGCGTGATTGGCAATCCACACCACCTGATCTGGATGCAAACGCGGATTGATCGTGTGCAAAACGCGCCCCGAGCCGCTCACGCCGAAATACAGCTCCAAATGCCGATACCCATTCCAGGCCAGCGTGGCTACACGGTCACTGAAACTCAGCTTCATGCCATCGAGCGCGCCAGCCACCTGCCGCGTCCGCCGCGCAACATCTCGCCATGTGTAGCGATGAATTTCGCCTTCAACACGCCGAGACACGATCTCGCCGTCTGAATGGTGGCGATCTGCGAACTCAATCAAACTCGAAATCAACAAGGGCTGAGACTGCATCAAACCTAACATGGGCATTTCCTTTTTAAACAATCAGTATGCGACAACTTAGAGCAAGTGAGCATTCGGAATGCCCCTAAGTTCGCGGTAGAAAAAAGCTGGCAGGCTGTTGCCGCAGCCTGCGCCAAAGCGATTGCCGCAGATGCTTGCGATCTCCATGGGTGAGCACATGGGCGCGCGAGGCCAATTGAAATGCGAGAAAAAAACTGACCGATAAATTGGCCAAGCCAATCATCGGAATAGCCAACAAGCACCACCAAATACTCGCCTCTCGAAATATCGACAGGCCTTGCTCAAAGGCCAACGCTGCCAAGGCAGCGCTCAGTTGTCCCATCGACAACGTCACATGACGAACATCTAGCCCTATCCCAAAAAACGCTGCCAAGACCGGGACGATGCCCAGCATCAGCCCCAAGGAGATGTTGCCAGCGAAGCCTGAGATGTTCCGGCGCATAAAGCCCGCCCAGCGCAATGCACGCGCACTGCCCAAATTGCCTTGGATTCGCGGGTTATAGCGGATTGCTGAATCCAAGCGATTCAGTACAAACCAATTTTCTGCCCAACCGGCAACCAAACTGCTCAAAAAAAGCAGCACGCCAGTGAAAGCCGCAAAAAGCAATGTGCTCGGATGAAGCAGATGCAATTTACCAAGCACCTCCCTTGCCTCTTGCGCACTGATCATGGCCAAGCCACTTTGAAGATAAAGCGCTGCGCTGATCAAAATGACTACCGGCGCAACCAAACCCACATTGCCCACCACAGCAGCAACTTGGGAGCGGATGAGATGGCTGACTTCATCGGTAAAAGCTTCCACGGCATCGTCATTTTTGATGTCGCGCAGCTTGGCCGCCATCGCAGGTGCCGTGGCGGCGGGCTGCTTTGTCGCCAGCGTCCAGTGCATCAGCTGAATCAACACAAAGCTTGCCGCATACATCAACCCCGCAGCAAATCCTCCCCAAAAAGCCACCAATCCCAAACTACCTAATGCAAACTTAGCCCAAGTCGTCAGGGCGGTCACCGCCCCGCCGCCTGCGGCTTGCTTGAGCATCGTTTTGTATTCTTGGGTATTGCGCGTGATGTAGTGCTCACCGGTCTCAGCGCTGCGCTCAGCCATTTTGGCGGCGAGCAATGATGTTGTAGAGGAAAACAAAGATGTGATACTTCTGCGCTCTTTGCCGCGCTCTAAAAGGCGAATGATCAAATAGACCGTCGCTTTTTCTGGTTTTTCAGACATCAAGCAATCGAGCAACTCGCGCATGCGCAGCAGGCGTAGCCGCATCTGCCGCATCACAAACACCAAGTCGATAGAAATGCCGTTGTCTTCTAAATGAAGATACACCGACTGCGTGGCGCTGCGACAAGCCTCTAAGCGGATTTTTAAGTCTGCGGCGGCAGCGAGCACAGCCTCGCTGGTCTGGCCTTGCGCAGCATAGAGTCGGCATAGCGCTTCAACGTCCGTTGCCAAACCGTGAAAAGGCTCCGCTTGGCGCGTTTGTGCATCCATCCGCTTGCGCAACTCCGCGCTCAACCCAGCTGCCCGGATTTGGCTACCGCAGTATTGAAGCGCCTGTAGCAGCTCCTCTTGCCAACGCGTCAATGTCGTTTGCTCGCTGGATATGCTCAGCCAGTGTGCAAGGCGACGCAAGGTGCGGGCATCAATGTGCTCTATCCAGCTCGCATCGCTGGGATCACTCAACACCTGATCAAACAATTGCGCAGCGTCGGTCGTCTCGGGTGTCTTGGGCAGCAATCGGTTGCCGATTCTGTCTGCGAGTTCGCTGAAAAATGCGCTTCGCGCTGCAAAGCCAAAATCCGCCAGAAGAATGGAGGTGTCAACTTGCTCGTCCAACACCCGCCACCAATGGCGAAATCGTGCCGCAAGCTCAGGCTGTGCATCTAACATCTCGATGAAAGTCAGCAGCCGATCAGAAGTGCTTTGGGCTGAAGAGCGATCGCCGCGTAGCCAATCGGTGAATTGCATGAGCCAAACATGCCGCTCGGCCAGCGGTGCCGCAGGATCTAAAGCTTGAAGAAAAGTATTCAGATCAGTCATACACGCATTCTACGGATACAGGCCAATGCAAAAAACTAACTCAAGGAGCGCCCCATGTCAGGCTGAAAAGACTGGGATGACCTGTCCATTGCATTGCAGAGCAACGGTTTGAAGCCAAACTACATGGCGTGCTTGCCCAATTGGCCTACGCAGGGCCCAAGCATCAGCAAAGAAAATGTATGCGGCTACCGATGCACAGCCAAGTGCAAGATTTCGATACAGCCACAAATGAAATGCTATGAATTAAATAGCATTGCGAGCATATTCGATGCTGGCAATAGCCTGTTTTCAGTTAACGCCGCACTTGCAGTGCCCCAGGATTGACGATGTTTGTGGGCTGGCCTTTGATGAAATTCACCACGTTGTCAAATGCAGCGCCAAAGTAAAGCTCGTAACTGTCTTGCTCAACGTAGCCGATGTGTGGCGTGCAGATGCAATTTTCTAGGCGGAGCAAGGCATGGCCTTGCAAAATGGGCTCGCTCTCAAACACATCAACCGCCGCCATGCCTGGCCGGCCTCGATTGAGCGCAGCGATCAGCGCATCTTGATCAATCAATTCAGCGCGAGCCGTGTTCACCAGCAAAGCGGTGGGTTTCATGAGCGATAAATCCGCCAAGCGCACGCAGCCAGCTGTCTCTTGCGTGAGCCGCAAATGCAAAGACACGACATCGCAGCGAGAAAAAAGTTCTTCGCTGCTTGATGCAGTGGCAAAACCCAAGCCTTGCGCACGGGCCTGCGTCGTCTCGCGGCCCCAGACCAGCACCTCCATGCCAAAGGCTTTGGCATAACCGGCCACGAGCTGGGCGATTTTGCCAAAACCAAGCAGCCCGAGTGTGCGGCCTTTGAGTGTCGTACCAAGGTTGAAATTGGGCGGCATGGAGGCCGTTTTCAAGCCCGATTGCTGCCACGCGCCGTGCTTCAAATTAGCAACGTATTGTGGCAAGCGGCGCTGTGCTGCCATGATGAGCGCCCAAGTGAGCTCTGCCGGTGCTGTCGGCGAGCCCACGCCTTCTGCCACAGCAATGCCGCGCTCGGTGCAGGCATTCACATCAATATGGCCACCCACACGACCGGTTTGTGAAATCAGCTTCAGGCGCGGCAGCTTTTCAATGATTTGGCGTGGCAAGCTGCTGCGCTCGCGGATCAGCACGATCACATCTGCGTCTTTGAGGCGAACGGACAGCTGACCGATGCCTTTGACGGTGTTGGTATAAACCTTGGCTTGGTATTCATCGAGCTTTGCTGCGCAGGGCAATTTGCGCACGGCATCTTGGTAGTCATCAAGGATCACAATATTCATGCGCTTATTGTGCCTGCAAGAATTCCCCAATCCGGCTACGATCAGCCCTCTCATCTTCCATCAACGTATCCACAGGAGAAATTTGTGAGTATTTCTATGTCTTCCGCCAGCGCACCCATTTTCAAGTCTATGCTGGGCAATTTGGATCATTTTTTAAACAAAGCAGCCACGCATGCTGCAGCCAAAAAGTTTGATCCCGCGAACCTGCTGGCCGCGCGCTTGGCACCCGACATGCTGCCTTTCACACGCCAGGTGCTGATCGCCTGCGATGTCAGCAAATTCGGCTTGGCCCGGCTGGCGGGTATTGAGGCACCTAAATTCGACGATACCGAAACCACGATTGAGCAATTGAAGGAGCGCATCGCCAAGACCATCGCGTTCATCGACAGCGTGAGCGCCGACAAGCTCGATGGCACCGAAGACAAAGAGGTGACTTTCCCCGCCGGCCCCGCTGGCAACCGCACGATGAAGGGCGAAGCCTATTTGAAGCATTGGGTGCTGCCCAATTTCTTCTTCCATGTGACCACCGCCTATGCGCTGCTTCGCCACAACGGCGTGGAGCTGGGTAAGCCAGAGTACTTGCTGGGTGCGCGAGCCTTGGCTTAAACCGAACAAACGATGCTGAGGCACAGAAATCTCAGTAGAACCAGAGAAAAACAGCGAAAATACGCGGTTGCTGCTAATCCCTAGCAGGCCGCGTATTTTTTTATCATGCTGAGCTTTTCTTCTTTCAATAAAAAATCTGACAACACCGTGCAAGATTCCTCTGCTCCCAAAGCCGCCAAAGCCGCTGCCACACATCCTCTTGATGAGCTCACAGGAGGTGCATTTTCTGCGCCCACCTCTGGCGAACGCGCTGCCAAGGTGCGCGAATGGCTCAGCAGCCAGCCCAGCACAGAGCAGATGCAAGAGGTTTTCCGGGAGCTCTCCTCGCGAGACAAAGGCGCAGCCAAGCCACTGCGCGAGAAGCTCGATGAACTCAAGCGCAGCGCCACCCAAGAGCATCGGGCTGCCGATTGGGCCGTCAAAGGCCAAGCGCTGCTGGATTTGGGCAAACTCAACATCGCCGATGCCTTGGCATGGCAGCGGGATGCAGCCAAAGCGGGTGCACCGCTGTCCAAAGAGCCTTTGGCCGCCTTACGAGCCAGCTTGAATGAGCGCGTCAAGCAGATTGAAGATTTGCAACACCGCGCTCAAGTGCAGCGCGAAGCCGCAATATTGCTGGCTCAGCGCATTGAGCTGCTCTCTACCAAGCCCTTGGCCGATGCGCAGGCGGCATTTGAAACGCTGCATGTGGATGTGCAGCACTGGACGCAGCAAACCGCTGGCCTACAAGCCGATAGCCAGTGGCTCAGTGTAGATGCAAAATTCACGCCTCAGCTTGAAACCGCACAATCCCAGCTCAATTCGCTGTGGGAAGCCTTTTCTGCGGCACTCGCGCAAGCCACTGCGGCTCGGGAAGACACCTCTGCATCGCTACCTGCTGTACCAGTTTGGGCCGAAGCCATTCGCTCGGCGCGTGCGGCGGCTCGCGGCGAGGCCGATAAAAAGCACGACAAACCCGTCAAGCCCAAAGTCGATCCAGAAAAACGCAGTGCGGCAAACGCTTCGGTGCGAGAAGTGCTCTCAAAATTGGAGCTTGAGCTCGACGAAGGCCACGGCAAGGCCAGCGCGCAGGCCGCCAATGATTTGCGCAACGCACTGAAAGAGCATGGCGAATTCATCGACGACCGCGTTGAGGCCAAGGCGCGTGATGCACTCAGTGCAGCGGGTGAGATGGAAGGCTGGCAAAAATGGCGCGCCAATCAAATCCGTGAAGAGCTGATCATCAAGGCGCAAACGTTGGTGGCCAAACCACTCGGTGGCCGCAAGCAGCAAGAAGCTGTGCGCAGTCTGCGCGATGCTTGGAAGCAAACCGATCAAGGCGGCATGCCCAATCATGGCATGTGGCGCAAATTTGACGAGGCTTGCAACGAGGCGCACAAGCTTGTTGAGGCTTGGATTGAGAAGGTCAAAGCTGAAGAAGCAACACACAAAGCTCAGCGCAGTGCAATCATTGAAGAGATTCAAGCTTGGTTTGCCGCAAACGCCACGCGCACCGATTGGAAGAGCGTGGATCGCGAGCTGCACCAGCTCTCTGAGAAATGGCGCGGCGCTGGCCACATTGGCGAAAAAGCCTTTGCTGAGCTCCAGCCGCAATACAAAACTGCCATGAAAGCTGCGCATGGCCCGCTTGAGGCTGCGCAAAAAGCATCGTTGGATCGCCGCCGCGCGATGATAGAAGAGGCCGCCGTCTTGGGCGCTGCGCCCATGATGCGCATTGATGCCGTGAAATCTCTGCAAGGCCGCTGGCAAGCGGAGGCGCAAAGCGTGCCGATGGATCGCAAAGAAGAGCAAAAGCTCTGGGATGCCTTCCGCAAACCGATTGATGAGGCTTTTGAGCGCAAAGGCAAAGCCCGCGAAAACGAGGCCGCTGCCATGAGCCAGCACGACAAAGCTGTGCTTGATGCCACCAAGGTGCTTGATGCTGCGATTGCCACGGGCGATGCACGCGCCATTCGCAATGCGATGGACGCGCTGGATGCCGCTGGGCGCGGCAGAGCCATGCCCGCGCCTGCACCAGCAACTGCAGCATCGGCAAAGGCCCCGGCTTCAGATGCAGCTTCTGCCGCAGTTATCGAGCAAAAAGAGCAAATTGCCGGCACAGAATCTACACAGCTTGCTATTGAAAACGTAGCAAATGTTGCCGCGGAAACACCAGTTTCAACGGACACTGACAATTTGCCCGCTCAACAAACCACCGCTGCTGAGGCTTCACCCGCACCTGCTGAGCCGCCCAAAGCGGCGCCCAAACCTGTGGTTGCTCGCCGTGGTGATGATCGTCCCGGCGCTAAGCTGCAAACGCCCGTCAAGCCAGATGCTGGCCGCTTTGGCGATAAACGTGGCGGGGACCGAAGAGACGGTAAATTTGGCGACAAAAAACTTGGGGGCTTTGGTGCGCGTGATGGTGCTGCTCGGCCTGCATTGGGTGGTGATTCTCGCGGCGCAGGCCGAGATGATCGCTTTGAAGACCGTGGCCCGCGCTTGTCAAACAATGCGTTTTACGCCCTGCGCGACGGCATGGACAAAGCGCAATCGGCGCTCAAAAAGCTCGCAGCCCAAGCACACGGCGAATCGGTGGTCTCCTTGCTTGCTGCTTGGGAAGGTCGCAATGCTGAGAGCTTGCCCACTGCGCAGCAGCTGGGTCGCAGTTTGCAGCCCGCCGCACGCACGCAATGGGCGCAAGTGCTTGCCAAGCCCGCTTCTGGTGATGCGTCTCAAGCTCTCTTGCGCTTAGAAATGGCCGCCGAGGTGCCTTCACCCGCCGAGCAACTCGACGCCCGTCGCATGATGCAGCTTCAGATGCTCACCAAGCGCGGTGAAGCCGCACCGAAAGACACTTGGCAACAAGACGCTGCCGCTGTGTTGGCCAGTGCCCACGAAGAGAAAAACGCCAGACGCTTACAAAACGCTTTGAAAGCTTTGCTGCGTTAGACACACGAAGTTTTTGGGTCTCTCAAGAAGCGAAAAAAAGAAAAAAAAAGCCTAGTTCCGAAGAACTAGGCTTTGAACTGGATCCCAGAGCTTTGCAGCTCAACAAGGACCCGAGGAGACAACTTTTACAAATTCAATGATGAGATTGTCGCTGTGTGCTGGGCAAAACGTCTTGAGATGTGACTCTAAAGATCAACGCACCACACTCAAGCTAGCGCTTAACGTTTTTTAGCAGCAGCTTTGGTAGAGGCCACTGCGGTCTGGCTCACGGCAGCAATGTTTTGTTCAGCCAATTCAGTGGCTTGCTTGACGGCTTTTTGCACAGCATCGTATGCATTGCCAGCGGCTGCCACGGCGCTTTTCATCACAGCCACTGCTGACTCAGAGCCAGCAGGCGCGTTTTTAGCGATGCCATCGACGAGACCTGCGAATTGCTTTTGAGCAGCAGCGGTTTGAGCTTCATAAGCGGAGGTGAATTCTGCGCTTGTGCCTGATGCGATGTCATACAAATGGCGGCTGTAAGCGAGGCTTTTCTCAGCCAAAGGTTGCAAGAAAGACGCTTGCAGAGCCAAGAGCTCTTGCGCATCTTTCACGCTCAAAGCGGCTTTCGTGCCTTCAGCAGCTTCGGCCAGAGCGGCTTTGCCAGCGGTCAGATTCAGCTCAACGAGCTTTTCGACACCAGAGAATGCCTTGTTGGTCAGGCCAAACATGGTGTCAAAATTGGCTTTTTGTGCGGCGAGGACTTGTTCAACGGTCAACATAATCAATACTCCTAGAGGTTGGGGTTAAATAACAATCGAAATTTTTGCTGCGGTGCAACATAAAACCAAGTATAGGGTAATCCCGTGACCGAATCAAGACATTTTTGTTGCAGTGCAGCAAAAAT
>JANNED010000276.1:0-7042 GCA_031388245.1 Variovorax sp.
GCGTTGAGTAACTGTGCAAACTCTTTGAAATCTTGATTGAGCACCATGGGGCATCCATTCTTGACGCAAATACTCTAGGGCAGCAAAACGCTCTTCGATTGATTTAGACAACCAATAATCCAAACTGTCGTCTGGGTCATGGCGTTTTTTGACTTGAACAACACGTTGAACTTTAGAGTAATCAGGTCGCTGCATGATTTAACCCGCCTTGTTATCGGCTTTGACATCCGTGAATTTCCCAAAGCCCTGCAGCTTGTCATAGCGCCGATCCAGCAGCTCTTTGACTTTCAAATCAGCCACTTGACGGTAAGCATCCGTGAGTGCGCGCTTTAAAAAAGCCGCCGCTTGCTTGTGATCCCGATGCGCGCCGCCGACGGGCTCGCTCACGATTTTGTCGATCAAGCCCAGCGCCTTCAGGCGATGCGCCGTGATGCCCATGGCCTCGGCGGCATCTTGTGCGCGATCCGATGTCTTCCACAAAATGCCCGCGCATCCTTCTGGCGAGATCACCGAATACACCGAATATTGCATCATCAGCACTTGATCAGCCACCGCTATCGCCAGAGCTCCGCCCGAGCCGCCTTCGCCGATCACCGTCGAGATGATCGGCACTTCAAGCTGCGCCATCTCAAAAATATTGCGCCCAATCGCCTCGCTCTGCCCGCGCTCCTCGGCATCAATGCCGGGAAACGCGCCGGGCGTATCGACCAGCGTGAACACCGGCAGTTTAAATTTCTCCGCTGTTTTCATCAAGCGCAGCGCCTTGCGATAACCCTCAGGCCGCGCCATGCCAAAGTTGCGCAAGCTGCGCTCCTTCACATCGCGGCCTTTTTGATGGCCAAGCACCATGCAAGCATGACCATTGAACCGCGCCAGCCCGCCCATGATGGATTGATCATCGGCAAAATGCCGGTCGCCATGCATCTCCACAAAATCCGTGAAGATCTCGTTCACGTAATCCATGGTGTAAGGCCGCTCGGTATGGCGAGCAATTTTGGTGATCTGCCAAGGCGAGAGCTGGCTATAAATGTCTTTGGTCAGCTGCTGGCTTTTCTTGGAAAGCGTGTCAATTTCATCGCTGATATCCACAGCGCTTTCGCCCTGCACATAGCGCAGCTCATCAATCTTGCCTTCCAGCTCTGCAATCGGCTGCTCAAAATCTAAAAATACGCGTTTACCCAATTTTGTTCTCCTTTTGCCCAGCGCTTTCAGTTGAGAAAGCAATGACTTGCCTTCGTGGCATATTGGAATTCAGATGAAGTGTAAACCTGTTTTAGACAATCAAGGCCCTAGGCTGGAACTGGATTGACCCCATCTGAGTGATCGTCCTACAGCATCACGCGTCGCTGGCTGATAGGTCATCGCTCTGGCTTGTGGCTCAATCCATTTTTGCTTTACCTTTGTTGAGATTCGAAAACCTTCCTCCATGCATTTTCTTTCGCCACATGACCCATCAAAGCCTGCTGCGATCCCTACCCTTTACAGTCAGCGTATCACGCAGCCTGCCTCCCCTCTTGTGCAAACCTTTGATATTGATGCAGTTTTTAAATATGAAGTGCGCGACATGGCCGACTTCATTTTTCAGATTCATGCGCATGATGGATTGGATCAAAAAATCATCAGCGAGTCATTGGTCTTGACGCCCGACATCCCTCAGCGCATTTCAACAGTTCGCGGTTTCGGGCATCGTCTGCTGCGCATGCGTGCGCTGGCTGGGCCGCTTGAGTTGCAATACCGAGTCCGCGTTCAGCGCACAACGCAGCCGCTGGATTTGCATGCACAAGAAATGTCGATTGACGAATTGCCAGATGAGCTGCTCCATGACCTGTATCCCACCCGATTTTGTGAATCTGACCAATTGAGCCAAATCACGCAAACGATGTTTGGGCATTTGCCCAAAGGGCTGGCACGCGTACAAGCTATTGTTGATTGGATTCACGACAATATCACCTACCAAATCGGGACATCCCACGCGATGACCACCGCATGCGACACGCTGGCTAACCGCACTGGGGTTTGCCGAGATTTTGCACATCTGGGCGTGACTTTTTGCCGTGCACTGAATATTCCCGCACGACTGGTTGTGGGCTACGCTTGGTTCGAAGACCCGCCTCCAGATTTTCATGCTGTGTTTGAAGCCTACCTGGGTGGCCGCTGGATCATGTTTGATCCCACCTATATGTCACCCATCGACAATATGGTGCGAATTGCGACCGGCAGCGATGCCAAAGATGTTGCCTTCGCCACCATCTACGGCAACGCGACGATGACCTACATGGCACCAAATCTGACGCAAGCTGACATTGCGAGCATTTTTTAATTTCGTCAATCGTAGCGCTCTGCGCAGTGAATACATCGGAAAACAGCTTAAAACGCTCTTAAATCCGCTCTACAAGATCAGCAAAGCCCGGAAATCATTCACATTGGTATGTGTGGGGCCTGTGATGATCAGATCGCTCAAAGGCTCGAAGAATCCAACCGCATCGTTGCGATCGAGGTAACTGCCCAACTTCATGCCCAGGGCTGCGGCACGCTCTAGCGTATCAGGGCAGACATAAGCGCCAGCATTGGATTCCACGCCATCAATCCCGTCGGTGTCGGCGGCCAAACCGTAGATGCCGCGCATGCCTTGCAGGCCAAGCGCCAGACCCATGCAGAATTCGCCAGCCCTGCCGCCACGGCCTGCTGCCGAGCCGGCGGGCTGCTTGCGCACGGTCACAGTGGTCTCACCGCCTGAGAGGATAACGCAGGGTTTTTTGAATGCACCGTTGCCGCGCGAGACGCCGCGAGCCAAAGCCGCATGCACCTTGCCCACTTCGCGCGATTCGCCTTCGATCTCATCGCTCAAAATGTAGGCTTCGATGCCTGCGGCACGAGCAGCTTGCGCAGCAGCCTCCAGCGATTGTTGGGGCGTAGCGATCAAATGCACTTCATGGCCTGCAAAGCGCGCATCGCCCGGTTTGGGCGTTTCTAGTGCGCCGCTTTGCAAGCGTGCCTCAATGGTTTCGGGCACGGCAATGCCATAGCGCTTCAAAATGGCCAGCGCCTCCTCGCAAGTGCTGCTGTCTGCCACGGTGGGGCCGCTGGCGATCACGCTCACATCGTCTCCCGGCACATCACTGATGGTGAGCGTGACGACGCGTGCAGGCGCACACGCCGCAGCGAGCCAGCCGCCTTTGATTTGCGAGAGATGCTTGCGCACACAATTCATCTCCGAAATGCCAGCGCCGCAATTGAGCAGCTCTTGGTTGATGCGCTGTTTTTCGGTGAATGCCAAGCCATCGACTGGCAGCGTCAGCAAGGCCGAGCCGCCGCCAGAGATGAGGCAAAGCACAAGATCATCTTTGCTCAAGCCTTGCGTGAGCGATACCATGCGCTGTGCCGCCGCCAGCCCCGCCTCGTCGGGCACGGGATGGGAGGCTTCAATCACGTCGATGCGATGTGCCAAACCCTCAGGCCGAGGCGGCGTATGGCCATAGCGCGTGACGACCAAGCCCGAGAGCGGCGCATTCTGCGGCCAAAGTGCCTCCACGGCTTGCGCCATCGCGCCGCCAGCTTTGCCAGCGCCGAGCACCAAGGTGCGCCCTTTGATCGGGGGCGCGGGCAAAAAAGCCGCTGTGTTGTGCAATGGCAATGCGCGACGAACAGCCGTTTGATACAGATGAAGCAAAAACTCACGCGGCTGCAGCTCGGGCTGGGCATTCAAATGGGGATGCGGAGAAAGTGTCGTCATAGATGATTCATAAGCTATGGATTCATTGTGCGATGACTCTGAGCTTGCCGCTTACGTGTTTGCCACAAATGTCGATGAAATCTTCTTATCGCAGCCATGCTTGCACCGGGCTGGCGCTCGCTGCCCAAGAGATTGTCAGCTCTTGCGCTTGGCCATACAAGCTGGGATGAGCCATGATGTCTTGCAACAAAGGCCAGACGCTTTGCGCATCGGCACCCTCCAAATCCAACGCCAAAAATGCGTGGGCGGGCTGATCTTGCTGCACAAAAGCTTGCGCTCTCAACAAAGGTGCGCAGCCGCGCAAAGCTTGGAGCTGATCAGCCAGCCAACGCTGCGCATCAAGCGCCCACCCCTGAGCGCCGCTGATGCAAGCGGCCAGCCGCCATGGCGCTGCCAATTGAGCCCGTGGCGCAGGCCAAGAGCGATGCAGCCAGCGCACATACTGCCTGCGTTGCACAATCTCGATGCTGCTGCGCCCCTGTGCCGCATTGGTCAATGCAGTGGCTCGCGCTTTGGGCTGCCCATGCTCAAAGGCAGCAAAAGCATCCAAGCTTTGAAATTCATAAACACAAAAATAATCTGGTGGCTCTCCAGCGAGCGGTAGCGTGCAGCGATACAGCTGGGCTCGCTGCAACTCAGGGGCTGCCAGCAGCAAATGCACATGATCGGCATACCAGCGCTGCAAAGCCAGATGCTGGCCGTCTGTGCAACGTGTGCTGACGAGGTTGATGACAGGTGAAGAGAGCATGCTTTGACGAGCCCAATGAGATGGCGATGCGGTTGAAATACGCATCAGAATGATTGACAAAATCGCATGATCTTGAAAGCAAAAGATATTTTGACATGCGCAAGCCTCGCGTCTTCTGCGCTTGAGCCTTGGATGATTGTGTCTTTGCCGCCAGAGCGGTTGTCACTGCCTGGCGCAGATTTTTACTGTTTTTCAATTTTGGCGCGGGCGATCACATCGCTCCAGCGCCGCGTGTCGCTCGCAAGCAGGCTGGCCAGCGCATCCGGTGTGCTCGGCTTCGCATCCACATTGAGCTCAGCGAGCTTGGCCTTCAGATCTGGCGAATTCAATGCATCTGCAACGGCTTTGTTCAGCCGCGCAATCACATCGCGCGGCGTTTTTGCCGGGGCAGCGAGCGCATTCCAGCTCGAAGCAGTCGCGCCAGAAATGCCCACCTGAGCCAGCGTCGGCACATCAGGCAATTTTGTTGCGCGCTTGTCGCCCATCACCGCTAAAGCCCGCACTGCTTTTGAATTGATCTGCCCCATCATCGGGCCCAAAATTTCCACCGCCGCATCGACCGTGCCGCCGCGCAGCGCCGTGATCACATCGGGCGTGCCGCGAAACGGCACCACCTGCCAATCGAGATTGCCCGCAGATTCGATCAGCCGTGCGGCCAAATTCTGCGTGGAGCCAAGGTTGATCGTGCCGATATTGAGCTTGCCTGGATTGGCGCGTGCAAATACGATCAATTCCTGCATCGTTTTGAATTTGCCATCTTCGGCGGCGACCACAGCAATATCAAATGTGCCCAGCGTGGAGATCGGCGCAAAATCTCGCACCGCATCAAATGGCAGGCTCTTAAACAGGCCCGTGCTCACCGCCGTGCCATTGCTCATCAGAAGCAAAGTGTGGCCATCTGCATCGGCTTTGTTCACCAACTCCCCCGCCACAATGCCGCCAGCACTGGGCTTGTTGTCCACAATCACGCTTTGCCCCAAGCTCTCCGAGAGCTTTTGCGCGACAGCCCGCGCCGTCAAATCAGCCACGCCGCCTGCGCCAAATGGCACGATGATTTTGATCGGCTTGCTGGGGAAATTTTGAGAATACGCACCGAATGCAGTCAGGGCAGACAAACTAAAAATAAATTGCTTGCGATTCATGATGATTCCAAGGGTTAAACAGACATTTTATTTTCAGGCAAATCTTGATGCGATGGGTGACAAGCTGATATTTCAAATCGTTCATCAGGGCAAGGTGCCTCGGTTTACAGAGTTTTCGCTGTTTTGCCGGCCTTCTGTCTGCGTAGTTAGCTATGAAATTCATAGCTTGACGATCAACAAAACCAAGGCTCTGGCCTCCATGCTCTGGCCTTGGCCAACTGGCCCTAAGTGCTCATAGGTCTTGGCCTTGATGTTGACTTGTGATTCATCCACAACCAGCGCAGCGGCAACACGCTGCTTCATGGCTGGAATGTGTGGCGCTAAGCGAGGCGCTTGCGCGATCACGGTGGCATCTAAGTTGCCAAGCGCGTAGCCTGCCTCGCGCACGCGGCGCATAGCCTCAGCGAGCAGCAGGATCGAATCCGCACCTTTGAAAGCCGCATCTGTATCCGGGAAATGCGTGCCGATATCACCTAAGGCGGCTGCGCCAAGCAAGGCATCGGTGATTGCGTGGCACAGCACATCTGCATCGGAATGGCCCAGCAAACCCTTGTCAAAAGGAATGTGTATGCCACCAATCACCAGCTTGCGGCCGGGCACGAGTTGATGTGTATCCCAGCCTTCTCCAATGCGAATCGTCATGAAACCACCTTTCTTGAATTCAAAATCACCTCCGATAAATCAAAATCTTCAGGATAAGTCACTTTGAAATTCTGCGCACTGCCCGCAATCAGTTGCGGAGCCAAGCCCATGCTCTCCATTGCGCTGGCCTCATCTGTGACAGCATCGCCCGCTTTCTCCAATGCCTGCTTGAGCACACCAATGCGAAACATCTGCGGTGTTTGCGCGAGCCATTTGTCGGTGCGATCAATCGTTGCACTCACGCGGCCAGCGCTTTCTTGCTTCAATGTATCAGGCAGTTTGAGAGCCAGCAGGCCACCCACGTCGTCGTTGCGGCACGCATCAATCAACGCATTGATCTGCTCAGCCGTGATCAGACAACGCGCGGCATCATGCACCAGCACCCAATCGGAGGGATGCGCATCCTGCGCCATCAAGGCATCCAAACCGTGAAATACAGTCATAGCCCTTTTGCTACCTGCGCAGCTCGCTACGAAAAATGCAGCATTTGGCAAGCGCACATGCTGTGCAAACAAAGCATCATCAGGCGCGATCACCACCGCCGTGCTCGCCACACGCTCCACTTTGGCAAACGCTGCCAGCGTATGCGCCACCATCGGCAGCCCAGCAATCAAGCGGTATTGCTTGGGCAAGCCTAGCCCAGAGCGTGAGCCTGTGCCACCGCATGGGATGAGGGCGAAGATTCGAGGCATGCGGGGCATGGGTGCGGCGGTCATCCTAGGATTGTATGAGTCGATAAAATATGACGCTTCACACCCCGTCTCGCAAGAAACGGGG
>JANNED010000303.1:0-21514 GCA_031388245.1 Variovorax sp.
TGACAAAGTGCTGCTGCCGCTGGAGATCGTGGAGCCTTATCGCAGCAACTTCAAGGCCAAGCGCAAAGAATATGAAGAGCGCGCCTCCAAGCTCTTGCAATCTGTGGGCTTAGGCGGCTACGAGAAAAAATTCCCATGGCAGCTCTCGGGGGGCATGCAGCAGCGCGCCTCGATTTGCCGCGCTTTGATTCACGAGCCAAAAATGCTGTTGCTCGATGAGCCTTTTGGCGCACTCGATGCCTTCACGCGGGAAGAGCTGTGGTGCGCGCTGCGCGATTTGCATGCGGCGCAAAAATTCAATGTGATTTTGGTCACGCACGATCTGCGCGAGAGCGTGTTCCTTGCAGACCGGGTGTATTGCATGAGCAAGAGCCCGGGTCGCTTTATCGTGGAGCGCCATATTGACTTGCCACGTCCGCGTGATCTGGAGGTGACTTATTCGCCAGAATTCACAGCCATCGTGCAGGAGCTGCGCGGGCATATTGGTGCCATCAGAAAAACTGGCGCGGTACCGCAACCTTCAGCACCAGCCGTTCCACAGTAAACCGGGAGACATCGCATGACGAAAAATTTTGAACGCTTTGCGCCGCTTGCTGTGCTGATCGTGATTTTGTTGCTCTGGCAGGCCATCGTGAGCCTGTTTAACATCGCGGAATTCATTTTCCCCAGCCCGCTCCAAATTGCCAAAGAGTTTGTGCAGTTCAAAGAGCCTCTGCTCAAAGCCGCGTGGCAGACCTTCTGGGTCACGATGGTGGGCTTTGCGATAGCGATTGCGGTGGGCGTGTTGCTTGGCTTCATCGTCGGCTCATCGCCGATGGCCTACGCGGCTTTCTATCCGCTCATGGTGGGCTTCAATGCTGTGCCCAAAGCGGCGATTGTGCCGATTTTGGTGGTGTGGTTTGGTATTGGTGTCGGCCCGGGCATTCTCACGGCCTTCCTGATCAGCTTCTTTCCCATCACAGTCAATATTGCCACGGGCTTGGCCACGCTTGAGCCAGAATTGGAAGATGTGCTGCGTGTGCTCGGCGCCAAGCGCTGGGATATCTTGACCAAGATTGGCCTGCCGCGCTGCATGCCGTATTTTTATGGTTCGCTCAAAGTGGCCATCACCCTCGCCTTCGTTGGCACCGTGCTCGCTGAGATGACGGCGGGCGATTCTGGCATCGGCTCGCTGATGCAAACCGCTGGCAGCCAGCAACGCCTGCCGCTGGCTTTTGCAGGGCTGGTGCTGATCAGCGTGATGGCCATGGCCATGTATGAGTTTTTCTCCTACATTGAAAAGCACACCACCGCTTGGGCGCACCGCGGTTCGCAAAACCACTGATCCGCGCAGCTGGCTTGTTGAGCCCCTGGCCCCTGACCCATGACGCACGATCAATGCATCGCCGCCTTGCAGCAAGCCAACGCAGTGGCCCGCGAAGCGGCTGAGCATGGCCATCATCCCTTTGGTGCTGTGTTGATCGCGCCCGATGGCGGTACCGTGCTGCTGCGCCAAGGCAATGTCGATACGGTCAATCATGCAGAAGCCACACTGGCTCGCGCTGCGGCTGAACAATACGAAGCCGCGTATTTGTGGCGGTGCACTTTGGTCACCACCGTCGAGCCCTGCGCGATGTGTGCTGCGACACAATATTGGGCTCACATTGGCCGCGTGGTGTATGGCATGACAGAAGAGCGCCTGCTCGCCTTCACCGGCAACCATGCCGAGAATCCAACGCTGGATTTACCCTGCCGGGAGGTCTTTGCACGCGGCCAGAAGGCGATTGTAGTCATCGGCCCTGTGGCGCAAGTGGAGAGCGAGATCGCTGCGCTTCACGACAGCTTTTGGCATCAAAACAAACTGATCAATCCATAAAATTGGCGCATATTCCATGCTTCCCAGCATGGAATATGCGCCGAATGCTCCTGAATTTATAGCAGAAATTTAGCGCGGTAAGCTCAGGCCTTTAAGCCCACACCACCGGGCCTTTCTTGCCATACCAGCCCTCGACATTGCTCTCTAGTGCAGCTTCGATTTTGTTGCGTTTGATTTTCAGTGTTGGCGTCAGTTGACCGTTTTCAATCGACCATGGCTCCTTGGCCACCACAATCATGCGAAGCTGCTCGTAATCGGCGACTTTGTCATTCACACGCTTCAAGATCGAGGCCATCTCAGCTTCAAACTCTGCACGCACCGCAGCATCACCGAGCTTGGGGCGCAAGGCCTCTGCGGGCACCACCACGGCATAAGCGGAGGGCTGGCCAACGCCAGAGACCATGCACAGCTCCACCATCGCACTTTCGTTGATCATGTTTTCAATCGGCGCAGGCGCGACGTATTTGCCCTTCGCGGTTTTAAACAGCTCTTTCTTGCGGCCAGTCAGCTTGAGCTGGCCATCAGGCAGCGTCTCGCCCAAATCGCCGGTGCGGAAGAAGCCGTCAGCGGTGAACACCTCGGCATCGAGCTCGGGCTGCTTGTAGTAGCCCTTCATCGTGCCGGGCGATTTGATGAGAATCTCGCCATCCGCTTCCAATCGGCGTTGCACGCCAGGATAGGTCACGCCCACGTAGCCAAGCTCTTGTTGCTTTTTATTGGTGGAATGCGAATAGGCGAAGTCTTCCGTCATGCCGTAGCCCTCTGAGAGATGCAAACCTAGATCGCGATACCACTTCAGCAGCGCTGGCGGCAAAGGCGCTGAGCCACAGCCGGCCAATTGCACTTCATTCAAGCCCAATTGCGTGAGCACTTTCTTGCGCACAATGTTGTTCAGAATTGGAATGCTCAGCAAAGTCTTGAGCTTTTTAGGTGGCATTTTGGCTGAAACGCCCTGCTGGAATTTCAGCCACAGGCGCGGCACCGAGATAAACACCGTTGGGCGAGCACGCTGCAAATCTTGTACGAAAGTATCCAGCGCCTCCGCAAAGAAGATGCGGCCTCGCCCCATCACAAAGCCTGCACATTCGATCCACGCGCGCTCAAAAATGTGCGCCAGTGGTAAATAAGACAGGGCGCGGTAAACAGACGCTGCGCCCATCTCAGAATTCTCAAACGCCACAATGCCCTCGCTCGCTCGCGTTGCGCCTTCAAAGGTGTGCATCACGCCCTTGGGTGTGCCTGTCGAGCCTGAGGTGTACATGATGAAGCAGACATCGCCTGCCGCACGCGCGGGCTTGCCGGGCATGGCTGTGGTTTGCGCCGTGATGTCGTCCCAAGTGCGGTAGCTGTTTTTGGGCGACAAGGGCAAAGCGATACACGGCAGGCCAGCGGGAATGCCGCCCACCTGTGTGTCAAACGCATCGAGCTTGCCAACAAAGAGCAAGCTTGCGCCACTGTGGGTGAGCACGTAATTCACAGTGTCTGCGCCCTCGGTGGGGAAGATCGCCACGGTGGTGTAGCCGGCCATCCAAATGGCGAGCTCACACATCATGAAATGCGCGGTGTTTTTCGACAAAATGCCAATACGCGAGCCCGGCTCAAAGCCCTGCGCCTTCAAATGTGTGGCCATGCGGCGAGCCTGATCCATCATCTGAGCCCAGGTGAAATCCACCACCTTGCCGCCGCCCATGGGCTGTGTGAGATAAATTTCATGAGCACGTTTGCTTTCGTGCTCATAGATGTAATCGAGAATGAGTTTGGAGGAGGCCATGAAAATCCTTGTAGTGATCTGAAAGATTGCATCCTAGTTGCCAAAGCGACACCAAACAATCGGGGAAACACGGGGCAGAGCTAGGTAGGGCGCTCAGTCTTGAATCCACGGCGCTGTTTGATCACATGCGCTGTGAAAACAACGCAAAAAAGCCCTTCAAAAATAATTTTTGAAGGGCTGAGACTGGCGGAGCGGACGGGACTCGAACCCGCGACCCCCGGCGTGACAGGCCGGTATTCTAACCAACTGAACTACCGCTCCCGGTAGCTGCGTTGCACAGCTTGCGCCATACAACACAGACCTAAACTGGCGACCCTACGGGGATTCGAACCCCGGTACTCACCGTGAAAGGGTGATGTCCTAGGCCTCTAGACGATAGGGTCAGGCACTAGGGCAACGAATTCATCACAACGCAGCGTTGCAATTTCATCGCGACCTAAAACTCTTGAGTTTTTCAACTCGCAACACTTGAATCTTGCGATTCAATCAAAACCTTGAATCTTGCGATTCATTTCACAGCCAATCTGATGGTGGAGGTAAACGGGATCGAACCGATGACCTCTTGCATGCCATGCAAGCGCTCTCCCAGCTGAGCTATACCCCCGTGAGGGTGGCCGCTTGTTGCCAAGAGCCGGCTCCGCCAGCAAATTTGCTGAGCCTTGAATTATAGCGTGAAAATGTGCGCTGTCGCCGCCTTCATCAACCGAGAACTCGAATGACCTGGCAGATCAAACGCTTGTTGGTGCAGTGCTGGTGGCGGCAGGCGAGACTTTGAACCATTTGACCGCGCCGCCTTTGGTATGCAACACCACAAACTGCAAATCGGCAAGCATGCATCGCTCGCCGCGCTTGGGCACATGGCCAATTTCGTGCGCAATCAAGCCTCCGATGGTGTCGAATTCTTGGCTTGCATCCTCGCCGTCACGGGTTTTCAGATCAACGCCAAAGCTTTCTTGCACCCGCTCAATCGGCGTGTCTCCGCTGACGCGCCAAGTCTTGTCAGCGAGTGCATAAATATCGCCTTCGGTGGCGTGATCGTCAAACTCATCTTCAATTTCGCCAACAATCTCCTCCAATACATCTTCAATCGTGATCAAGCCCGCCGTGCGGCCAAATTCGTCGATCACGATGGCCAGATGATTGCGATTGCCTTTGAACTCGCGCAGCAAATCATTGAGTTTTTTGCTCTCGGGCACGAAGACGGCGGGGCGCAACAGCGCTTTGAGATGCAACTCGGGCGCGCGTTGTAATTTGAGCAAATCTTTGGCCATCAAGATGCCAATGATGTTTTCGCGGTCGTTTTCATAAACTGGAAAGCGCGAATGCGAGGTTTCGATGATCAGATGCAAAAGCTCATCAAACGGTGCGTCAATATTCACCAAATCCATGCGCGGCGCGGCCACCATCACATCGCCCGCCGTCATATCTGTGATCCGCAACACACCTTCGAGCATCGCGCGGCTTTCAGCGCCGATGACTTGGTTGTCCTCCGCCTCAGCCAATGTTTCCATCAGCTCTTCTTTGCTGTCAGGCCCAGGATGGATGAACTCTGCAATTTTTTGCAGAATGCCTCGGCGATCTTCGTTTTTGTGCGTTGCTGCTGAGCTCGCGTCAGCATGAGCATGGGTGCTTGGGGCGTTGCTGGCGGTGAGGCTGCCTGAGCGCGAGGCGTTGCGTGCAGCGATAGGGGAATCAGACACAAATGGCTTTGAGAGTTAAACAAGCCACAAGGATAGCTGAAAACGGCGCTTCGCTCATGACCGCAGCAAGGCTGTGAAGCCAGACCATGCGCTTTTTGGCCGCTCAGCGGCGCTATGGGCCGCCCATGCTGATCAGGCGGCATCGCGCGGCGATTCGCGCACATCTTGGCGGATGTCTTGCAATGCAGCCAAAAATTCCCAGAATTGCAAGGCACGCAGCTTCAGGCGGAAATCCATCTCGCCCAAGCCATCTTCCACCACATCTTTGACGGCACTTTCCACGCGATCACTGAAATCTTGATGGGGCAGCTGCAGGTGAGCCTCTACTTCACCGCCAAAATTTTGCACCGTGGCACCCGCATTGCGGGCTATTTTGAGCATTGCGGCGTTT
The DNA here is from genome assembly GCA_031388245.1 of Variovorax sp. Classification (GTDB taxonomy): domain Bacteria; phylum Pseudomonadota; class Gammaproteobacteria; order Burkholderiales; family Burkholderiaceae_C; genus JANMDU01. The sequence goes on from JANNED010000303.1 coordinate 5,718, forward strand.
TCGCTCAAGGCGTGGATGAAAAGCATGTCGATATTTTCAGAGCGGGCATGCAAAATCGCGCGCTCAAACAGTGCTGAGCCCAAGCCTTTGCCGCGCGCATCTGCGCTTACGGACACGCCAAATTCTGCGCAATTGGGATTTTTCGGATCGCTTGAAATCGCCAGATGCGCCATGGCGATGAGCTGCAAGCGCCGGTTGAAAATGCCATATATCTCATCGCGCTTGAAATCCATGCCATCCACATATTTATGCACTTGCTCGTCGGTGGCCACGTAACCAAAGCGCAAGTACCGATCATGCTCAGGCAAAGCGATGATGTGTTCTGCGATGCGGCGGCGGTGGCGGCTCGTGAGTGCACGGATCGGCACCAAGCCGTGGCTGCTGGGCGCTGCATGGGGTTTGCCGATGAATTCATGGCCGGCCACTCTGAGGCCCATTTCATCGCTCTCTGGATAGGCTTGTTGATTCTGGCCAGCTTCTGGCTGCTCAGATTTGCCACGCTGATGCGCGTGCCCGCGCCAAAACTCAGCAGGTACTTCGAGCGTGGCTGCAATCAGCTGTTTGGCTTGCGTCATGGTGTGGTTAAAGCTCATGCCTAGAATTTAAGGGTTAACCCTTATTTTTCAAGACTGAGCTGACAGTTTAGTGGAATTCGACTAAAGCCGTTTTTGCTATCAAAAATAGAGCAAGCTATCAAGGTTTGATGACGGCAACCAACCACTAGGAACGATTCCCGAAAATCGCCGTGCCAACCCGCACTATCGTGCTGCCTTCACGCACAGCGGCCCGCAAATCAGCGCTCATCCCCATCGAAAGTGTGTCGAGCAGCGGCAGATGTTGTTTTAATGAGCGAAACAGCACATTTGCCGGCATCAATGCTGCGCAAGCAGCTACAAAATCGATAGCAGGCTCGGGGATCACCATGATGCCGCGCAATTGCAGATTCGGCAGCGTCGCGATCGCCTGCGACAGCGCAAGCGCTTCTGCGGGCAAACAACCTGATTTGTTCAACCCAGCATCGATGTTCACTTGCAAGCACACTTGCAAGGGCTTCAAATGCGCGGGACGCTGCTCAGACAAACGCTGTGCGATTTTGAGGCGATCGACGCTGTGTACCCAATCAAAATGCTCAGCCACCCAACGGGTTTTGTTGCTTTGTATCGGGCCGATCATGTGCCATTCGATGTCAGTTAAATCTCGCAGAGCGATCGTTTTTTCCACACCCTCTTGAATATAGTTTTCACCAAAGCAACGCTGCCCAGCGGCGTAGGCCTCACGCACTGCCTGCGCAGGGAAGGTTTTGCTCACTGCCAACAACTGGACTGCATGCGGCAAGCGTGTAAATTCCAAGCTCGCCGCCGCAATCTGCGCCTTGACGCTCAACAAATTGTCTGAAATCATGCCCATAATGCGTTTGTAAACCCGTTTGTCATCATTTTGCCTATCATCCCATGGACATCACACAGCTCCTCGCCTTCAGCGTCAAAAACAAAGCGTCTGACCTGCATCTCTCGGCTGGCTTGCCGCCAATGATTCGCGTACACGGCGATGTGCGGCGCATCAATGTGGATGCACTCGATCACAAAGCCGTTCACAGCATGGTGTATGACATCATGAATGACACGCAGCGCAAGCAGTACGAGGAATTTTTAGAATGTGATTTCTCTTTCGAGATTGAAGGGCTGGCACGTTTTCGCGTCAATGCTTTCAACCAAAATCGGGGATCAGCAGCTGTCTTTCGCACGATTCCCTCGAAAATTCTCACGTTAGAGCAGCTCAATGCGCCGAAGATTTTTGGTGATTTGGCGCTCAAGCCGCGTGGCATGGTGCTCGTCACGGGCCCAACAGGCTCGGGCAAATCCACCACACTGGCCGCGATGGTCAATCATTTGAACGAGACCGAATACGGCCACATCCTGACCGTAGAAGACCCGATTGAATTCGTCCATGAATCCAAAAAATGCTTGGTCAACCAGCGTGAAGTGGGGCCGATGACGCTCTCATTCGCCGCCGCTTTGAAATCCGCCCTGCGCGAAGATCCTGATTGCATTTTGGTGGGCGAGATGCGTGATTTGGAAACCATCCGCTTGGCCATGACAGCCGCCGAAACCGGCCACTTGGTCTTTGGCACATTGCACACGTCTAGCGCAGCCAAAACCATTGACCGGATCATTGACGTGTTCCCTGCCGATGAAAAAGAAATGGTGCGCGCCATGCTCTCTGAGTCTTTGCAGGCCGTGATCTCGCAAACACTGTGTAAAACCAAAGACGGCGCTGGCCGCGTAGCCGCCCATGAGATCATGCTTGCCACCAGCGCCATCCGCAATTTGATTCGCGAAGCCAAAGTCGCGCAAATGTATTCTTCCATCCAAACCGGCAACAGCGTGGGCATGCAAACACTGGATCAAAACTTGACCGATCTCGTCAAACGCAACCTGATCTCTCCCGCCGAAGCCCGCAGCAAGGCGAAGATTCCTGAGAATTTCGTCGGTTAATAAAATACCTTTTTAAACGCAGAAGACGCGAAAGTTACGCAAAAGAAGCAGAAAAGAAACAAGCAGTTTTTGCATGTCTCTTTTGCGCCCTTCGCGAAGCCTTTGCGCCCTCTGCGTTCAAAATCTTCTCTGTCTTTCTATCCAATTGGATTTGCAATAAAAAAGGAGGCGTTTCATGGAACGCGACCAAGCTTCTAAATTCATCAACGACCTGCTGAAATTGATGACCAGCCGCAATGGCTCAGATTTGTTTCTCACGGGCGACTTTCCACCAGCGGTGAAGGTCGATGGCAAGATTGCGAAAGTCTCGCCGCAGCCGCTCACAGCGATGCACACCTTGGCGCTGGCTCGCTCGATCATGAACGACAAGCAGGCCGCAGAATTTGAGCGCACCAAAGAATGCAACTTTGCCATCTCGCCGCCGGGTGTGGGGCGCTTTCGGGTGAATGCTTTCATCCAGCAGGGTAAAGTGGGTATGGTGCTGCGGGTGATTCCGCAAATTTTGCCCACGATTGAGTCGCTGGGTGTGCCGCCTGTGCTCAGTGAAGTGGTGATGACCAAACGCGGCCTCGTGATTTTGGTGGGTGCCACAGGCTCTGGAAAATCTACCACGCTGGCCGCCATGATCAACCATCGCAATGAAAACTCCTACGGCCACATCATCACGATTGAAGATCCGGTGGAGTTTGTGCATCCGCATAAAAATTGCGTCGTGACACAGCGCGAGGTGGGGTTGGACACCGACAACTGGGAATCTGCGCTGAAGAACACTTTGCGCCAAGCGCCTGATGTCATTTTGATGGGTGAGATCCGTGATCGCGAGACGATGGAGCACGCTGTAGCCTTCGCCGAAACGGGCCATTTGTGCATGGCCACGCTGCATGCCAACAGTGCCAACCAAGCGCTGGATCGCATCATCAATTTCTTCCCCGAAGAGCGCCGCACACAGCTGTTGATGGATCTGTCGCTCAATCTCAAAGGTTTGATTTCGCAGCGCCTCGTGCCCAAGCAAGACGGCAAAGGCCGCTTTGCAGCGGTGGAGGTGTTGCTCAATACACCGCTGATTTCAGATTTGATTTTCAAAGGCGATGTCTCAGAGATCAAAGAAATCATGAAGAAAAGCCGCAATCTGGGCATGCAAACCTTCGATCAAGCGCTCTTTGATGGTTTTGAGACCAATCAAATCAGCTTTGAAGATGCACTGCGAAATGCCGATTCCGTCAACGATCTGCGCTTACAAATCAAGCTCAATTCGCAACGTGCCAAAACGCAGGATCTGGCGGCAGGCACCGAGATGTTTTCTATTGTTTAACTTATTCCTTGTCTATTCATGTCTTCCGTCAACGCCAAAACTTACGAATCCACGCCAGCACAACACATCGCTTTTCTCGGTCTCGGTGTCATGGGGTATCCCATGGCTGGGCACTTGGTGAAAGCGGGCCATCACGTCACGGTGTACAACCGCAATGCTGCGAAAAGCAACGCATTCTGTGCAGAATTTACGCCGGCAAAACGCGGATTAACGCCACAAGAAGCCGTGGCGGGCGCAGATGTCATTTATGGCTGCGTGGGCAACGATGATGATCTGCGCAGCGTGGTGCTGGGCGAGCATGGCGCATTCGCCGGCATGAAGGCTGGCGCGGTGTTTGTCGATCACACCACAGCTTCTGCCAATGTAGCTCGGGAGCTCTATGCCATCGCCAAGGCCCAAGGCTTGCATTTTGTGGATGCGCCCGTCTCCGGTGGCCAGGCGGGTGCGCAAAATGGCATGCTCACTGTGATGTGCGGCGGCGATCAGGCGGCCTTTGATGCTGCCAAGCCAGCGGCCATGGCGTTTTCAAAAGCCTTCACGCGCATGGGCGAGGCCGGTGCGGGGCAGCTGACCAAAATGGTCAACCAAATTGCGATTGCTGGCTTGGTGCAGGGCCTGTCGGAGGCGATTGCCTTTGGCGCAAAAGCTGGGCTGGATGTGAATCTCGTGCTCGATGTGATTGGCAAAGGGGCGGCACAAAGTTGGCAACTGGACAATCGCGGCAAAACCATGGTGGCTGACAAATTTGATTTTGGTTTTGCTGTGGATTGGATGCGCAAAGACTTAGGCTTGGTGCTCGATGAAGCCAAGCGCAACGGTGCGCGGCTGCCCGTGACGGCGCTGGTGGACCAGTTTTATGCAGATGTGCAGCAAATGGGCGGGCAGCGCTGGGATACTTCTAGCTTGATCAAGCGCCTGAAGTAATCAGCGGATTTTCGTTCAGATTCACGTACCCGCCTCGCGTGAAGCGACTGTTTCGCAGCCGTACGAACAGCTCGCCGGCTGAGCCCGTCGCACCTTGCCCGGCACAGCGCATTCATCCATCACAGAAAAAGTGGCCAATCTATGGCCAATCAACCATACACGTCTGTTTGCAGCAGACAGCGTTGAGACTTGCCACCTAAATAGTGCGAGCCTGACTGGCTTCTTGCTTTCTCAGTGTTGTGCGCTCTGCTCAGTTACTGCAATTGGCCGTGAGCTGATTGCGCAAAAGCATCAAGCTTGCAGCAAAGCTTTTAGCGGTATTACGTTCAGTTGCGTCGATGGCGTCGTCCAGAGCTTTTGACTGTGCTTCAATGATACGTCGTGAGATTTGCTCAAGCGCGTTGGATGCTCCACCCGCCTCTTTGATCATTTCTCGGAGATTAAATGCAACGTCTTGGCCCGCTGCTGATTTCACCATGACCTGTTGCGGGCAATTTGGGTTGCTTGCTGATGCATCTCTGCCTGTCCCTGCGGCAGGTACAACAGCAGGCTTAGCTGGCGTGACACGCCCCGCCGCCGTTGCTACTTGTGAATTCACACGGACTGCCGCTTGAAGATTGATCGGACAGGGTATGTGTGTTGTCACGCGCTTCCCAACTATTGTCACTGTGTAGTTGCCTTCTTTCGCATAGACGTGTTCAAAGCGCTTGGGAAAAGGCAGACTTCGCTCCACTTTCACATCAGCACCATTACCGTCGCCAAACTCAATCCGAAAGCCACACCACGATTCAACCGAATCACCTGTTCCGGTAACGATCACCGATACTGCATCCCCCAGAGCCACGGGCTGATTGGTAGAAACTGCCGCTTGCACTTGTGCATAAGCTGAACATGAGCACATGCCAAAAAAAGAAACGGCAACAAGCAGCCGCCGGGCATCAGTCATCGAGTTCATTTTGGCAATCCTTTGCATTCAGAGTGATTTGCATACTGCAAGGTCGTACACTGTTTGATCAAGCATGCGCTCTGAGCGTCTGGCAGCAAGCCAGCGCATATGCGCTTTGGAGAGCTCGTTCCGCCCAGCAGCGCCGACAAATCGGTTGTGCCCTGCACAGATGGGGGGTTATTTGTTGAACCTGAATTTGCGTTTGGCCTGTTCGCAGTGTTATTGAGTGCATCCAAACTGCTGACTGTCGGCACTGCCGCTGAGGTGGCAGCACCCGGTATGCTGTAGCTTGAAGGCGTTGGTGGGGATATAGACGTTGGTGCATACCCACCCGAGGAGTGGCTTGTTGGCACTTGCAAAGAGGCGATTGGGCGTGAGACGCTGGCTACAACAGCTGTATTGTTAGGCGTGGCATTGTTGGCCTGAGCCATCGCGCGATCGAAGTCTCCGAGCACTCGGTTCGCTACTGAGCCCACGCCAGAAATAGCATCGTTGCCAACTTGCGAGATGAGTTTGCCTTCCTCGCCAAAGCGTGCCTCCTGAATCTGCGAGTTTGACCGCGTCGCAGCCGCTACAGAGATATTCATGCGCTCGCTTGAGTCGCCACGAGGGTTCAGAATTCGATCCAAAGAATTTCGACGCGCATCGTTGCTTGCATCCACAGCATATTCTGCAGCTTTAACGGGTAATTGACTCGGATCGCTTGCAACTTCTTTGGCATCTTTGCGGTAACCATTGATCTCAACCGCATTCTTCGCTGCATCAATCGCAGTTCGCACAGGTGGAGAGATTGCCACGGGATCAGATGGTCTGGCGGACACACTGGGTAACGCTGCAGATGTGGCGGGTACAGCAGCAAGCAAAGAATTGGACGCCGAACGATCCGAGATCGTGTTCGGCTGAGTGTTTTGACGCGTCAAGTTGGCAAGTTGTTGCTGTGCAACAGCCAACTGCTGCCTTTGGCTTTCTGCGATTTGCTGGCGTTGCGCATCTTGCTGACGCTGCACGTCTTGTTGGCGTTGCTGCTCTTGCTGGCGCTGGCGAATATCTGCGGCTTGGCGCTGTCGGTCGGCATCTGCCTGTGTTTGCTGCTGGCGTTGGGCGAACTCACGCTGAGCACGATCTTGCTCTAGCTGGGCTTGACGTTGACGTGATTCGGACTCACGAGCAGCGTCTTGTTGTCGGCGCTGTTGCTCATGCGCCAAGCGCTGCTGCTGCTCCAATTGCTGCTTTTCTTGCGCGGCGCGTTGCTCGTTGGCGCGTGCAGTAGTTCGGCATTGCATATTGAGCGAGTGCCGTTGCTGCTGAAACGCATCATGATCGCGTTTAACGGGATCCATCGCAGCATAAATTTGGCGGATACGCTGATCGTATGGAGCAGAGCATCTAAGGTAGTCTTTGCCTCCACTACATGCCGCACTGCGCTGGCGAGCAGTTTCTTTTGATTGCTCGTACAGTTGATCCCAATTTGCCCACTTTTCCCTGCCAATGGTTTTCATTTGTTCGTCAAAAGAATCGCATTCACTCACCGTTTGCGGATTAGTAGGAACACGCAGATTGGCCCAAGCCGTATTGCAGAATACGGAAATAGCCAGCAAATAGATGAGGATCGTTGTTAATTTTTTCATTTTTAAACCACCATACCAAAAGTAGTGAACCATCGTATGACTTTATCAGCACGAACCCATGCCAATCAAAATAAAAAACCAGTCACTGCTGGTGAAGCCGTTTATGCTTGGAATAACCGTATGTGTACATTGCACAAAAAAGCGTCGGCTGATTGTTATTCTAGTCTCTGATTTCAAACAAAACCACCACAGCAAGTGCATGCTTTGCACACAGCTTTCTTGATAGAAGACATCCAGGTACATGATCGGCTCTCGGTGTTGGAGCGATGCTAGGAGTGAAAAGCAAAGCGATCAGCAACAGACGATGCCATCAAGGCTTACCACCCCAGCAACAGGCGAAGCGGCAAATACACAGCCATGCCGCCCACAATGCAGGCGAGCGTATCGCGCCGCCAATAAAAAATCGCTGCACCAGCCAAAGTGCCGTAGATGCGTGCATCTTGTAAGGTAGAAATCAACTGCCCTTGCGTCATGACGACTTCTGGAACGATGACGGCAGACAATGCCGCGATCGGTGCGTATTGCAGGCCGCGCTGTGCCCAAGCAGGCAGGTGAAAATCTTTGCGGCTGATGAAAAAGAATGAGCGCGCTATGACGGTGACAACCGCCAAGCCAAGGATCACACCCAGCGTCCAAAGATCGGTGCCGCTGTTCATGGTGTTTTCTCCTGCGAGCTGGGCCGCACCGGACGAAAACGCTCCAAGCTCAAGCACACCACCACCGCGACACCAATCGCCACCAAAATATTCAGACGCAACGGCAACGCAAAAGCCACCACACCCGCTGCGCCCGAGATCAGCGCACTCACGATGCGCAGCTGGTTCGTCGCAAGCGAGCAAGCAATGCCAACCAAGGCCAAAATACCCGCAAAGCCCAAGCCCCACGCTTGGGGAATCCAATTGGCCAAAAGAACACCGGCAACACAGGGGAACACCCAAGAGGCCCAATTGACCAAGCTGTTGCCCAGCAGATAAGCTTGCTGCTGATCACGCTCTTGTGCCGCAGAAAGTGCGTGTCTTTCTTCAGCTTTCTTAGCATCAATCAAGCTGTTTGCCGGCATAGAATCTATGTTTGTTGCTACGCTTTTTATAGTTTCAGCAACGGGTTGAGGAAAGCGCCTTGTGAACAGCACATAGGTTAAATCGGCAATCAAATAGCCTCCGAGCATGCGCCGCCACAGCGGCAGGTGCATCATGTAGGGTCGCAAATGCAGGCTAAAAACCACAAAGCGCAGATTCACGCACAGCGCAGTCGCCCAGATCACCCATACCGGCGCACCCGCCAAAATCAAAGGCATGGCAGCCAGCTGCGAGCTGCCAGCAAACACCAGCAAGGCCATCGCTAAACTCTCCACCAGCGAGAGGCCAGATTTCATCATCGCCACGCCCGTCATGAGCCCCCAGGCGGCAATGCCCGGCGCAACGGGCAGCATGGCGCGAGCACCCTCCATGAATTGCGGATATTGCCAAAAACGCGGCAGTGATGCAGCGCCGGGCTTCAAGCAGGCTCACCTGCGGAAATGTCAAAACGGTCGCCCGCTTGCAAGGGAAAGCCGCGCAGAAAATCTGCGGCGGGCAGGCGCTTGCCGCCAGCGCGTTGCATCTCCGTGATGCGCAAGATGCTGCCCAAACCACATTGAACAGCCACGCCATCTGCATTCACAGACAAAACAGCGCCTTCGCCGACATCAATACTGCTTAGTTTGCTATCATTTTGATGATCATGCAGCGCCACAACATGCGCTGCACAAAGCTTGATCACTTCACCGCGCATCACGCCCGAGCAACCAGGCGATGGCGCAAAGGCACGAATACGCCGCTCGATCTGCGCTGCGCTACTCTGCCAATTCACAGCACTGTCCGCTTTGCTGATCTTTTGCGCATAGGTGATGCCTTCTGTCGGCTGTGGCTGGCCTGAGAGCGTGCCGCTGGCAGCAATGTTGAGTGCTTGGACGATCAATTGTCCGCCGAGGTGTGCCAGTTTGTCGTGCAGGGTTGGTGTGCTGTCTTGCGCTTCAATCGGTCGTTTTTCGATCAACAAAACATCGCCTGTATCCAGCCCAGCATCCATCTGCATGATGCTGATGCCTGTCTCGGTATCGCCGTGCTCTATCGCGCGGTGAATTGGTGCCGCGCCGCGCCAGCGCGGCAAGAGGCTGGCGTGAATATTGAGGCAACCCAAGCGTGGTGTATCAAGCACCCATTGCGGCAAGATCAATCCGTAAGCCGCTACGATCATCACATCGGCTTGCGCGGCTTCTATTTGCGCTTTCGCAACCGCCGCATCTTCTGGATACTTCCCATCCAATCGCAAGCTGCGCGGCTGAGCAAGCGGCGTGCCGTGATCTAGCGCCAATTGCTTCACAGGCGACGCTTGCAATTTCAGACCACGCCCGGCTGGTCGGTCTGGCTGCGTGAGCACAAGCACCATCTCAAAGCCTGCGCGATGAAGGGCTTCGAGCGCCACCCTCGCAAATTCGGGTGTGCCAGCAAAAATCACCCGCATGCGCTTACCTGCGCCCAGCATCTGCTGCATCGCGCTCAAGCTTGGCCATCTTGCTTTTGATCCGCGTGCGCTTGAGTGGCGAGAGGTATTCCACAAACACTTTGCCCAGCAAATGATCCATTTCATGCTGGATGCATACTGCCAGCGTGCCATCGGCCTCTATCTCACGCGCCACGCCATTTTCATCCAGCGCAGAAATACGAATAGAGCTGCTGCGCTCAACGCCGTCGTACACGCCCGGCACAGAGAGGCAGCCCTCATCTCCCTTGAGCTTTTCTGGGCTGGCCCACAAGATTTCTGGGTTGATCAGCACCATCGGCGCATTGCGCTCTTCGCTCACATCCATCACGATCAAGCGCTCATGCACATCCACTTGCGTGGCAGCCAAGCCGATGCCTTGCGCGTCATACATCGTGGCAAACATATCGGCGATCAGGCCTGTGATGCGCGCATCCATGCCGTCTGGCATGGCCAAAGGCTTGGCCACCGTGTGAAGCCTAGGGTCGGGGTAAGTCAAAATAGGGAGTATTTGGGGAGAAGTCATGTATGCACACCAACAAAAACGCCTTAGCGCAAGCTTTCGGCACATCTTTGGCACAGGCCTCCATCAGGCCGCCAAAGCAGGAAATGACGTATTTTCGCAATATTTCGGCTTGTCCGCAGCCTTTGGCAAGACAAAAAAATGAAGAAATCTTGCCAAATCAATAGGTTAAGATCAAAATTGACAGTAATTTCTAGTTTCAACATGGTGGGAAAACACGCATGAAGCACCCCAAACAGCATCGCATTTTGGCTCTTTGCCTCGGCGCAGCTCTGAGCACTGGCTTTTCGAGCCTTGGTTTTGCTCAAAACGTGACGACCCCCGCACAGAAGGCCACGGCGCAGCGTGTGGCACAAGCGGGCGTGGCGCTTGATGAGCTTGCTGCCAACGCACCCGAGAGCTACACCATCAAAAGCGGGGACACGCTGTGGGCGATCTCTGGCCTGTATCTCAAGCAGCCCTGGCGCTGGCCAGAGCTGTGGGGCATGAATCTGAATGACATCCGCAACCCGCATTTGATCTATCCTGGCCAAGTTTTGGTGCTCGACAAGAGCTCTGGCCGTGCCGTGCTGCGCGCGCGTGGCGCGGAGGCAGGTGGTTTGCAAACAGTGAAAGTTTCGCCGCGCACACGCTATGGCAGCTTGGCCGATGCAGCCATCCCAACTTTGCCTGCTCACTTGCTGGAGCCTTTTTTGGCCGAGCCGATCTTGGTCGATGAAGCGGCTCACTTGCGCGCACCGCGCATCGTGGGCGCAGACAATGAGCGCGTGCTGTTTGCCAAGGGCGATCGCATCTACGCCCGTGCGCAGCAAGCCCAAGACCTGAGCACAGACAACGCAGCGCCCACGCGCTATCGCATTTACCGCAACGCCGTGCCATTGCGTGATCCCAGCACCAATCAAATCTTGGCCTACGAAGCACAGTATCTTGGCGCAGCAGACATCGTGCGCGGCGAAAGCACGCGCAATGTGACTGGCAAAGACGGCAAGCCTGCTGTCGAAATCGTGCCTGCCACATTCGATATCGTCGGCAACAAAGAGGAAATGCGTACCGGTGATCGCTTGTTGCCAGAGCCCAAGCGCGAATTCCCCACCTACATCCCTCGTGCGCCAGGCAAAGCGATTGAGGGCGTGCGTGTGATGTCCATGTATGGATCGAGCGTTGCTCGCGCTGGGCAAAATGCAGTGATCAGCCTCAACAAAGGCGCTGCTGATGGCCTTGAGATCGGTCATGTGATGGCCATCATCAAGGATGGCCGCACCGTGACAGACAACACCGTCACGCCACGTCAAGAGATCAAGCTGCCCGATGAACGCAATGGTTTGGCCATGGTGTTTCGCACATTTGACAAAGTCTCTTACGCGCTGATCTTGCAAATCAACGACGGCGTGAAGGTCGGCGACCGCTTGGTCAATCCACGCTGATCGGCGCCAAGCCGACGCGTGAGCTGATTTGCCGGAGCCCAAGCCACCGATGACGAGGGATGATCTCGCCCTGTGGCTGCGCCTGTCTGTGGCTGACGGTATTGGCTCTCTCACGGCCGCCAAGCTGCTCGCACAATTTGGACTGCCAAACAACATCTTCGCGCAAAGTGCGCAAGCGCTGCGCGAAGGAGTCAGCGACAAACAGGTCAAAGCGCTGCTTGAGCCCAGCGAGCAATTACCCGCTCTGATCGATGCCACCTGGGTTTGGCTGCAAAGTGCCCCCAGCGGCGTGATGCGAAAGATCGTTTGCTTGGCTGATGAGGATTACCCCAAAGCCTTGCTACGGTTGCCTGATCCACCCGTGTTGCTCTACATCACGGGTTCAGCAGCGGTGTATGAGCACATCGCGGCCAAAGAAACCGCCAACGATATTTCTATCGTTGGCAGCCGCAATGCCACGCCGCAGGGTTTGGCCAATGCACGCAGCTTTGCTTTCGCTTTCGCACAATCGGGCTTGCACATCGTCAGCGGTTTGGCGCTGGGCATCGACGGCGCAGCACACGAAGGTGCGCTGGATGCGCAGCAAGAATTCGGTGATGCCGCCGGCAGCACGGTGGCTGTGGTGGGCACTGGTTTGGATCGTGTCTATCCCAAGCGCCACTTGAGCTTGGCGCACCGCATTGTGCAGCAAGGTTTGATCATCAGCGAGTTTGCGATTGGCACGCCGCCTTTGGCAGAAAACTTCCCGCGCCGCAATCGCATCATCGCCGCGCTCTCGCAAGGCACACTCGTGGTGGAGGCTGCCATTCAATCGGGCTCTCTCATCACAGCGCGGCAGGCCATTGATCTCGGCAAAGATGTGTTTGCCATCCCCGGCTCGATCCATAGCCCGCAAGCCAAAGGCTGCCACCATCTGATCAAGCAAGGCGCAAAGCTGGTGGAAAGCGCGCAAGATGTGCTGGAAGAGCTGTCTGGCTTGCCAAGCTCACAGCTGGCAAGCGCTATGCTTTCCAGAGCACGCTATGTAGATTCTATGCCGGCAAATGAGCCAAAAGACCCTGAAAATGCTGCGGAGAATGCGCTGCTACAAGCTCTGGGGCACGATCCCATCAGCTTGGATGGCTTGATCAACCGCACCGGCATTCCTGCCGCGCAATTGCAAGTGCTACTGCTTGAGCTGGAGTTGATTGGCGATGTGGCGCGACTGCCGGGCGGGCTGTTTCAACGGCAAGCATTGGCTTAAATCGCAGCATCTGCTCCCGCAAAAGCGGGATGCCAAAACCTGCCTCAACCCCTTGAATGCGGGATGGCTCTGGCTGAGCCAACGCACGACACTCCTTTCACACATTTAACGTCTTGAAAGGACACATCATGCATCCATCTCTTCGATTTTTTGCAGCCATCTTGGCTCTCGCAACGGGCCTGCTTGCAGGCTGCGGTGGCGGCGGCAGCGCTGCGCCAGCAGCCGCCAGCAGCACCACGATTTCTGGCAGTGCCGTGAAAGGCCCGGTCAACGGCGCAACCGTGCGGGCACTCACCCTGTCTGGCGCCGTGCTGGGCACGACAACCACAAGCATCCATGGCACGTATTCACTGAGCATCAGCTACAACGGTGATGTTGTCGTGGAGGTGCAAGGCGGCACCTATATCGACGAAGCCACGGGGCTCAGCACAACGCTGAACCAACTCAAAGCCATCGTCAACGCTGGAGGCGGCGCACAAACCGTTCACCTCACGCCGCTGACCTACATGGCTTATGGCTATGCGGGCAACACCCGCGCTGGATTCAATACCGCGCTGACGAATTTGGCCACGCAGTTTGGCTTGGGCAGCACGAATTTGCTCACCACACTGCCCGCTGTTTCTGGCACCGTGAATGACTACGGTCGTGTTCTGCGTGCGGTATCAAAGTATGTGCAAAATCAAGGCGGTAGCTTCACTTTTGAGCAATTCATTGGTCAAGCGATCAATGCAAGCACTTTCACAGCCTTGCAAGCCAACTTCTCAGCCGCATTCACTGCGATCAATGGCAGCGGCTCACCCCTCACATTTAGCTTCAATGGCGCTGGCATCACGATTGCAGGCACAGGCGCAGGCGGCGGCTCGGGCACTTGCGGCATTGCTGTCAATGGGAGTGTTCAAAACATACCGGTCAATTACAACTTTTGTGTCACTGGATTTGTTGGGCAATGTGTGGCTGGCAATATTTCCCTCGACACTGCCCTGTCGGGTGTTTCTGTACCAGGCGTGAATTTGCTCTACACCTACTCGACTTCGTGTGCAGCAGGCGCGACGCCGATCGTGATTCAATAAGCACGGCCTGAGGCTCAGGATCAAACCGCTGGCCCATGCCAGCGGTTTTTTTTACGTCTTGAGCAAGCCCCAAGCCAGCCAAGCCGCCGTGCCCCACATGGTGATCACCACGAGCGCATCAATGGCGCGCCACACATTCGGATGCGCCAGTTTCTTGGCCAAAGCGGCAGCGCCCCAACCCAGCGCAACAAACCACAGCGCAGAGCCTGCGGCCGCACCCAAGCCAAACGTCCAGTTGTTCGGCGTGCCATAGGCCAGCGATGCCGTGCCGATGATCACGGCCGTGTCAATCCACGCATGTGGATTGAGCCAAGAAAAGGCCAGCGCGCTGGAGAGCGCCGCACCCGTGCTGCGCGGCGCATCTTTTTGCGCGGCTTGCAGGCCTTGCTCAGCGGGCAGCAGGGCGCGCTTGCCTGCTTGCCAGCCATAGTTGATCAAAAACAAAATCGCCGCGCCAACCAAGGCCGAATTGATCTGCGGCGAAAGCTCGCCCAACTTAGCCAGCCCCATCACGCCAATGCCAATCAAGAGCAAATCCGTGATCGCGCAAGCTGCCACTGTGATGCCCACGTGTGAGCGCAGCAGCCCCATGCGCAGCACATGAGCGTTTTGCGGGCCGATGGCCACGATGAGGGAGAGGCTGAGCAACATGCCCGAGATAAAAATGTTCATGAGTGCGATTGTGGCGGCCAGCATCTTTGAATCAAACTGAATTAACTATTTATCAATTCAGTTAAAAATGATTTAATTCAAGCATGTCACTCGACCCCAAACAACTCGATGCTTTTGCCGCCACATTGCAAACTGGCAGCATGGCCTTGGCTGCCAAGCAACTGCACATCACGCTCGCCGCCGTCAGCATCCGCATCAAAGCGCTGGAAGCCCAGCTCGGCCAGCGCCTGCTGATTCGCAGCAAAACAGCGCAAGCCACGCGCGCCGGCCAAGCGCTGCTCGCCCACATCAGCCGCACGCGATTGCTTGAAGCCGATCTTGCCGAGCGCCTCGCCTCGCCCAGCGATGAATCGCAATGGCTCGCGCTGCCTGTGGCCGTGAACGCGGATTCACTGACCTCCTGGTTTTTGCCCGGCGTGATGGCCACCTTGCAAAAGCATCGCCTGCTGCTGCACAGCGTGGTGGACGATCAAGAGCACACGCTGCAATGGCTCCAAAACGGCGATGTGCTCGGCTGCGTCACGCAATTGCCCAAGCCTCTGCGTGGCTGCACAGCCCAACCGCTGGGCACAATGCGCTATCACTGCTTAGGCAGCCCCGCCGTGGCCAAACAACTGCGTGCCTTCAAAAGAAAATCCCATGCGCCCGCGCTGCTGCACATCCCCGCGCTGTGCTTCAACCCAAAAGATCAGTTGCAAGATCGTTTTTTGAACGAAGCCTTCGGATTAAAAGATGTGAGCTACCCACGCCACTATTTGCCCGCTGGCGATGCGTATCATTTGGCGATGCTGCAAGGCTTGGGATGGGGTTTGGCGGCTGATGTGCAAATGCGTTTGCAATGGAAGAATGAGATGACGTCTGGCCGTCTGGTTGATCTCTTTCCCGGCCAGCATATCGATGTACCTTTGTATTGGCATCACTGGAGCGAGGAGTCTGCGCAGGCTGCACGGTTGACTGCTGCAGTGATTGAAGCGGCTCGAATGCATTTGTTGCAATAGTCCTTTTACTATTAATTTGGTAGCAGTCTGCGCAGTATT
>JANNED010000308.1:0-17020 GCA_031388245.1 Variovorax sp.
CACCGAGACCAGTCATTTTGCGTCGACCGCCTGCAAAGCGCTCTACAAATGCCTTGATTGCTTAGAACCGTTTGATTATTTCAAACCTTACTGAACCCCCCGCATGTCCACGCCCCGCTTTCATGGCCTGTTTGTCAAACGGATCGACGCACTCACCGCCGATTCTGCACAAATCGCCTTCGCGATCCCGCCTGATTTGCGCGACGCTTTCGCGTTCAAAAGCGGCCAATTCCTCACGCTGCGCGCAAACATCCATGGCGAATCCGTGCGCCGCAGCTATTCAATTTGCTCCACGCCTGCGCTACTCGATCACGCTCAGGAAATTTGTGTGGGCATCAAACGCGTCGAAGGCGGCGTGTTCAGCACGTGGGCCACGCAGCAATTGCAAGCCGGCGAGAGAATAGATGTGATGCCGCCTGATGGTCGCTTCACCATCAAGAAGCCTGACGCGAAGATGCGGCTAGGGATCGCAGCAGGCAGCGGCATCACGCCCATTCTCTCCATCGCCTCGCATGCGCTCGCCACCGAACCCAGCAGCCGCTTCACCTTGATTTATGGCAATCAGCGCACGAACAGCATCATGTTTAGCGAAGCCCTACAAGACTTGAAAGATCGCTATCCCAGCCGCTTTCAAATGATCCATATCCTCTCGCGCCAAGCCACAGAATTGCCGCTCAGTCATGGCCGCATTGATGCTGCAAAAATCGCTGAGCTGATGGGCACTCGCGCAGGCAGCTTGATTGATCCGAGCGTGATTGACGAAGTATTCATCTGTGGCCCCGAGGCAATGATCGAGGTTGCCGAGACTGCTTTACAAAAAGCAGGCATCGCCAAAGACCGCGTCCACAGCGAACGCTTCGCCTCCACAAACACTATCAATTCAATAGCGCCGCGCGCAGTCAATACGCCGGCCAATGACGCAAAAGGCATCAAAGACCATCCATACAAGCTAGAAATCATCCTCGACGGCAAAACGAATGCTTTTGGCATGGGCGATGAAGACAACGTACTCGATGTCGCGTTAAACCACGGCCTTGATTTGCCCTACGCCTGCAAAGGCGGCGTCTGCTGCACCTGCCGCGCGAAAGTGATGGAAGGCAAAGTGAGCATGGACAAGAACTACACCTTAGAACAATGGGAAATCGACAAAGGATTCGTCCTCACTTGCCAAGCCCGCTGCCAAACCCAGCGCGTGGTGGTGAGTTTTGATGAGCGCTGATCGGCGTATAGTCGCATCATCATGTCATGTGGTTCATCAGATCGGTTCGTTTATGAAAATCCTCTTGCGCCTCATCACGCTTGTGGCCTTGAGCCTTGCCGCCTTGAGTGCGCAAGCTCAAGACAAAGTCGTCTATCACTTCGACAGCGGCATCGCACAAGCCACCAAAGGTCTGCGTAATGTGCGTAACCATTTAGATGTTGATAGCAAAGCAAAGATCATTGTGGTCGCGCATGCTGAGGGGGTGGACTTTCTCATGGAAGGCGCGAAGACCGCGAACAATCAAGATTTCGCTTCACTCGTGAGCGATTTGTCTGCGCGCGGCGTGGTATTTGAAATCTGCGAGATCACGCTGAAAAACCGCAACCTGAAAAAAGAGCAATTTATCCTCGGCCCCAGCTACACGCCCTCTGGCGTGGTGCGCATTGCGAATTTGCAGACGCGAGAGCAGTTTGCATACATCAAGCCTTGATACAGCACACACTCAAGCAAAGTCCGCAACGACTTGACTGACGCGATCCATGTATTTGCGCTTCACCGCAGCATCACAAAAGCTCGCCTCGAAACTGTTGTTGGCGAGTTGCACAGCATGCCCAGCATCTAAATTCAGTGCGGAGAAAGTCGCCAGCCAATTGCCCGTCATGTAGCCACCGAAGTAGGCCGGATCGTCGCTGTTGATCATGGCGCACAGGCCTGCGTCGAGCAATTTGCGCAAACTGTGATCACGCAAATCGGGGAAGACTTTGAGCTTTTGATTGGACAGGGGGCATACGGTGAGCGCAATGCGATCTTTGGCCAAGCGCTGCATCAGCGCGGCATCGCGGGTGGATTGCACACCGTGGTCGATGCGCTCGACTTTGAGCACATCCAGTGCGCTCCAAATGTATTCGGGCGGGCCTTCTTCACCCGCGTGAGCCACCAATCTGAAGCCTAGCTCTTTGCAACGCGCGAAGACCTTGGCGAATTTCTCGGGCGGGTGACCGACTTCACTGCTGTCTAGGCCTACGCCGATGAAGTGATCGCGCCAGGGCAGTGCTTGCTCCAGCGTTTCAAACGCCTCTTCTTCGCTCAAATGACGTAAGAAGCACAAGATCAGCTCGGCATCCACACCCAAGCCCGCTTTGGCCTCTTTGCAGGCGCGAGACAAGCCTTTGATCACCATTTCCATGCGCACACCGCGCATGGTGTGCGTTTGCGGATCGAAAAAGATTTCTGCACGGATCACGTTGTCTAAAGCGGCTTTTTCAAGGTAAGCCCACGCCATGTCGTAAAAGTCTTGTTCTTTGAGCAGCACCGAAGCACCCGCGTAGTAAATATCCAAGAAGCTTTGCAGATTGGTGAAGGCATAGGCTTCGCGCAACGCCTGCACACTCGCATAGGGCATGCCCACGCCGTTGCGCTGCGCAAGAGAGAAAATCATCTCAGGCTCTAGCGAGCCTTCAATGTGAATATGCAGCTCGGCTTTGGGAATACGGCGCAGCAGCTCGGGCATGCGTTCGGGGGGAATGGGTTTGACGAGGCTCATGCTTAGCAGACTCCGAAAGTAATGTTGCTCTCGCGCAAATAGCGACGATACGCACTGGATGCTTTATCAGCCAACGTGTGCAGCTCGGCGCGCAGATCCAACGGCAAGCATTTGGGCGATTGCGATTCAAGCACGGGCTGGTCTTGGCCGAAGATGGTGTTTTGGAAACTTTGCAAGGCGCTGTCGGGCGAATCAAAATCAGTCATCGCCATGCGAATCCACACACGGCTTGTCTCGGGCGTGATCGGGCAGACAAACAGCGCAATCGACTCGCGAAAGTTGTCTTTGTCGGTGATGTGTGCGCCGAGCGTGGCAGGATCGGGCGCTTTGGTGAGGATGCAGGTATACGGCGCGTTCACTTCATAGGTGTAGCTCACCATTGAGCCAGTGGTCGAATGCAAATTGCTCTTGGGCTGCCAGGCTCGGCAGTTGGTGGCCAAGATACCCGTAGCAGTTTTTTGTACGTCGTAGTCGAGCATGGCGACATGCTCACGGTCGCCGAGCCAGCCTTCATGAACGAAGCCGAAATGGCTCATATCGAGAAAATTTTCTACCAAACGAGGCGCGGAGGTTTGCACCCAATACGGGCCGCAATTAACCTTGCGCAAACGCACATCGCTCTCAGCATCAAACGCAGGAATCACACTCTCGCTTTTTTCTAGCTGCACCCACAGCAAGCCATACGCCTCTTGCAATTTATACACCGTGGCGCAGTGACTTGGCGGTGGCGAGAAGCTAGGCAGCGCAGGCACGAGCTCGCATTGGCCGGAAGACGAAAACTGCCAGCCGTGATAGCCGCATTCCAAACGATCATTCACCACGCGACCCAGAGAAAACTTCGCGCCACGGTGCGGGCAACGATCTGCCCAAGCATGCGCTGTGCCGCCCGCATCCCTCCAAAGCACCAGATCGGTGCCGAGCAAACTCACCGCTTCTGGCGCGTTAGCCAGATCGTTGCTCGCCAACACGGGATGCCACAACGCATTTTCAATCATCATGCTCAACATTACTAATTCGATAGCGCTTCACGCAGCAAATACGCCGGTCAAGCGATGTTATCGCTATAAATTCAGAATGAAAAAGAGCCGCACGAGGCGGCTCTTTTGATGTGAGACCAATCACTTACCAGAAGGAATCTTGCCTTCCACGCCTTTGACGTAGAAATCAATCTTGCCTTTGAAGTCGTCGTCTGGCTTGCCGTCTTTGGCCAAGCGCTCTTTGCCGGTGTTGTCCACAATTGGGCCGGTGAATGGGTCGAATGTGCCAGCTTTCATTTTGGCTTTCACGTCGTTCACGGCAGCCTTGACTTCTGCGGGCACGAAATCAGCCATTTTGACCAGATCATTTTGGCCTTCGACCACGCCCCAGCGCGTGACGATGCCGCCTTTCCAGGTTTTGCCCATCACTTCATCAATGGATTTGACGTAGTAGTTGCTCCAATCGACAATGGCCGAGGCCAAGTGGGCTTTGGGCGCAAAGCTGCTCATGTCTGAATCCCAGCCGAAAGCATACTTGCCGGCTTTCTCTGCGGTTTGCAGCACAGCGGTGGAATCGGTGTTTTGCAAGAGCACATCAGCGCCGCCATTGATCAGCGACTGAGCGGCCTCGGATTCTTTTGGGGGATCAAACCACGTGTTCACCCACACGACTTTGGTTTTGACTTTCGGGTTCACGCTTTGTGCGCCCAAGGTGTAGGCATTGATGTTGCGCAGCACTTCAGGGATGGGAAACGACCCGACGAAGCCAAGCGTGTTGCTCTTGGTCATCTTGCCAGCAATCATGCCAGCCAGATATGAATCTTGGTAGAAGCGAGCGTCATAGACGCGCATGTTGTCGGCGGTTTTGTAGCCGGTGGCGTGCTCGAATTTCACATCGGGGAAATCTTTGGCTACTTTGAGCATGGGCTCCATGTAGCCGAAGCTGGTGGCAAAAATGATTTTGTTGCCCTGCTGTGCCAAATCACGAATCACGCGCTCCGCATCTGGGCCTTCGGGCACTTTTTCGACGAAGGTGGTCTTGACTTTGTCACCAAATTTGGCCTCAACCGCTTTGCGACCGAGATCGTGCGCAAATGTCCAGCCGGCATCGCCAACAGGACCGACATACACCCAAGCAGCCTTCAAAGGCTCGGCTTTGGGTGCTGGTGCAGCAGCGGCGGGCGCAGCTGCCGGGGGTGGGGTTTCTTTTTTGCCACAGCCCACCAGAGCCGCAGTGGCTACTGCGACGCTGATCGCGGCAAATTGAAGCGCAGCGCGCTTGGAGGAGTCAGTCATCTCGATTTCCTTCTTTAAAAATAATAAGACGCAAACAAATAAGCAAAAATCAAACCAACATTATGTGAGAAATCTCACCATTCTCAAAATGATTCCGTTCCTGGATCAGCCGTTTGGATGGAATGGCTTGCCCAGCGATGCCGGCATATTCATGCGAATCCACACCGGATTGCGCGACATGATCACCAGCACCACGATGGTGGCAAGATAGGGCAGCATACTCATGAACTGCGCAGGAATATCCACGCCTTGTCCTTGCAAATGCAGCTGCAGCATCGTCACACCGCCAAAAAGATAGGCGCCCAAGAGCACCCGAGTTGGCCGCCAAGTGGCAAATACCGTGAGCGCCAGTGCAATCCAGCCGCGCCCAGCCACCATGCCCTCCACCCAGAGCGGCGCATACACCACAGACAAGTAAGCACCCGCTACGCCACACAATGCCCCGCCCGCCATCACGCCGCCTAGCCGCACCCAGCGCACGCGGTAGCCCAGTGCATGCGCCGATTCTGGCGATTCGCCGATGCTGCGCAGCACGAGGCCAGCGCGCGTGCGGAAAAGCCACCAAGCCAGCAGCGCTGTGAGCGCAATCGTGAGATACACCAGCGCATGCTGACGAAACAATGCCGTGCCGATAAAAGGCAAATCAGCGAGATACGGAATCGGGTGCTCCATGCGGTTTTCTAGCTTCTTGCCCACATAAGCCGCGCCCACAAAAGCTGAGAATCCCGCGCCAAACAGGCTCATCGCCAGCCCGGTCGCGTATTGGTTCGTGCCCAACCAAATCACGAGCCCACCGAAGATCGCGGCAGCGCCGGCGCCGGCCAACGCGCCGGCCACGAAGGCCAGCGTGTCGCTGCCGGTATGAAAGGCCACGGCAAAGCCAGCCACGGCAGCGATCAGCATCAGCCCTTCTGCGCCAAGATTGAGCACGCCCACGCGCTCATTGATCAACAGCCCGAGCGCAGCCAGCGCCAGCGGCGTGCCTGCGTTGAGCGTGGCGGCAAGGAGGAGGGCTGTTTCGTTCATTGCGATAAGAATTTATGCCATTTAGGGCGTTTCCCCGGCGTGTTTATTGCGCACAGTGCTACGAATTCGATAGTGAATCAAGGTATCGCAGGCGAGCAGTGCGACGAGCAAGACACCTTGGAAGACGTTGGATAAGGCCGATGGCAGGCCGATGCGAGATTGCGCCAGCTCGCCGCCGATCAAAAACATACTCAGAAGCGCAGCGCCCAAAATGCAGCCGACCGGATGCAGCCGCCCGATGAAGGCGACGATGATCGCCGTAAAACCGTAGCCCACCGAGACATGCGGCGTGAGCTGCGCCAGCGGGCCCAAGGCCTCCATGCTGCCTGCGATGCCAGCAAGCGCACCAGAGGTAAGCAACACCGTCCACAGCGCATTGCGGCTAGAAAAGCCGGCATAGCGCGCCGCCGCCGGCGCAAGCCCGCCGACTTGCAACTTGTAACCTTTGAAGGTGCGGAACAAAAACACCGTCATCACCACCGCAGCGAGCAGCGCGATCACAAATCCCCAATGCAGCCGCAGGCCTTTGAACATACGTGGCAGCAACGTGCCGTCGTCAAATGTGACCGTCTGTGGAAAATTAAATCCTTGCGGATCTTTCCATGGGCCGAAGACGAGGTAACTTAGCAAGAGATTCGCCACATAAACCAGCATCAAGCTCACGAGGATTTCATTCGCGTTGAATTTGTCTCGCAGCAGCGCCACAATGCCTGCCCACATCGCACCACCAAACGCCCCCGCAGCGAAGCCGAGCCACATGAACACCCAAGGCGAGAAAGTTTGCTTGGCCTCGGTTGCCCACATCGCCAGCCCGCCGGCGAAGATCGCACCCATCAAGAGCTGGCCTTCTGCGCCAATGTTCCACACATTGCTGCGGTAGCACAGCGCGAGGCCTAAAGCGCAGAGGATCAGAGGAATGGATTTGAGCGCAATCTCCGAGGCACCGCGCCAGTTGGCCCACGGCTCGATCAAAAAGATCGACAGGCCGCGCACGGGATCTTTACCAAGAGCGACGAACAACGCACCCGCCACGACAATCGTGATGAGCAGCGCCAACACTGGCGAGGCGTAAGTCCAAGCCTTCGAGGGCTCTGCGCGAG
Organism: Variovorax sp.; assembly: GCA_031388245.1. GTDB lineage: Bacteria > Pseudomonadota > Gammaproteobacteria > Burkholderiales > Burkholderiaceae_C > JANMDU01. The sequence goes on from JANNED010000308.1 coordinate 7,144, forward strand.
GTTCAAGCCGTAGCATGTTGATGCTCACCCTCTATCGTCTGTATCCGTTCGCCCGGAGCCTGTCTTGAGCTTGATTGATCAGGGAGGGTGGACGCATCGCTCCAAAGCCCACTCATCCACTGCCCCACCAATTCAACACTTGCATCCGCACGCGCAATGCTTGGCGACAGCGCCCCTTTGGCCATCACTTGCAAGCGATCCGAGAGCTCAAACAATTCTTCAATTTCCTCGCTGACCACCAGCACAGCGCAGCCTGCATCGCGCAGCGCAAGTATCTCTGCATGAATTTGCGCCGCTGCGCCCACATCGACGCCCCACGTGGGCTGCGAGACGATGAGTAAGGTGGGCTGCGCAGAAATCTCTCGCCCCATGATGAATTTTTGCAAATTACCACCTGAGAGGCTGCGCGCTACTGCACCTGCTCCACCATCCGGGCCGCCTGCTTTCACGCCGAAGCGGGCGATGATGGCATGGGCTTGAATTCGCAATTTGGCCGGCGTGATCCAGCCCGAGGGCGAGACAGCCTCATGCCGCGTGAGGAGTAAGTTTTGTGCCAAGCTCATCACCGGCACAGCGCCACGCCCCAGCCGCTCCTCAGGCACGAAATGCATGCCCAAAGCGCGCCGCGCATTTGGCGGCAAATTGCCGACAGATTGGCCGCTAATCGCTATGGCTTCGCGCAGCACACGGGCATCTTCCCCGCTGATGGCCGCCATCAATTCCTTTTGCCCGTTGCCCGACACACCGGCAATGCCGAGCACTTCACCTGCATGCACGGCGAGCGAGATGCCTTCCAAATCCACAGCGAAGGCATCGGCTTTGGGCAGCGACAAATTTTTCACTTGCAATACTGCCGCACCGGCATTGGAGGCGCGATGCGCCAATGCAGGCGGCTCAGCGCCAATCATCATGCGCGAGAGGCTGGCGTTGCTCTCCTGCGCAGGCGTGCAAGTCGCCACCACCCTCCCGCCGCGCATCACGGTGCAGGTATCACAAAGTGCGCGAATCTCATGCAACTTATGCGAGATGTAGAGAATGCTACAGCCTTGCTTTTTTAAAAGCCGCAAGGTTTCAAAGAGTTTTTCCACCGCTTGCGGCGTGAGCACCGAGGTAGGCTCATCCAAAATCAGCAGCTTGGGATTTGTGAGCAAAGCGCGGATGATCTCTACGCGCTGGCGCTCGCCCACTGAAAGCGTATGCACAGGCCGCAGCGGATCAATGGGCAAGCCGTATTCGCTGGCCTTCTGAGAAATGGCCTGTGTGACTTGCGCCAATGTTTGGGAGGCATCTAAGCCCAATAACACGTTCTCTGCCACGGTCAGCGTTTCAAACAAGCTGAAATGTTGAAACACCATGGCAATGCCTAAGGCCCGCGCTTCCTGCGGATTGCGAATATTCACCGCTTGGCCATCAAAGCGCATGCTGCCACGGTCTGCTTGCGTCGCGCCATAAATAATTTTCATCAGCGTCGATTTCCCCGCGCCATTTTCGCCAAGCACCGCATGAATTTCCCCGGGCTGCACGTTCAGGCTCACCGCATCATTGGCCACCACTGATGGATAGGCTTTTGTGATGCCTTGCAGCGCCAAGCGCATCATGCGGCCACCTTGAGCGAAGCCGCGACAGCTTTGACCTGTTCACGCAACCACTTGGCTTGCGCAGATGCATGCGAGCGCTCATGCCAAAGCTGGTAATACATCATCGGCGGAAATTCAATCGGGCAAGGCAGAATTTTTACGGCCAAGCTGCCGAGCAAGCCGCTCACATACCGCTCGCAGTATTGCCGGCCTGTGGTGAGGACGAGCAAGCTGTTTGCCACCATGCTGGGGATCAAACCGAAATGCGGGCAGCGGGCGGTGATGTTGCGTGAGACCGCGAGGCTGGCCAGATGATCGTCAATCACGCCTTTCGCACCTGGGTGCGTGGGTGTGGGGGCGATGTGTTCACAGCTGAGCCAGCTCTCCATCGTCCATTTGCGTCGCAGGGCGGGGTGCTTGTCGCTGACGAGGCACACCACTTCATCAGAAAACAGTTTTCCCATGTGCAAATCATCGGGTGGCTCAGGCCAATTGCCAATGACGATATCGCAGTCGCCTTGCGCCAATCTTTGACGGTAATCTTGAGCGCCCGACAAGGGTTGAATATCAATCTTTGAAATCGGCGCTTGGCGCTTGATCAGGCTCACCAACTGCGGCAAAAACAGCGGATCAAGATAATCGCTTGCAGCAATGCGAAAGCTGCTCTGCGTCGTTTGCGGATCGAAGCCGCGCGCATCAGAGAACATCACCTCGGCAGCACGAATAATGTGAGCGCTGGGCTCGATCATGCGCAGGCCAGCGTCGGTGGGCACCATGCCCGCGCCAGAGCGCACCAAAAGAGGATCGCCCGACAATTCCCGCAGTCGTTTCAAAGCCGCGCTCACAGCAGGTTGATACATACCCAGCCGAGTAGCGGCGCGTGAGACGGAGCGTTCAGTGAGCACGGTGTGCAAGACCTTAATCAAATGTAGGTCGATCTTGTCAAGCATGGCGCTGTTTTGCATACGGCAAGGAGTTTGAGGGCTATATGGCGGCGGGTATGGGGCGACATAACATCTGAGCTACCCTTTAAAAATGCAAGTCAAAACACTTCGATTTCTGCATCGCGGGCAACAACGTGAGATACAGAATGTACCACCCACACGCACACTCTTGCAGCTGATTCGGGAAGATCTGCATCTGTGCGGCACAAAAGAAGGCTGCAATGAGGGCGATTGTGGCGCATGCACAGTGGTGCTGCGTGAGCCGGGAGAATCTGAGTACAAAGCCGTCAACAGCTGCATTCGGTTTGCGCATTCGATCGAAGGGCTGGAGCTCACCACTGTGGAGGATTTGTCTGCCGATGGGCCATTGCATCCCGCGCAAGAAGCGTTGGTGCAATGCCACGGTTCGCAATGCGGCTTTTGTACGCCGGGCTTTGTGATGAGCATGTTTGCGCTGCATGAAAATTCGCTTGCAAGGCGGCAGGTGGTGGATCGCAGCGCGGCGCAGGTGGCTTTGTCGGGCAATCTTTGCCGATGCACCGGGTATCGTCCAATTTTGGATGCCGCAGTGACCATGCAAATGCTATCAAAAAATGAGCAAACTATGCAGGAAATACGCTGGCAAAGTGCTCAAAAAGGTTTAAAAACTGCCTGCAAACCCGCCGTTGGCGACTATTTGCTACCCACCACACTTGCCGAGCTGCTGGTGCTGCGCAGCCAGCACAGCGCTGCGCAAATCGTGGCTGGCTGCACCGATGTGGGGCTGTGGGTCAACAAAGGGCATCAAGAATTGACGCAAATTTTGGATGTGAGCCGTGTGGCCGAGCTGCGCCGCATTGAGCGCTATCCGCATCACATCGCCATGGGTGCCGCTGTCTCGCTTCATGAGGCGTATGCGGCGCTGGTGCAAGATCGACCGCAGCTCAAAACCTTCAGTGAGCGCTTTGCTGGCCTGAGCGTGCGCAACAGCGGCACACTGGGTGGCAATGTGGCCAACGGCTCGCCGATAGGTGATTCCATGCCGCTGTTGATCGCGCTGAAGGCCAATGTGGTGCTCATGAGCGTTCGAGGCCATCGTGAAATGCCATTGGAGCAGCTCTATACGGGTTATCGCAAAAACGTGATGGCTCACGATGAAGTGCTCGCGTGGATCAAAGTGCCACGGCCCACTTCGTCAGAATTCAGCCGCATCTACAAAATCTCCAAGCGCTATGACGATGACATCTCCGCTGTTTGCCTTGCGATCTCCGCCGAACGTGTGATGGAAGGCGATGGCGATGCCATCAGGCGCTTGAGCATCGGCGTAGGCGGTGTGGCCGCCACGCCAGTACGCGCTATCAAAACAGAAGCGCTCTGCGAAGATCCTACAACGGTGAGTGGTCTGTTTGGGTCTATCAAAGCAGCCCTGCAGGCAGAATTTGACCCGATTTCAGACATGCGAGCCAGCAGCGCTTACCGCCGCGAATTGCTGGGCGCTTTGATTGATCGCTTTGAGAGCGATTGGCGCGGCGAAAAGTTGGTGAGCTTGGAGTCTTGGGAAGATTTGGCGCAGGTGCTGTCATGAGCGCCGGCTCAAACATGGCGCTGCCAACCGCTGGCCAGAGTGTGGCCCATGAGTCTGCGCGTGCTCAGGTGCAAGGCGCCGTGCGCTATGTGGATGACATCCCTGAGCTGCAAGGCACATTGCATGCTGCGCCAGTGATGTCTCGCATCGCGCATGGCCGAGTGCGCTCGCTTGATTTTTCAGCCGCATTGGCCATGCCCGGCGTGCGCGGTGTCGTGACACAAGCTGACATCCCCGGTGATCCGATCTTTGCCGCCTTCGGGCATGACGAGCCCATCTTCGCCACGGAGACCGTGCAGTATGTGGGCAACGTCTTGGCGATCATCGTGGCCGATGATGTGATGACGGCTCGCAAGGCTGCGCGACGCGTGAAGGCCGATATTGAGCCGCTGCCCGCGATCCTCAGCACGCAGGAAGCCATGGAGAAAAATCATTTCGTTTTGCCGCCTGTGCATGTGGCTCGCGGTGATGCAGATACGGCGCTTTCTGTAGCTGCGCATCGCCTTCAAGGTGCATTCAGCGTGGGCGGCCAAGAGCATTTTTATCTCGAAGGCCAAGTGACCTATGCGCAGCCGCAAGAGATGGGGCAGTGGCTCATCTACAGCAGCACGCAGCACCCCGGCGAGGTGCAGCATTGGGTCGCACATGCATTGAAGCTCAGCCTGCACGACGTGCGCGTGGAGACGCGGCGCATGGGCGGCGGCTTCGGTGGCAAAGAGACGCAAGCCGGCCATCTCGCCGTCTGGTCTGCGCTGGCTGCTCTCAAATTCGCAAGCCCCGTGAAGCTGCGGCTTGATCGCGATGATGATTTTCTGATCACGGGCAAGCGCCACCCTTTTGACTACGATTACGAAGTGGGTTTTGATGACACAGGCTTGCTCAGCGGCTTGCGTGTGAGCATGCGCGTGAACTGCGGCTTTTCTGCTGATCTCTCTGGCCCTGTGGCCGACCGCGCGATCTTCCACCTTGACAACGCCTACTTCCTGCAAGACGTGTCGATCAGCTCCTACCGCTGCAAGACGCATACGCAAAGCCACACCGCCTTTCGCGGCTTCGGCGGCCCGCAGGGCATGATGGTGATCGAAACCATCATGGGCGAGATCGCTCGATACCTGAAGGTTGACGCGCTGCAGGTTCGTCGTAGAAATCTCTATGCCACGGCCGGCCAAACCACCCACTACGGCATGCCTGTAGAAGACAACATTCTCCACGATTTGCTATCAAAACTAGAGCATTCTGCGCAATATCAACGCCGGCGAGAAACCATAAATGCTTGGAATTCACAACACAACCACTTCAAGCGCGGCATCAGCATCACCCCCGTCAAATTCGGCATCAGCTTCACCGCGACGCTCTTCAACCAAGCCGGCGCACTGGTGCATGTGTACACCGATGGCAGTGTGCAGATCAACCATGGCGGCACAGAAATGGGCCAAGGCTTGCATACAAAAGTAGCGCAAATCGTGGCGCATGAGCTGGGCATCTCGCTCGCGCTCGTCCGAGCCACAGCCAGCGACACCAGCAAAATCCCCAACGCGAGCGCCACCGCTGCCAGCGCTGGCACGGATCTCAATGGCCGCGCCGCCCAATTCGCCGCTGCAAGCGTCAAGGGCAAACTTGCGGCATTTGTGAGCGGACTGGATCATTGCGGTGCTGGCGCCATCAGCTTCCGTGACGGCCAAGTGATCTCCCCCACACAATCGCGCCCGTGGCAAGACGTCGTCTCGGCAGCATACGCCAACCGCATCCAATTGTGGAGCGACGGCTTCTATGCCACGCCCAAAATCCATTACGACAAAACCACGCTCACTGGCCGCCCCTTCTACTACTTTGCTTATGGCGCAGCTTGCACCGAAGTCATCATCGATGCGCGCACGGGCGAGAGCCGCATCCTCAAAGTAGACATCTTGCACGATGCGGGCCGCAGCATCAACCCAGCGATCGACATTGGGCAAATCGAGGGCGCATTCGTCCAAGGCATGGGCTGGCTCACTACCGAGCAACTCGTCTGGAATGAAAACGGCCACCTCGCCACACACGCCCCCAGCACCTACAAAATCCCCGCGACCGGCTGCATCCCTGAGCATTTCAATGTTGCGCTTTGGAACGAACCCAATCGCGAAGACAACATCTTTGGCAGCAAAGCCGTCGGCGAGCCGCCTTTCATGCTGGCCATCAGTGTGTGGGAGGCCATACGCGAAGCGGTGGCCGCAGCCAGCGGCGATACTTCGAGGCTAAATGCGCCTTGCACAGCGGAAAATGTATTGCGCTGTAAAACAGTCAAAATACAGGCATGAGACTTCTTCACACCATGTTGCGCGTGGGCAACCTACAGCGCTCGATTGATTTTTATACCCAAGTCATGGGCATGCAGCTGCTGCGCACCACCGAGAGACCAGAGCAACACTACTCGCTTGCCTTTGTGGGCTACGGCACCAATCCTGAGCACGCTGAAATCGAGCTCACGTATAACCACGGCGTGGACAGCTACGATTTGGGCAGCGCTTATGGCCACATCGCCATCGGCGTGAAAGATGTGGCAGCCACCTGCGCTGCAGTTCGCGACAGAGCCGCGAGCCTGAAGGGTGCGATCACGCGCGAGCCAGGCCCTGTGAAAGGCGGCAACACCGTGATCGCTTTCATCACGGATCCCGATGGCTACAAAATCGAACTGATCGAGCGAACAGCGCTGTAAAAATATGACACCACCTGAAGACAGATTGCACGTGTTAACCCATTGGCGCGAAGAAGAGGCGGCTGTGCGCGCACGCTTGGCCGCAGGCCAAGGCGCTGGCTTTGCTGATTTGAGCTACGTCGCTAGCAAAAGCGGCTTAGAGCTGATGCAAGCTATGCTGCGTGGCGAAGTGCCCTGCGCTCACATTGGAGTCACGATGGATTTCGTGTTGATTGCAGCAAACGCTGGCGAAGCCATCTTCCAAGGCACTCCCCAAACCAAGCATCTCAATCCCATGGGCACGGTGCATGGCGGCTGGTATGCCACGTTGCTCGATTCTGCCGTGGGCTGCGCTGTTCACACCATGATGCCGCCAGGGCGCGGCTACACCACGGCTGAGCTGTCTGTGAATCTCGTGCGCGGCGCAGCAGTCGGCAAAGAGCCGCTGCGCGTGATCGGCAAAGTTCTGCATTGCGGCAAACAGCTGGCCACTGCCGAAGGCCGCATTGTGGATGCAGCAGGCAAGCTCTATGCCCACGCAACAACAACTTGCTTGGTCTTTGAGCTGCCGAAATACGCCATGTGAAATGCTATAAAAAATATAGCAAACTATCTATATAAAACGCTGGGAAAAGGCTCGTTTTTGCTGAAAAACCGATGAATCTCAGGTGCGCACAAACAGGGTCACCAGCGGCGTATCGCCGGCTTGCTGGCTTGAATGGCCGTGCAATGCTGCATCAAAATCGGCTCCCTCAGGCAATGTATCGTTGGAGTAGAAGCACTGCCCAGCTCTGAAGATGCGCGAGCTGCCATCCTGCAAACCAATCTCCATGGCTCCTTGCAGCACGATCAGCCATTGCGGCGTGCTGGTGCAATGGAAGTTGCTTTGGAAGCCAACCGGGCTCCTGCGAAATTGATGGCCGTTGCCTTGGGTCAAGACACTGAATGCAGCGGCAGGCGAGCCTTCGCTCAACGCCAGCCGAATATCGCGAAATTTCGCGTAACCATCGCTGTCGGTGAAGAGCTCGGGGAGCAATAAAAAAGGCATGGAATCCATGCCTTGAAGTGTAATTTGAAACGCGCTTGCAGAGATCTTGCCAGCACGTTTCAAAAAACGTTTATCCGCCGCGCGCTTTCTTCAATGCGTCAACCACCACGTTGATCGCATCGGCGCCAATCGTGGCGGCATTCTTGTCATACACAGGGCGCACTTTCTCAAACATGCGTTTTTGCTCGGCAGGCGTGATCTCGTTGACTTGCATGCCTTTGGCCTTCAGCTCAGCCAGCGCCTTGCCATCGTTGGCGCGAATCGTCGAGCGCTGCACCTTTTGGCCTTCAATGGCCGCTTCGCGCAGCACAGCCTGCTCTTGTGCGCTCAGCGTATCCCACATTTTCTTGCTGTAGAGCACGAGGAAGGGCGTGTAGGCATGGCGCGTGATGCTGAGGAATTTTTGCACTTCAAAAAATTTGGAGCTGTTGATCGTGACAAAGGGGTTTTCTTGGCCATCAATCGTTTTGGTTTCCAGCGCTGTGAAGACTTCGCCGAAAGCCATGGGCACAGCATTCGTGCCCAGTGTTTTAAATGTGTCCAAGAAAATATTGTTTTGCATCACGCGCACTTTGATGCCATCAAAATCTTCGGCTTTGTTCACTGGTTTTTTGCTGTTGGTCAGGTTGCGGAAACCATTTTCCCAATAAGCCAAATTCACCAGACCCGCTTCTTCGAGCTTCTTATTGAAATAGGCGCCGGCTGTGCCATCGAGCACACTATCGACCTCTTTTTCGTTGGCAAACAAGAAAGGCAGATCAAACACACCGAGCTCTTTCACGATGCCTACCAAGGGCGAGCTGGAGGTGACGACCATTTCTTGCGTACCGGCGCGCAGCGCTTGCGTGGCTTGCAAATCATTGCCTGCTGAGCCGCCCCAGAAGGCGACCAATTTCATCTTGCCGCCAGCTTTTGCATTCAAGACTTCTTGCATGCGCTTGACGCCTGCGCCCACCGGGTGATCTTCGTTCACGCCATTGGTGATTTTGATGTTGCGATCGGCAAATTGCGCCAATGCAATTGAGCTTGTCAGCAATGCACCAGCCACGACGAATGCTGCTTTGGCGACGAGGCTGCGGCGATTGGATTGAATACGTTTCATTTTGAGAGTCTCCTACGGGTTAAAAACAACGAACACAAAGTTTGAATCAGCGCATCCACCATTTCAAGGGGACTAACACCAATTCGGGGAAGAAAACGAGGGTAAACAAGACGATCAATTGCGCAATCAAGAAAGGCATCACGCCTTTGAAGGCTTGATCCATCGTGATCCGCGCCACGCCGCAGACCACATTGAGCACGGTGCCCACCGGCGGCGTGATCAGGCCAATCGCATTGTTCATGATGAAGAGCACGCCGAAATACACCGGATCAATGCCCGCTTTGAGCACCACGGGCATCAGCACTGGCGTGAGGATCAGCACCGTGGGTGCGAAATCCAGCGCCGTGCCCACGACCACGATGAGCACCATCATCATGAACATCAGCAGTGTTTTGTTGCCCATAAACGGCTCGAGCATATCGGCGATCTCATTGGGAATATTCGCTACCGTGATCAGCCAAGCGCTGACCATCGCCGCGGCGACCAAAAACATCACCACAGCTGTCATCTTGCCGGCGGCTAAAAACAAGCCGTAGATCTCATTCCATTTGAGCTCGCGGTAAATGAACATCCCCACTGCAAATGAATACACGGCCGCAGCCACGGCGGCTTCTGTCGGTGTAAACACGCCTGATTTCATGCCGCCAATGATGACCACGGGTAGCAATAGAGCAAACGTGCCGTCAAACGTGATTTTGAGGCGCTCCCCAATTGGCAGCTTTGGGCTGGCCGGCACATTTTCTTTCTTCGCCACCCACCACCAAGCGATACCAATCGCAATGCCCATCATCAAGCCAGGCACGATGCCAGCAAGAAACAATTTGGTGATTGACACATTGGCCGCCACGCCAAAAATAATGAAGCCAATCGAGGGCGGAATCACCGGCGCAATGATGCCGCCAGCGGCCACCAGGCCCGCGCTGCGACCTATGTCATAACCTGCCGCGCGCATCATCGGAATCAGTATT
>JANNED010000310.1:0-7713 GCA_031388245.1 Variovorax sp.
CGCTTCAAGGCAACGATGCCACGTTGACGGATGAGCAGATTGAATCGGCTGTCAGTGCTGTGCTCGCTTCGCTACAAACTGGTGTGAGTGCGCGGTTGCGAGCATAAGCTCGATTTTCAATGGGTTTTTAAATCAATCAAGCACTTTGCCGGCATAGAATCTGCGTAGAGTGCTATCAATTTAAGAGTATTAGAATAAGCCAAACAAGACGGAGCACACAATGGATTTCATGGTCGAAAGTTTAGAAACGCCTGCGCTGACCAAAGCACAATTGGCCGACATGCTGTTTGATCAGATCGGCTTGAACAAGCGTGAATCCAAAGACATGATTGATGCCTTCTTTGAGCTGATTTCCAGAAGCGTTGTCGCTGGGCAAGACGTCAAGATCTCAGGGTTTGGCAATTTCCAAATCCGCACCAAAGCCCCGCGCCCCGGTCGCAACCCGCGCACGGGCGAGCCCATCCCGATTGATTCCCGCCGCGTGGTGACCTTCCACGCTAGCCATAAGCTCAAAGACCAGATTCAGGGGTGATGAGCTAACGCTGAGTTAGACAACCTCGAAAATGCCAGACAAAAAAGCCCCAACGCTTTTGGCGTAAGGGCTTAATTTCATTGGTGTTTTTGGCTCCTCGACCTGGGCTCGAACCAGGGACCTACGGATTAACAGTCCGGCGCTCTACCAACTGAGCTATCGAGGAACAGCCTCAAATTATAGCCTGAAAATTGCTATGGATTCGGGAGTTGATCGCTGAAAAAATGCCTTTGGCTGGCTCGAATGTTGGTTCAGATCAGAAAACTTGCCGTCAGGCGCAGATGACGCGGCTGGGCGGGGAAGAGGTAGGCATGGCCGAACTGATAAGGGCTCTCTTGGAAGTAGCTTTTGCCTCGCAAATTGTGGATGCTCAGCTGCCATGTGCTTTTCATGCCGGCCGCTTGCGTATCCCACTTCAAGCTCGCATCCAAGCGCGTCCACGCGGGCAAGGTGATGCTGTTGTCGGGCAGTACAGCGCGGCTGCCTTCATGGCTGATGTGTGCGCTGAGCAGCCAGCTTGGCGCAATACGATAAGCGGCATTCAAGCGCAAGATGTGGCTGGGCACATTGGTGGGTTGGAGGCCATTGAGTGCGGGGTTGATTTGCGCATCTTCTTGGGTGGCGCGCAGCGCAATGGCTGATGTGCTGAGCTGCCAAGCGCCTTGGCTGTGCGATATGTTGGCCTCTACGCCGCGATGGCGCTGTTGGCCGTCGATGACAAGGCTGCTTCCCGTGTCCACCGCGAGAGGGCGCTGCATATCGAACAGTGTGAAGCTTGTCTCGGTTTGGCTAGCGTTATTTCTCAACAGTGACTTGATGCCGATTTCCGTCTGTTTGCTGCGTTGAGCGGCCAATGGCAGACCGCGTGTTGCACCGTAGGCGGGCAGATTCGGAATCACGCTGGATTCAATGCTTTGGCCACTGCTCGCATAAAGCGTGTGCGCTCCGATTTGATAGCTCAGCGCAAGCCATGGCGTGGTGAAGCTCTGGCTGTAGCTGCTGGCGCTTGTTGCATCGCTGCGCTGCAAACGCGTATGGCGCAATCCGAGCCATGTTTTGAAGGCTTCGTTCCAAGCGATCACATCGGTAGCGAATAGCTCGCTGGTTTTCTCGCGCAAGGTGTTTCCTTGCTGCGTGAGCGAGGGATCGGCGGGAATGGGTTGCGTAGGGTTGGCGAGATTGATCGTGCCAGAGTAGTTGTAGGCGCTGGGCTGCGTTTGAATGCGAGCCGACGATTGCAGTACGCCGAAGCTCAAAGTATGTTTGACAGAGCCGGTCTGCATGCTGCCGTCAAGCTTGATTTGCGCTGACTGTTTGTTGCGCCGCTCATTTTCGCTGCGGAAATCGTAGATATCAACATCACCATTGGGGCAAAACCGGTCAGCGTAATAGTCAACGCCATTGCTGTCGGTGCAGCCGAAGGGGAAGGCCACGCGATCATCCGTTTTCAAGCGTTGGCTGCTGAGGTGCGCAGTCATATTCCACTGATTGCTCAAGGCCTGCGTGTAGCGCAGTGAGCCTGTGAGCCCTTCAAAAACTGTAGGCTGACGCCAAGCTTGACGATTCAGATTGAGCTTCGGATCGGCTGCGGGTAACAAACCCGAGTTGCCGAGCAGCGAGAGGCCGGGTACGTTGGGCTGGCTCTGACGGCTCGATTCAAATTCCGCCTCTAACAAACCACTTCGCCCGATGCGGGAATCCAGCGCCAATGCGATCAACTGGCGGCTGCCGCGCGTGCCCGGAGCTGCGCCGGAAAGGCGATCTGTGGCGACGTTGAGCCGATAGCCTTGGGCGTTGTTTTCGCCAAAACGGTTGCTCAAATCCAGCGCCGCGCCGAATTGGCCGTTGGAATCCACACTCAGATCGATATTGCGAATGGGCTCGAGGCTAGGGCGCTTGACGACGTAGTTGACCAAGCCGCCGGGCGCGCTTGTGCCCGCCTGAATGCCGCTTGTGCCTTTTAAGATTTCAACGCGTTCTTTGTTGCCGAGATGAATGGCGGTGTCGCCAGAGATGGGCAAGCCATCTCGGCGGGTGTTGAATTTGTTGTCGATGCGAAAGCCGCGCACGGTGGCGTAGTCGATATAGCCGACCGCGTTGTAGGCATAGCTGACCGATGCATCCAATTTGTAAAGATCAGCGAGGCGCTGCGCCCCGAGGGCTTTGATGTCTTGCGCCGTGATCACGGTGGCCGATATCGGCTGCTCCACCAAAGGCGCTTCAAACCCGCCCACTGCGAGCTGTTGGCGTGCAGCCGGCGAGCTGATCACAATGGGTTTGAGGATGGCCTCTGGCGCTGCCGTTTGTGCAAAGGCGGCAGGCAATGCGGTGAGGGTTGCTATTAAAAATGTAGCGCTTTGCGCAATAGATACGCCGGCTAAAAGCCGATTTGGTCTAAAGAAAGACGAATTTTGGATGTGTTTAGTCATAGAGCTTTCCTTCGCGAGGATTACCTCATTCAGGTTCAAGGGTGTGTTCTCAGCCGCGCAACAGAATTGAAGCGAAGCACCCCTAGCAAGGTGCGAAATGCACAGCATTAATGTACAGCACGCATCCATGCCTTTGCCGCGATCTTCTAAGATAGACAGCATGACGCAAGCTTGTTCCCTCCAACTGATCGATACTCCGCATCACCCGCAACTGCATCGCCTTGCGCCGGCACGATGCGCAAAGCGGAGAGATGGAACGCCTGTACCTTCGCGCCGCCTTCCAAGGCCAAGGCTTAGGCAGGCTGCTGGCCGAGCACATGCTGGCAGATGCCAAGCAGATCGGCTATCACCGCATCTTGCTCGACACCTTGCCGATGATGCAAAGCGCGCAGGCCATGTATGCCAAGCTGGGGTTTCTAGAGACGCAGGCTTATGCTTACATCCCTGTAGACGGCGTGAAATACTTGGCTTTGGCGCTGTGATGGCCACCTATGCAAAAGCTTTCATAGCTCGCATCTCCGCATAGCTTGAGCCTGAGCCTGCGGCTAGGATCAGTGCAGTGAATTCTCTCCTGCAAAGCTTCTCTTCTGCATCCGATCTCGTGCTGTCGGGGGATGCTGCGCTGTGGGCGATCATTGGGCGCTCGCTGGCGGTGAGTGGCTTGGCAACGCTTTTTGGCTTTGCGCTAGGCGCGGCGCTCGGCGCTTGTCTGGCCGTGAGCCGGTTTGTGGGGCGCGGCGCTTTGATTGCACTGCTCAATGCGATGCTGGCTTTGCCCTCGGTGGTGGTGGGGCTGCTGGTGTATTTGCTGCTTTCGCGCAGCGGGCCGTTGGGGTTTCTGGGTTGGTTGTTTTCGTTCAAAGCGATGGTGCTGGCGCAAACTTGTCTTGTGCTGCCGATTGTGGCGGCTTGGGTGCGGCAAGCTCTAGAAGATGCAGATCGCAGCCATGGCGAGCAGATCTCGGCGATGGGGGCAGGGCGTGGGATGCGTGGCTTGCTGCTCTTGCTCGATGAGCGCTTTGTATTGCTTACCATCTTCATTGCAGCTTTTGGCCGCGCGATTGCGGAGGTCGGCGCGGTGATGATTGTGGGCGGCAATATCGATGGGTTTACGCGGGTGATGACAACGGCGATTGCGCTGGAGACAAGCAAGGGCGATTTGCCGCTGGCGCTGGGCTTGGGGCTAGTTTTGATGGCCATCGTGCTCGCATTGAATGCCATGGTGGCGCTGATCAAAAGCTGGTGTGAACGGCGTGAGGCGATGGCTGTATGAACGCGCCTGTGATGCTGAGCATGCAAAACGTGAGCCACCGACATGGCCGAGTGCAAGCTTTGCAAGACCTCAATTTCAGCATCGCGCAAGGCGAAGCAGTGGCTCTGGTGGGCGCGAATGGCAGCGGCAAGAGCACCTTGCTGCGCCTGATGCAAGGGCTGCTCGCGCCAACGCAAGGCAGCATATACCAAGCAGACATCAAGCGCCAAGCCTTTGTTTTTCAAAAGCCTTGGATGCTGCGCGCCTCGGTGCTTTCAAACGTAGCGCTCGCGGCTTGGCTGCATGGGCGCTCACAAAATGTTTCTTGGAAAGACGCCAAGCAAGCTGCCGCAACAGCGTTGCAGCAGGTAGATTTGGCCGACCTTGCACATCGACCTGCGCGATCCCTCTCAGGCGGGCAGCAGCAGCGTTTGGCTGTGGCGCGAGCCTGCGTGAGCAAGCCACAGATCATGCTGCTCGATGAACCGACAGCCAGCCTTGCGCCCGCATCTAAGCGAGAGCTGGAGCAGTTGATGGAGAGCCTCACAAGAGCGGGGATGACGCTGATTTTTGCAAGCCACAACTTAGGGCAAGTCAAGCGTTTGGCCAGCCGTGTGATCGCATTGGATCTGGGGCGCGTGGTGTTTGATGGCGCAGCACAAGATTTTTTTGTAACCCCGCTGCCTGACTTTACAAACAGAACGGCGGCATCTTTATTTGATGGAGCAATGACATGAAGCGTATTTTTAAACGAAATTGGCAAAATGCCAGCATAAAATATCAGTATTTTGCTATCAATTTTGTAGTGATTGGTCTATCGCTCATAGTGCTTGCGCTTCCTGCTGCAGCGCAGAGCATCACGATGGCCTCGACTACGTCTACCGAGCAGTCGGGTTTGTTTGGCTCTTTGCTCCCAGATTTTAAAAAAGCCACTGGCATTGACATCAAAGTCGTCGCCCTCGGCACAGGCCAAGCGCTGGATATGGCACGGCGCGGTGATGCGGATGTGCTCTTTGTACATGATCAAGCGGCTGAAGAGAAATTCGTGGCCGATGGATTTGCCGCCAAGCGCTATGCGGTGATGTACAACGATTTTGTGCTGATTGGGCCGAAGAATGATCCTGCGGCAACGAAGGGGAAAGACATCACCGAGGCCTTGAGAAAAGTGGGGAGCACTAACGCCGCTTTCATCTCGCGCGGCGATAAATCCGGCACGCATGCCGCCGAGCTGCGCTATTGGACGATGCTGGGCGCAGCATCCAATAAGGGCATGGGTTACAAAGAGTGCGGTTGTGGCATGGGCCCTGCGCTTAATATCGCCTCATCTGGTGGCGCTTATGTTTTGGCTGATCGCGGTACGTGGCTGAACTTCAAAAACCGCGCAGATTTGGCCGTGCTTGTCGAAGGCGATTCAAAGCTGTTCAACCAATATGGTGTGATGGCCGTCAGCCCGGCAAAGCATCCGCATGTGAATCATGCAGACGCACAGCGATTTGTTGCTTGGGTGATTTCACCCGCTGGCCAAGCCAGCATTGCTGCTTACAAAATTGGTGGCGAGCAGGTGTTTTTCCCAAACGCTGCAAGGTAGCGTGTATCTGGCCAGGTGCCAAACACGCTGGATCTCGGTCGGGCATCGTGCCCGCAGGGCAGGCAGTGGCTTCAGATGTTCCATTCGCCTTGAGAGCCATCGGGATGTCGCGCGATTGAGATCGGGGCAGGTGAAAGCGTGGCTTGATCTGAGCTCAGGTGCGGGAAAGCGCCGCAAAGCCCAAGCTCAGCCCCTTGCCCATTCGGCCAAGCAGATGACAGCGCAAATTCTGGCAGGAGGTGTTTTCCTCAGGTTGACAACCCACATCAAGCTCTGCACGATACCACCAATGGATCGCAGACACTTCATTGAATCATGCTCTGGCGCTGGTGTAGCGGCTACTGCCGCTTGTCTATCGGGTGCTGCCAGTCGGCCAGTTTGGGCTGCAGATGCGCGGCCCAAAGCGTATCAGCGCGTGCTGCTCGCCAATGAGCGCGGCGATCCTTTCAAGGCATCTTCGCTGCTGGTGCAAACCAATTATGTTTTTCATTACCCGTTTGAAGCGACACCGGTTTTCTTGCTGGATTTGGGCAAGGCTGCATCGCCATCTCATAGCGCAGCGCTCAAGACCAAAAGCGGTGAGAGCTACGCATGGCCCGGTGGCGTGGGTGCGAGGAAGAGCATTGTGGCTTTTAGTGCCATCTGTGCGCATCAGCTGGTGTATCCCACCCAACAACTGAGTTTCATCAGTTTCCGCAAAGGCAGCCCCGTCAATGCCGCCACACCGAATCACGGAGCAGACCTTATTCATTGCTGCGCCGATCACAGCCAATACGACCCTGCGCAAGGCGCAAAAGTCCTTGGCGGCCCAGCCAGCCAACCGCTCTGCGCGGTCTTGCTGGAGCACAACCCCAAAGACGATACCCTTACCGCTTATGCCACGCTAGGCGGAGAATTGTTCGATGATTTCTTCAAAAAATACGAGGCCAAACTCAGCATCGAGGTGGGCACTAAGGCTAAAAACGCAGTGACTCAACGCACGACGGTGCGTGAGCTAGAGAAGTTTTGTCGCAATGCCGTGAAGTGTTAGTCAAAGCTGAGCCAAGCGATCCAACGCCATGTGCAAGGTTTCGTCCTTCTTTGCAAAGCAAAAGCGCACCACTCGCTGATCGAAGCCGTCGCCATAAAAAGCAGACAGTGGGATGGCGGCAACACCGATTTCTGTGGTGAGCCATTTGCAGAAATCAGCTTCGCTTAAATCTGAAATCGCGGCGATATCAACGCATTGAAAATAGCTGCCTTGCGTGTGCAGCGGCTTGAGGCGCGTTTTTTTGAGGCCTTCTAAAAAAAGGTCGCGTTTGCGCTGGTAGAACGCGGGGAGCTCTTGATAGGGCGCGGGATTGGCCATGTAGGCGGCGAGGGCGTGTTGCACGGGTGTGTTGACAGTGAACACGTTGAACTGGTGGACTTTGCGGAATTCGGCCATCAAAGAAGCAGGCGCTGCCACGTAGCCGACTTTCCAGCCGGTGACGTGATAAGTCTTGCCAAAGCTGCTGACAATGAAGGCGCGAGCAGCAAGAGCAGGAAAGCGCGCGGCGCTTTGGTGTTGCTGGCCGTCAAATACCATGTGTTCATAGACTTCGTCGCTGATCAGCAAGATGTCGGTGGGTGCGAGCAGGTCTTGTAATGTCAGCATCTCTGCCTCAGACCAAATCGTGGCGCTGGGGTTGTGCGGGCTGTTGATCAGGATGGCTTTGGTGCGCGGTGACATGGCATCAGAAATTTTTTCAAAATCTGGCCGGAAAGTTTTAGGCGTGAGCGGCACGCGCACCACCGTGCCGCCAGCCAGCTCGATGCTGGGCACATAGCTGTCATAGCAAGGCTCCAGCACGATCACTTCATCACCGGGGCGCACCATGGCCAAGATGATCGTGATGATGCCTTGCGTGGCACCGGCTGTGATGGTGATTTC
>JANNED010000346.1:0-2645 GCA_031388245.1 Variovorax sp.
ACCACGTTTGAGACGTGGGGCACGATGGAGCGGGTGGATGAGCCAGGCGTGGTGTATGCCGCAGGTGGCGCCACCACGATTTGGGTGAACTTTCCGCTGCAAAAGGCGGTGGCGCTGCCAGATTGGATGAAGACGCACGCCACGCCTTGATGCGATGAGCTGCCCTAAAGCGATGCCAAACCCATCACAGAGAAACTCCTGATTTGATAGCAAACTATGCTTATTCTATGCCGGCAATCTCTTTAAAATGCTTTAAAACCAATCGTTGAGCATGATGCCCAAGCCAAAGCGGTGAATTTTTTGGTTGTAATCGATCAGGTTGTCGCCATAGCCGCTGAAGCCCGTGGCATACCAGCGCAGGGCGGGCGTGCTGTGAATCGGGTGGCTCCAATCGATCTGCAATGCGCCTTTGCCGCCTTCATTGAAGCTCTTTCGGCTGATGAGCGTGAGTTGGTGGCCTTTGGGCTGCACCCAGCCGAGCTTGAATTCAAAATTGCCCAAATAGCGGCTGATGTCTGGGTTGTCATCGCCATCGCTGCTCGTGGGCGAGAGCTTGGCTTTCTCTGGCAAACGCTTCCACAGCTTGAGTGACGACCAATACGCCGTGCCGTGGTCTGCATGTAGCTCGCCCATGACGCGATTCCAACTGCGCGATTGCGGCGCTGAGCGGCCATTGGATTGATGGTTGAAGCCAAGAGTGGCCAGCCTGAGTTTCCATCCCAATGCCCGCGCACCTGATATCGGCATGGCGAGCATCAGCTCAGGCTCATGGTTGTATTCACGAAACGGTCGTGAGCGCTCGCCGTCGTACACCTGCCACCACGCTCGCCCGGTGTAGGCAAAAAAAGGCATGATTTGATCGTTCCAGAGTGGCTCGGTCAATGGGATCTTGAAGCTCATCTGAAATTGTGCTTCAGAATTTTGGTATGCCCCTGCGCTGGCCACGCTGGCAGCGCTGCGCTTTTGATGCGAGAGCGGTAGCAGGTAATTGGGGCGATGCGGCAGCAAGGCGAAAGGCTCGTTGACAACTCGCAATTCAGTGCGGATGCGATCTGTCAGGAGTGAATGCTCGGCTGGCTTGGGAGCTTGCTGGGTTGTCACCGGCGCACTTTGAAGCGACCCATCCGTTGCTCCCGCAGCGCCCGCCGGTGCAGTGCTTTGGCATTGCTTGAGCAATTGCCCCACGGTCTGATCTGCGGCTGAACTTTTCAATGCACTGAGCAGGCAGGCATCTTCGGCCCTGCTTGGCTGAGCCTGAACACTGGCGATAGGCAGGCTCATCAACAACGCGCTGGCAAACAGCCAGATGGTCGATGCAGAGGAGAATGTTTGGCTTAAAAAAGGCATAGGACATACGTATGAAATGAGGCTGCAATGGCGGAGATGTCGCTGGCGAACTGGCTATTGAACTGTCTTGACAGATCATAAACCTTGGTGTAGATTACTAACCGGTCAGTCATTAATTACATCTTGATCAGCGTCAAGATGTAAGATTTCGACGGAATTTGTTGTATTGCAGTGCAAATCAGCCACGATCTTGAAAATATCATGCCCAACCAACCGAACGCCAGCATAAATGCTGCATCTCTCGCTCCGAAAATAATAGCAAATATGGTGTTGCTGCTGATCGCAGGCTTACTCTCAGCTTGCACCAAGCCTGCGCCAGCGCCCGAGCCGGTGCGCGCCGTGAAGGTCATCACAGTGGGGGCGAGCGGCCTACAAGCCAGCTACGAGTATTCTGGCGAGGTGCGCGCTCGGGTGGAGTCTCGGCTGGGGTTTCGTGTAGCGGGCAAGATCACCAAGCGGCAGGCGGAAGTTGGCCAGCGGGTCAAAGCTGGGCAAATTTTGGCGCAGCTCGATCCGCAAGACTACAAATTGGCTGTGGACAGCGCCCGCGCGGCTTTGGCCGCTGCCGCGACGAACCGTGATTTGGCCGCTGCCGATTTCAAGCGATTCCAAAGCCTCAAAGAGCAAAATTTCATCAGCGGCGCGGAGCTGGAGCGGCGTGATACGGTGTTGAAGGCGGCAGAGGCACAGGTGGCGCAAGCCCAGGCACAGCTGGCCAATGTGGGCAACCAAGTGGGGTATGCGAATTTGGTGGCAGATATTTCTGGCATTGTCACGGCGGTGGAGGCGGAAGTGGGGCAGGTCGTATCCAGTGGCAGCCCGGTCGTGCGCATTGCGCAAGATGGCCCGCGCGATGTGGTGTTCAGTGTGCCGGAAGACAAAATGGCCAGTGTGGCGGTAGGTTCGGCTGTCAAAGCGCGGCGCTGGAGCGGCGATGCAGCAGCCGCAGAATTGAGCGGAAAAATCCGCGAGCTGGCCGCCAGCGCTGATCCGCTCACGCGCACGTATCAAGCCAAGATGAGTGTAGATGCCCATGCAGGCTCAGCCGCGAATTTGCCTCTGGGCGCGACCGTTTATGTGTTTCCGAGCAATGCGCAGCTCGGCGCGCAAGTGATCAAATTGCCCACCAGTGCACTGATGCAAAACGCGCAAGGCGCATCGACCGTCTGGTTGCTGGATACAGCGGCCATGACTGTCAATCCTGCGGTGGTTCAGGTGGCCACAGCCGATGGCAACGATGCAGTGATCGCCTCGGGCATCAAGCTGGGCGACAAAGTGGTGAGTGCAGGCATTCATGT
>JANNED010000002.1:0-8068 GCA_031388245.1 Variovorax sp.
TTGAAGCGTCAAGCGAATAGCCAGGCTCTTCTCGTCCAATCCCAGCGCAGCACTCGCTTCCTTTGCGCGAAACACATCGAAGAGCATGGCATCGTGTAACAGCCCATTCGTTTTGGCAGCATGGATGGCGTTCATCAAGGCCGTATGACCCACCGACTCTTTCACGACGACGGCCAAATCACGTTCTACAGCAGGGAATTTAGAAATCGCGCTGCTTGATGGCAGAGAGCGCACCATCACAGCATTCACATCCAGCTCAAACATCACCGGCGCAGCGCCCGCAATCTCATAGCTTTGCTTCCAGCGCGGATGCAACTCGCCAACCACGCCGACGGCTTGGCCATTCAGAATAATTTGCGCGCAGCGGCCCGGATGCATTGCAGGATGCTCGAATGCCTTGAATTCTGGCTTGGCGGGTGCGAGCAAGGCTTCGACATCGCCTTTGGCATCGTAAAAATCAGCAGCGGTATCGCGTGCGCTCCACTGGCGCTGCACGGCTCCGCCCCACGCAAGTGCGGCAATCCGCATCGGCTGGGCGATGCCGCGGACTTGTTGGCTGCCTTCTTTAATCTCTGTTTTGACGCTGGCATCGCGCGCAAACACCCGACCCAGCTCAAACACGCGCACTCTGGATGCCTTGCGATCTTGGTTGTGTTTGAGCACAGCGAGCAAGCTGCCCAAGAGCGTTGAGCGCATCACGCTCAGTTGGCTCGCAATGGGATTGAGCAGCTTGATGGGGTCAGCATTGCCGCCCAAATCACGCTCCCAGCGTTCTTCCACAAAGCTGAAATTGATCGTCTCAAGGTAGCCCAGCGCTGCCAGCGAGCGGCGCAGCGTAAAGCGGCCTTTGCTGCGCTCAGAGCGTGCTTTCGGCTCCACCGGCGCAAGCGGCGCGGTCTCAGGCAAGGTGCTAAAGCCAATGATCCGCACGACCTCTTCAATCAAATCCTCTTCCAAGGTGATGTCAAAGCGATAGACCGGAGGCTTCACGGTGATCACACCCTGCGCGTTATCTTTTTGCTCCGTGGCAGGCAAGCCCAATTTGTTGAATACATCCAAGCATTGCTGCGCCGTCACAGGCATGCCGATCACCCTGCAAGCCCGCGCGACGCGCAGCTTGACCTCTCTTGGCTTGGGCATATTAGGCTGCTGATCATCCAGCACAGCCGCCTGCCCGCCGCAAATCTCTTGCACCAGCCGCGTGATGTGCTCAATATGCGCCACAGTAAGCATCGGATCGACGCCGCGTTCAAAGCGGTGGCCGGCATCGGTGGAGAAGTTGAAGCGGCGCGAGCGGCCAGCAACAGCTTCTGGCCACCAGAAGGCGGCTTCTATGTAGATGTTTTGCGTGTCGTCAGTGACCGAGGTACTGTCGCCGCCCATGATGCCAGCCAGTGATTCCACGGCATGATCGTCGGCAATGATGCCGACTTTTTCATCCAGCGTGACGGTGTTGCCATTGAGCAGCTTGAGCGTCTCGCCCAGCTTCGCCCAGCGCACATCGAGGCCACCATGAATTTTGTCAAGATCAAAAATATGGCTGGGGCGGCCATATTCAAACATCACGTAGTTGGAAATATCCACCAGTGCCGTGACGCTGCGCTGCCCACAAGCGGCAAGGCGATCGACCATCCACTGCGGTGTCTTCGCCTTGGTGTTCACACCGCGCACGATGCGGCCAGAGAAGCGGCCACACAAATTGGGCGCGGAGATTTTGACGGCGAGCTTGTCTTGAAGTGTTGCCGCTATCGGTTTGATCTCTGGGGTGATCAAAGGCGAGCCCGTAATCGCCGAGACTTCGCGGGCAATGCCATAGACGCTCAAATTGTGGCCAAGATTTGGCGTGAGCTTGAGCGTCAAGATCGTGTCGTCAAGGTTTAAATAATCCCGAATGCTGGTGCCAATCGGCGCATCAGCGGCCAGCTCATACAAGCCTTCATTGGCTTCGCTGATTTTCAATTCTTTGGCAGAGCACAGCATGCCTTGGCTTTCAACGCCGCGCAGCTTGCCGAGCTTGATTTCAAACGCCTTGCCATCCTCGCCCGGTGGTAACACAGCGCCGACCAATGCCACAGGAATACGAATACCCACGCGGGCATTTGGCGCGCCGCAAACGATATTCAGCAATGAGCCAGTTCCGGCCTCCACTTGGCAAACACGCAGCCGATCCGCATTCGGATGCTGCTCGCATTCTTTGATCTCACCGATGACGACTTTGGAAAACGGCGGAGCAACGGTGCGTGTCTCTTCCACCTCCAAACCCGCCATCGTGAGCGCGTCAGCGAGCTGCTCGGTGGAAAGCGGAGGATTGCAAAATTCGCGCAGCCAACTGATGGGGAATTGCATGTTGATTACTCTGGATTAAATGGGGCTTGTTGTTCGACGAATAGGATCACGGAAGACACAGAAGTTGCACGGAAGACACGGAAAAATCAGTTAGTTTTTTCTGTGGTTTCCGTGTGTTTTTGTGACTTCCGTGTTCCCTCTCCATGCAAACCAATCATCTTCAAAAATTAAGTGAATTGCTTCAAAAACCGCACATCACCTTCAAAAAACAACCTCAAATCGTTCACGCCATACCTCAGCATCGCCAGCCGATCAATGCCAGAGCCAAACGCGAAACCAATGATCTTCTCAGGATCAAGCCCCATGTTGCGCACCACGGTGGGATGCACTTGGCCTGAGCCTGCCACTTCGAGCCAGCGGCCAGCCAGTGGGCCTTTGGAGAATTGAATATCAATCTCTGCACTCGGCTCAGTGAAAGGAAAATAGCTCGGGCGAAAGCGCATCACCAGAGCATCGTCTTCAAAGAAAGTTTTGCAGAAATTGAGGAAGGTGATTTTCAAGTCTTTGAAGCTCACGTTTTCGCCCAACCACAGCCCTTCGACTTGATGAAACATGGGCGAATGCGTCGCGTCAGAGTCCACACGATACGTACGGCCGGGCGCGATCACGCGGATTTCGGGGAACGCCGCGTCGTTTGCGTGTTTCTTGGCATGCGCCATCGCATAACGAATCTGCATCGGACTGGTATGCGTGCGCAAGCAATACGGCTGCGCCTCTTCGTCGTTCAAATCGACGTAAAAGGTATCCTGCATCGAGCGCGCAGGATGATTGGGTGGGTTGTTGAGTGCCGTGAAGTTAAACCAATCGTTTTCAATCTCTGGGCCATCGGCCACGTCAAAGCCCATCGAGCCAAAGATTTGCTCAATCCGATCCCAAGCCAGCGCAATCGGATGCAGGCCGCCCTGCCCGCGTTGGCGGCCCGGCAAACTCACGTCCAGCGCCTCTGCTTTGAGTTGAATATCGAGCTCAGCATCCGCCAAGGCTTGGCGACGCGCGCCCAGCGCTGCTTCCACCGCCTGCTTGGCCACATTGATCGCCGCACCACGTGTCTTTTTCTCTTCCACGCTGAGAGCAGCCATCCCCTTCATCAGCTCTGTGAGCTGGCCTTGCTTGCCCAGAAACTGCGCTTTGGCGTTTTCTAGCTCGGCAGGCGTGGCGGCGGCAGCGAAGGCTGCTTGTGCATTCGATTGAATAGTATCGAGATCGCTCATCAAGATTCCAAAAAGATTCAACAGTACAAATGAAAATGGCCGAGAACACAGGTCTCGGCCATGGAGCTACGGAAACCGTAGCGAGCGGGAGAGGCAAGATTTCGAGATGCTCGCTGTACATCAAATACAGCGAGCATCGCAGCAATCAAGATCGTCCGCGCAGTAGGTTTATGCAGCGAGCTTGGCTTTGACTTGATTCACGATGCTTGCAAAACCTGCTGCGTCATGGACAGCCAAGTCAGCGAGGACTTTGCGGTCGATGGCGATACCGGCTTTGCGAATGCCGTTGGCAAATTGGCTGTAGGTCATGCCTAGGCCGCGCACTGCTGCGTTGATACGCGCAATCCACAACTGGCGGAACACACGCTTTTTGGTGCGGCGATCACGGTAGGCGTATTGGCCTGCCTTCATCACCGCTTCTTTGGCGATGCGGAAGACATTGCCGCGGCGACCGCGGAAGCCCTTGGCGAGCTTTAAAACTTTTTTGTGACGAGCACGGGCTGTAACACCACGTTTAACGCGAGGCATATTATTTCTCCTTGTCTATTAAACGGTTACGCGACGCCCATGCCGGGCAACATTTGTTTGACGTGACCCATATTGGTCTCGTGAACAGCTGTTGGGCCGCGCAGATGGCGTTTGTTTTTGGTGGTTTTTTTGGTCAGGATGTGGCGCTTGAACGCTTGGCCGCGTTTAACAGTGCCGCCTGGGCGAACGCGAAAACGTTTTTTCGCGCTGCTCTTGGTCTTCATTTTGGGCATGATTGCTCCGAGATTTCAGTTTTATAACCTTCGAGGCGTGCTTGCTATCTCTCTTGCGAGCGATCAACAAGCCCTTGTAGAGCCTGCGTCAGTCTTGTGATTTGCCATAAACTTCTCAGCACGAATACTCAAAAATTTACGTCAAGCCTATGATTTTACTCGATATTCGTCACTTTTGGCAAGCTTGCAAGGCAAAAACAGCGCTACTCAAGTCCCAATTCTTGGATTTTCCGTGTGATCGTATTGCGCCCAATACCGAGTTTGACGGCGGCTTCGATTCGGCGGCCTCGCGTTGTGGACAGCGCGGCCTGGATCAGGCGGCGCTCAAAGCGGCGCGTGAGCTCATCCCAAGTGGTGCCCTCCTGCTTTGCGAGCAATTGCAGTGCTTCAGCCTCAAGGCCACCTTCCCAATTACCCAGAGGTGCGGCAGCGGCATGGCTGCTGCTGATGGGACGCAGCATGGCAGCAGGGCTGGCTTCGGGTGAATGTTCAGAGGCAATGGCTGCTGTCTTTTCAACATGAAATCCATGGTCTGCCGGCATAGAATCAGCGCGGTTTGCTATTGAATATATAGCGTTTTGCGGGTTAGGCTGTAGCTGGGCTGATGCTTCGCCCAACACCTCTGGCGGCAGATCTTTCACATCAATCGTCTGTGCTGGTGCCATCACGGTGAGCCAATGGCACATGTTTTCGAGCTGGCGCACATTGCCAGGAAAATCAAACTGGCTCACCTTTTCTTGCGCGGCTTTTGAAATACGTTTGGGTTCGGCGCCAAGTTGCTTGGCACTGACTTGCAAAAAGTGCTTGAGTAAATCAGCAATATCCTCGCGCCGTTCGCGCAGCGCTGGCAGGCGCAGGCGAATGACATTCAAGCGGTGAAAGAGATCTTCTCGAAAGCTTCCATCTTTCACGCGTTGCTCTAAATTTTGATGTGTTGCAGCAATCACCCGTACATTTGATTTCACCGGGCTGTGGCCGCCCACACGGTAAAAATGCCCATCTGACAGCACTCGCAATAAGCGCGTTTGCAGATCAAAAGGCATATCGCCGATTTCATCTAAGAAGAGCGTGCCACCATCGGCTTGCTCAAAGCGGCCACGGCGCATGGTTTGCGCGCCGGTGAAAGCGCCTCTTTCGTGGCCAAAGAGCTCCGATTCCAACAAATCTTTCGGGATAGCGGCTGTGTTGATCGCGATGAACGATGCGTTGGCTCTGGGGGAGTGCTTGTGCAGCGCACGTGCCACCAGCTCTTTGCCGGAGCCCGATTCGCCCGTGATGAGCACCGTGACGTTGCTTGTAGCCAGCTTACCTATGGCTCGAAACACATCTTGCATGGCAGGTGCTTGCCCCAGCATTTCTTGCTCTGAGCCTTGGCGTGACGCATCCAGCGCCACCTCTTCGCGCTGGCTTTCATCGACCGCTCGACGAATCAGCTCCACCGCTTTAGAGATATCGAAAGGCTTTGGCAGATACTCAAAAGCGCCTTTCTGAAACGCGCTGACTGCGCTGTCCAAGTCGGAGAACGCCGTCATGATGATGATCGGTAAATTAGGTGCGATCTCTTTGATCTTCGCGATCAAATCCAAGCCCGATCCACCGGGCATTCGGATGTCACTGACCAGCACTTGCGGTGTTGGCTCTTCGGCGTTGTCGCTGGCAGCATCTTTCAACGCAGCGATCACATCGCGCGGATTGGTGAAGCTGCGGGTGGGCAGATCTTCTCTGGCTAAGGCTTTTTCTAGCACGAAGCGGATGGACTGATCGTCGTCAACAATCCAAATGGGTTTCATGCTGGGTGTGTCCTCGAATCCTGATGCTGGCGTTCTCATGGCAACGGAATGGTGATGCAAAATTCCGTTCTTCCAGGCTGGCTTTCCACCTCAATCAGACCATCATGCTGCTGCACAAAAGTCTGCGCCAAGGTGAGCCCGAGGCCAGAGCCGCCCTCTCTGCCGCTGACCAAGGGGTAGAAGATGCGATCTTTGATCTCAGGGGGAATGCCAGGCCCGTTGTCCACAATATGCAATTCCAGTGCCAACCTATGCCGGCGCTGGCCTAAAGTGACTTGCCGCGCAATCCGGGTGCGCAACACAATCTGCGCATCACCGGCGGCGATCCGCTCGGGCAGCACTTGCGCAGCGTTGTGCGCAATATTCAACACAGTTTGAATGAGTTGCTCTTTATCGCCTCGGAAATCAGGGATGGAGGTGTCGTAATCGCGCACCACCCTCAGGCCGCGCGGAAACTCTGCTACGATGAGCGAGCGCACCCGCTCACACACCTCGTGAATATTCATGTCACCGATCTCACGCGGCTTACGATGCGGCTCAAGCAAGCGATCCACCAAAGTTTGCAAGCGATCTGCTTCATGAATGATGACCTGGGTGTATTCCGTGAGGCTTTTGGCCTTGTCCGTGCCTTCCAGCTCCATTTGCAACAACTGGGCAGAGCCTCGAATCCCACCCAATGGATTTTTGATCTCATGCGCAAGATTTCGGATGAGTTCTTTGTTGGCCAGGGCCTGCGTCACATTGCGCTCTTCACGGTCTTTTTTTTCTTGCGCTTGCTGTGGCAGCATCTCGACGATCACTTCACCGAGAATCTCGGTCTGCGTGATGATGACGTGAACAGGTATCGGCTCTGCGGCGGTGTTGCCGCTGTGATGCAGGCTTTTGGGAAGTAACAGCGCGTCATAGCGCAATGAGGCAAAGGCATTTGCCGCAACACCGCCCAGCGCAGCATCCAGCGCCTGCGACTCAGCAAAATCGCGGCTCAAATCGCTGCCCTCAATCACGCGGCGCGAGGCACCCAGAGCGTCTTCTAGCGCGGCGTTGGCATAAATCACCTGGCCATGCAAATCCACCACGGCCACAAGGCTAGAGAGCAGATCAAAAGCTTGATAGCGGGTGCGAGACACAAATTGCTTTCGGAAATGAGATGGGCAAAAAAAAGAGGCTCATCAGCCCCTCCATGGTAACGCTGGGCTGCCGTTTATCGGCTGGCTGAGCTCGGCTGCGTGCGGCCAATCTCGCGTTTGATGCCAGCAATATCACTGTCGTTGCGAGCGATTTGCGCTTTCATCTCGGCGATGCGGTCAATATAGAGCTGGTTGTTGCGCATCTCGGGGCCGCGCTTTTCAGGCTCGCCATTGTTGTATTCCTTGAGCAGCTCTGCTTGCTTGGCCTCCACCTTTTTCAGCTCCGATTCGAGAATAGCGCGAGCATCGCTGTCGCGGTTGCGTTGCTCGGCAGTATCAATCCGGCTCGGCGCAGGCGCTGCGCTGCCCGATTGCGTGGCAGTTGCAACGCGAACATCGCCGCCACTGGTTGTTGGAGCTCTTGGCTTGGGCGCTGTCACGATCGTGAGGTTGCCGCCTTCGACCAGTTTGCAGCCTTGTTGCGCAGCGGTCGCAGCATTGTTGGTGTATTCGTTGCCAGCGCAACGATAAATGCGCTCTTGTGCTTGCACACCTATTGCGCCTAACAAGCCAGCAGCCACCACTATGAAAACAGGAGCACGCTGCGCAGATAGGATGCCGGCTACCGGCTGATTTTGCATAAAAAAGTTCATGGCACGGCCTCAATAACACTTTGTGCTTGGATATGCAGTATGAAGCAATTTCTCAAATATCGCAAATAACTTGTTGTCGCATAAGGATTTATTCATAAAAAAAGGACGGCGAACCGTCCTTTTTTTGACACACTGGAATGAATTACAGTGAGTAGTACATGTCGAACTCGATGGGGTGAG
>JANNED010000131.1:0-16112 GCA_031388245.1 Variovorax sp.
CGCTGTAACCTTGGCTCCACCACACGTCGCCACTGCCAATGCCGGGCAAATGGCGCTGCTGCTGCTCAGGTGAGCCAAAAGCCATGATCACCGGCGCGACCATCACCGGGCCGAAAGGAATGATGCGCGGCGCGCCGGCCAAGGCGCATTCTTCTTCAAACAAATGCTTTTGCACCGCATTCCAGCCCGGCCCGCCAAACTCTTTGGCCCAGCCGTAGCCCAGCCAACCTTTTTTGCCAAGAATCTTGGCCCAAGCTTGCTGATCATCGCGCGTGAGGCGCAAGGCGTTGTGTACTTTGTGAGAAATATTGGAAGGCAAGTTTGCACGCACCCAAGTGCGGATGTCTGTGCGAAACTGCTCTTCTTCGGGGGTAAAGGCCAAATCCATGAGTGACTCCAATCCAACCTACTTTTTAGCACGTTCGTTGGGGCTTGGCTGTCACCAAGTATCCAGCGGCACCTTGGTGTTTACGTGGGTCAAGGGCTTGCGGTGGAGGGCTCAGATGGCATCTCAATGCCCAATTGCTCGCACACGTGACGTAAAGTGGTTTGCAGTTGAGAATGGGAGGCTTTGAGTTGTGCGACATCGTTTTCTAATTTGGTGAGCCGCCCCAAGCTGTCATCCGTAGGGATAAACGCGCTGGCAGACGCAGACAGCGCCGTGAGATCCAATTCGCCGCAGAGCAGATGCGCCCAGCGGTGCTCGCGCGAACCCGGCATTTTGGGCAGCTTCATCACGCTTTGCAAGCCGCCGTCTTCCCCACGCTTTTGCAGCGTTTCAAGCATGGCTTCGACAGCAGCGTTGCCTGCGAATTTCGTCCAGCGATCACTATTTGTGCGCAGCTCGGCAGGCGTTTGTGGGCCGCGCAGCATCAGCAGGCCGAGGATTGCGCCTTGATCATCGCTCACTTTCAAGCTGCGATACACGTTGTGCTCAAAGCGCGGCACGCGGCTGGAGCTGGCTTCAAACACCAGGCTGCGGCTTTTGAGTGCATCCAAAGCGGCACGAGCATCATCGTCTGAGACTTCCATGATCGGGTCGCGGCTGGTTTTTTGGTTGCATCCCAGCACCAGTGCATTCAGTGAGAGCGGATAGCTGTCCGGCACAGTGCGGGCCTTTTCCATCAGCGTGGCCAGCACGCGGGCTTCAATCGGAGTCAGAATTTTCATAAGAGAGAAGGATAATCCAAGGATGCGAAACATCGTGATCTTAATTTCAGGCGGCGGCTCCAACATGGCCGCTATCGTGAAAACTGCGCAATCTGAGCGCTGGGAAACCACGCTGGATGCGAGAGTGGCCGCTGTGATCAGCAACACAGCGGATGCGCAGGGCTTGCAGCTTGCAGCTGGCCAAGGCATCCCAACGCGCGTGTTGGATCACAAGGCATTTGCAGATCGAGCAGCATTTGATGCCGCCTTGATACGGGTCATCAATGAGTATTCGCCCAATCTGGTCGTGCTCGCTGGCTTCATGCGTATTCTCACACCGGGCTTTGTCAATCAATTCGCAGGCCGTTTGCTCAACATCCACCCCTCGCTGCTGCCTGCTTTCCCCGGCTTACACACACATGAGCGAGCCATTGCAGCAGGCTGTAAATTCGCCGGCGCCACAGTCCATCAAGTCACTGCTGAGCTCGATCACGGGCCGATTCTGGCGCAAGCCGTCGTGCCTGTGTTGCCCTCAGATGTTGCCCAAACGCTCTCCGCGCGCGTGCTCACGCAAGAGCATGTGATTTATCCGCAGGCCATCAAAAAGTATTTGCTTTGAGCGCGCGAGGCTGACAAGCTATTTGCTATGAACCAATACCAGCGCACCGCTGCCTGAGCTGTTTGTCACCATGGCGTTAACGCCAATCAATGCACCGGAGCCTAAGCCGCTGCCAGCACCAGAGATCATGATGCTGCCGCTACCCCCTCCGATGCTGATTGACCCGCTGGGTTGCAATGCCGTACTGTTGCCAGCTGCTCCAACGATGCTCAAGCCGAATGGATCGTTGGCTTTGCCAACCCCCGTGATTTGAAGACATCCATTTGCAGTGTTGAGGCTGATTCCAGAGCTGTTCAAATCAATCGCTTTGACGGCCGAATCGAGTTGATAAGAATTCAATGAGGTGATGGAAACGCCAACATTGAAGCTGTTGGCGGGTGCAAGTACCCGCACTTTTGCCGCAGGAAAGTTCCAATTGCCTTGAAGCGTCCCTGAGCATTGCGTGATTTCCACTGATTTTGCTGTGAGCCAGCTGCTGGGTGGAATGGTTTTATCAAGTGCAGTCAGAGGCTCAGATGAGCCATCAATCATCAAGCCGCTTTCACACGGCGTGGGCAATGCATCGCTTAAGGTCACGCTATCCGCTACGATTGTCAAAGCATTCGAGTTGGCCTGAGCACCTTTGCTCAACAGCGTAGCGCCTCCTGAGCTCGTCGTGGTGGTGGGCCCAACAGCGCCATACACTGCCAAGCTCACACCCAAACCAGACAAACACATTTGCTCAGCTGCGAGCCCATGATTTGCACCGCGCCGCCCACATCTTTGCCTTGGCCAGCTTGCAACTTGGAAAACGCATTCAGCGCCTCAAGGTAATTCAAATCGTGGGTGGTTTTGCCACCGAACGGATTGCCATTGGCCAAGCCGGTGATGCCCAAGCCAGTTTCCAACTGCCCAATCTGAGATTGAAAACCCACAAGACTGAGATTGCCGCCGGGGTTGCTGACGCTGGCGCTAGCCAACTGGACGGCTAATTCGGTGAACGGCGTGATCAGCGCGTTGTCGGCGCTGCCGGCTTTGCTGAGCGTGCGCAGCGGTGTGGTGAGGGCAACTTTGCTGCCCGTGGCCTCATCGATGTAGCTGCCGCCCGTGACTTCAAGCATCACTTCGCCAGTGCCGGCAGGTAGGGCTAGCGAATACTTGGCATTGGCATCCGTCGTGGCACAAGCGATTTGCTGACGCGGCGCACTCAAGGTGTAGGCACAGACTTGGCCTCCAGTGACGGGGCCTTTGACGGCTTGGCCTGAGAGAATGACGGGCGCGGAGCTGGATGCCGCGCCATTGCCGCCCCCGCAGGCCACCAAGCCCATGCCTGTGGCGACAACGAGTACAGCGCTTGAGACAGCGCAGAACGGAAGCCGCTCAACGGCAGGCGCTTTTGACGTGGTGGTGCTGAATGTCAATGACATGGATGTTCCCTGAATAAATTCGATTCTTGTAAATCGGCGCTTGCTTACTGCCAGCTATCGATCCTTCAAATCATAACCAAGTGTTGTGAAGAGTGTCAAATGGCACACGCGGACGCGTTGAAAAGCACACATTTGATAAGCAACGCAAACGCACGTTGTCCTGCAAACATACTGCAACAAAACTTCAAGAGCCAGCAGCGACTCCCGAGAACAAAGCAGCCGCTTTTTGCTTGATTTCTTGCAGCTCAGATGCCGTCACGGAATATTGCCCGGTGGTTTTGTTCACTTGAATACTGAACTCGACATCTTTGCCGGCATTGGAAAGCTTGCCGCACGAGAAATCGTATTCTTCGTTTTCCCAAGGCAGGCCGCTCGTGCCTTCGTCGTAATCTTGGTATTCCACGCGCGTGATCTCGCCGCTGGCGATGTTGAGCAGTGCGCTGGCATGAATCACCTCCTCGAAGAGCTCATCATCGATCTGAATGGGGACTAACAAATCACCTTTTTTACTCATGCTATTTTCCTGAATCTGGGTTGCTGGATGCCGTCAATAACGACATCCTCGTTAAACATCGCCGCTGGCCGCACCCACAGGCCGTGCTCGCCGTAGAGCGCACGATACAAGGTCAGGGGTTCGAGCGTTTCGCTGTGACGCACCGTGCCGACCACATCGTATTCCATGCCCTTGTAATGCCGATAGCGGCCGGGTGGCGTGATGATCAATGGGGGCATAACTTCAGTGCTCATGCCCTGATTATCTCTGAGCATTGGCAGCGTGCGGATCACAAGGTGGGACAATACTCGGATGCACCCACAACAACTCCTCGAAGGCTGCGCCGAGCTTGTCGCGCTCGTTATGCGCTTTGACCATCCGGCCGACAACATCATTTCTCGTTTCTTCAAAGAGCATCGCGGCTTGGGGCAGCGTGAACGCGCCACCTTGGCCGACACGGCTTACAACGTGCTGCGCCATCGCAACATGTATGAATTGATGGCCCGCAGCGCACCGAAAGGCATGGGCAGCCAGCAGCGCAAGCTGGCGATGCTGGCCTTTGCTGCGCCACGCGATTATTTGATCGGCGGCATCTTGCCACTAGAGCGCGCTTGGCTAGAGACTTGCGATGCACAAATGGCCTCTGGCCAGGGCTTGCTTGATTTGCACAAGCACAACCTACCCGAGTGGCTGGCTGGGCTGCTCAAGGCGCATGTGGGCGAGCAATTTTGGCCTTTGGTGAAAGCTTTGAATGAAGTCGCGCCACTTGACTTGCGGGTGAATATTTTTAAGGGAAATCGCGAATCTGCCAGCAAAGAGCTTAAGACAGCTGCTATCAAAACAGAAGCAACACCCTTTTCCCCGTGGGGTTTGCGCATTCATGGCAAGCCAGCGCTGAACACGCTGGCCGTCTTCAAAGAAGGCCGTGTGGAGGTGCAAGACGAAGGCTCCCAACTGCTGGCCTTGCTCACAGGCGCCAAGCGCGGCGAGATGGTGGCTGATTTTTGCGCTGGCGCAGGCGGCAAAACGCTGGCACTGGGCGCGATGATGAAAAACACGGGACGACTCTACGCTTTTGACACCTCTCAAAAGCGCCTGGATGCCATGAAGCCGCGTTTGGCACGCAGCGGCCTGAGCAATATTCACCCTGTAGGCATTGCGCATGAGCGCGATGAGCGCATCAAACGCTTGGCGGGCAAGATGGATCGCGTGCTGGTGGATGCGCCTTGCAGCGGCTTGGGCACGCTCAGGCGTAATCCAGATCTGAAATGGCGACAGAAAGAAACCGATGTGACTGAGCTGGCTGCGCTGCAAGCCAGAATTTTGCAAAGCGCTGCACGTTTGGTGAAAAGTGGTGGCCGCTTGGTCTATGCCACCTGTAGTTTGTTACAAGAAGAAAATGAGGCCATCGCACAAGCTTTCAGCGCAGCACATTCAGATTTTGTGCCGGTCGATGTTGCAGACTTGCTTGCGTCTCAAAAAATTGACAACGCAGATGCACTGTGCACACCCGCAAAAAACAGTGCAGTGAGTTGCCTCAGGTTATGGCCGCATTTGCATCAAAGCGATGGTTTCTTCGCTGCGGTGTGGCAGCGAAAATAAGCGCTCACCGTGCTGTTTTCTTCGTGCTTGCTTTTTTAGCAGGCGCTTTTTTAACAGGTGGTGCTGCTGTTTTTGCGACCATGGTCTTCTTCGCTGGCGGCTTTTTCTCAGCAGGCTTCTTCGTAGCAGGCTTCTTGGCAGCAGCTGGTTTGGCCGATGAAGCAGCTTTGGGCGCTGCCTCTGAGACACCTTTCCATTTCAAGCGGGCTTTCTTTGCAAGCGTCACGACCTTGGCAATGTCTTCATCCGTGAAGGCGCCGTTGACGCCAGAAATCGCAGAGAGTTTCATGCCGTTTTTCAGGCCAAGCTTGTAAATTTCCTTGACTTTGTCCCATTCGGTATCGCGCCCCACAGTGAACACTTCAAAGCGGCCTTCGAGCGCGAGCACGATGGTCTCTGCAAGGCAGGCATAGATCACATTGGGCGGCAAGCCGATGGTCTTCATGCCGCGCACTTTGGTCGGCAATTCGATCTCTCCAGATTCGATCACCAGCACATCCGGGCGCTTGGCCACTTCCTCGGGTGGCAAATCAAGCGGCCTGGCCACATCGGTGATCACGCATCCTGGTTTGACTTTCATGATGTCTAGAATCTTTTTGCCAGCGCCCGAGGTGGAGGTGACGATCATGTCCATGTCGCCGAGCAGGCTGTCGTAATCAATCGAGCACACCACATCGGCATCCGGCGTGTCTTTGAGGATCGAGCGCTTCAATTCTTCGAGTTTTTTCATATCGCGGCCAGCGATCACGACCTGCTCAAACGCCATCGCCAGAAGCCGGGCGCTGACTGAGCCAATGGAGCCGCTGGCGCCAATGACCATGGTTTTTGCGTGGATGCGTTTGCCATTTTTTTCTAGCTTCACCAAACCCATGCGTTTCATGGCATCCGAGGCTGCCCAGAGTGCGCCGGAGGCTGAATAACTGTTGCCAGTGGTGATGGGGAGTGGGGCACGGCGTGCCACGGTAACGCCGGCATCGCCCACAACCTTGGTGAACGCGCCCAAGCCCATGATTTGCGCGCCCAAATTTTGCGCGATTTTGGCCGCTTGGAGCAAGCGGCGGTAGGTGAACTCGGGGCTGCGCGAGAGCATTTCGCGTGGCGTGCCGCCTACGGAAATCAACCAGCCTTCGGCTTCCGCACCGGTGGGCGAGATGATGTTGTCCATCTTGCAGTAGACCATCGGCGGCATGTGCGCGGCAATCGTCTCCACCCGATCCATGATGAATTTTGGCGTGCCTTTGGGTATCGGGAAGCCTTTGCGAATAAAGTCTTGTGAGAGCGGATGGATCACAAATGCAAATCGGCGAATGTTGCGGAAATTGCCGGTGGGGTGGAGCAAGCGCGGCTTGATGGAGAGTTCATTCAAGATCTCTTCAAAATCATCATCCGAGACTTCTTCGGGAGGCCGGCCCAGCGAAGCAAGAATCATCGCCTCCAAGGTGTTGATGCCCACCACATGATCAAACAATTTGGGCGAAACATCGATCACCAAATTGACCTTGCATTTCTTGAAAAACTCCATGCGATCATCATCCACGGCAGACGTGATCAGCGTTTTACCAGCCAGATTGCTGGAGCTGCCAATTGCTTTGAGCTCAGCAAACGTGCCGACAATCACATGCGCTTCTTCAGCAGCCTTGGCCACACGCTTTTCTTTGAGCCACGACATGGAGGCTTCCAAAATCTCAGCAGGCTTGCCAGAGAGAATGAATTTTGTGCCTTTGGCGTAAAGCTCCAGCTGTTCAATCGAGCTGAGCATGGCCGGCGCACCGGTTTGATACAGCGCATCGGCGAAATTCAGGTTCGGCGTGTAATCCGACAGCGCCACAGCCATGTCGTAGTTGCGCATGCCGTTGAGAAACAGCACGATGTTGTTGTTGAAATACTCGCCCAACTCCTTTTGCACATGGCGCACAGCGCGTACTTGCAAGAGGCGGCGCAGCGTTGCTCCGGTCGTTGCCGGCACGCGCGTGACGACGTTGAGCAGGCGCTGAGTTTCTTTGTTGACCACGGTGCGCAGGCCGACTTGGTAGTGATCGCCAATCTCGCCCAAGCCAAGCGCGTCTGCAAAATTTTGGTGGCGGCGCAGCAGCTCCCAAGCCTTGGCGGTGTCGTTGTCCGCGCCCATGCGCGTGACTGAAAAATCCTCGCCTAAAAACTTGGTTTTAAAACTGAAATCTTGGGCTTGTGCACCAAGGGTGACGGTGATGACTTTTTTCATGGGTGAGCTCGTGTCAGTAAAACAAAGAAATTATTGAGAGGTTGTTTTCTTAGGGGTCGCTTTTTTGGCAGCGGGCTTGGTGGCAGCCTTTGCAGCCGGCTTGGTTGCTGGTGGCAACACCTGCCGAATCAGTGCTTCGCATTGTTTCTGCGTCATGTATTTCGGCACCGGGTAGCCTGTGTGTGCCTCGTGGCAGGCCGCTTTGGCCAGCGCTGGAATATCGGCTTCTTGCAGCTTGTCCAGATACAGCGGAATACCTAAATCGCGGTTGAGCTGATCGATGGCATCGAGAAACTTGGTCGCCAACAGATCGTCGCGTTCGCTCTCATCGCCCAGCTTGGCACGCACAGCGAGCTTGGCTAATTGCTTTTGAATCGCTGGTGCTGAGTAGCGCATCACATGGGGCAGCATGATCGCATTGGCCAAGCCATGAGGCGTGTGGTATTTGCCGCCGAATTGATGCGCAATGGCGTGGACGTAGCCCACGTTGGCGCGTGTAAAGGCTAGGCCAGCATAGGTGGAGGCGAGCGACATTTTTTCTCTCGCAGCCAGGTCCGTGCCTTGGGCGTAACACGTGCGCAGATTGCCAAAAATCAAGCCCACGGCTGCCAACGCCATGCCATCGGTGTAGGGCGTGGCCCAGTTGCCCACGAAGGCTTCAATCGCATGCGTGAGCGCATCAATGCCGGTGGCGGCGGTGATGTGGGGCGGCAGGCCGGTCATGAGAGCGGCATCAAGCGCAGCCATTTTGGGCACCAAACGCGGATCAATGATCACGACTTTGTCGCCACGCGATGGATCCGAGATCACAGCGGCCACCGTGACTTCCGAGCCCGTGCCTGCGGTGGTGGGCACAGCATAGATCGGCAGCGGGTTGCTGCGACCTTTGAAATAGCCCGCCAAGTTGCGCAAGCTTTTGCGATTGGTCATGGCAATCGCAATCGCTTTGGCCGAATCCATCGATGAGCCGCCGCCGAAAGCCACAATCGCATCGCAATCGTGCTCGCGGCAAAAATCCAGACCCTCTTCGATCAAGGGTATCGGCGCATCGGGCGTGATTTTGTCAAACACCACCGTCTTCGTGCCACCCGCGTGCAATGCGTTTTGAATGCCTTTCAACAAACCCAATTTGGCGATCACACCGTCGGTGACGATCAGCACTTTGTTGTGGCCAAAGCCTGCAATCACCTCGCCCATGCGCTCGCTCGAGCCGGCACCAACCATCAGCGTGGGCTGAGGGATCGGAATGAAGCGCGTGACTTTGCCTGCGCCCTTCATCAACACTTCCAAGCCAGCCGTTTGTGTGGCCTTGGGTACGAGATTGGGAATGAGCTTGGGAATGAAATCTAGGATCACAGCAGCCTCCTCGGGCAAACATCTACTTCGGTTAAGCAGTGTAGAGGCAGGCACGGAGCTTGTGCTGATGCCTAGCTCCAATTGCGCACAGGGTTTTCCCGATTTGTGTGCACTTATGCGGCGGGGGTGGTTTTGGCCGAATACTCTGCCACGAGCTTGAGCAGATGCTGCCGCTGGCTGGTCTCTAAGTAAGGCACGAGAAGATTGAGCACATGCTGCGCTCCTCGCACCAGTGCGATGCTGGCGCTCTCAGGCTCAAGCGCGTTGCGCGGATCACGCACATATTCATAACTGAGCCAATAGGTGAGCACCACCACCATGGAGGTGGCTGTGCCTTCAATTTCGCGTGAATCAATGGTGATCGCGCCGCTGCGGTTCATGGCATCCAGCAGAGCATGAACACTGCGGGTTTTGTTTTTGAGCACCCACTGGAAATGCGTTTCAAGGCGGCGATTTTTGGAGAGAAGATCGTTGAGATCACGGTAGAGAAAACGGTATTGCCAGATGAGCTCATACAAGGTGTGCAGAAAAAACCAAGCATCTTCCACGTTTCGCACACCGTCACTGGCGTTGAGCAGCTCAGACAGACCGCGTTCGTAGCGGTCAAACAATGAATTGATCAGCTCATCTTTGGCAGGGTAATGGTAGTACAGGTTGCCGGGGCTGATGTTGAGCTCAGCGGAAATCAGCGTGGTCGAGACATTGGGCTCGCCAAAGCGGTTGAAGAGTTCGAGCGTGACTTCTAAGATGCGTTCGGCTGTGCGACGCGGTGCTTTTTTAGCCATGATGTCCTCGGGTGCTGGTGTGAATGCTTCACACTCTAGCGTAAGTTTCTTGGTGGTGGGGTAGGCTGATTGCAAAGAGCCAGAATTTCTCGTCCTCTGCGTTCAAGATTTTTTCGGTTGGATCGCCTGGCACTCAGGCATAACGCCGCTCTAAATCTTCCAACGACTCCTCCAGCCGCACCACCGCCTGACCGATGCGACTGGCTTTGGGGGCGGGCAGCACGAGTTGGCGTTTGTGGTCGGCCAGTGCGGCGGTGTTGATGCGGATGCCGTGCTTTTCAAACTTGGCCGCGAGCGAGCTGCGGCGCACGCGCAGCATGTGACGCGTTTGCTGGTAGGCATGCTCAGCCAAGCTTCTGCGCTGGCTGTAGCTGAAGGTGTTGGCCAAATACATTTCTGGGTCGCGTTGATCTGGCTCAATCAACACAATATCGGTTTGCGGATACTGCCGTTCATAGGCTTTCATTCCCATCTCTAGGCGCGAATGAATCATGGAGCGAAAGGTTTGCGAGAGCACAGCGGGCAGGCCACCTTCTGTGATGCGGGGGATGCGTTGGCGCTCTTTTGGCAGGCCGCGCTGCATCACGGTGGGGCGCGCGTTCAATGCATCAAACGGCACAAGAGGATTGAGGCAAATCACCAAATCCATGCCTTCATCCAGCGCAATGCTGGCATGCAAGGTTTTCTTCAAAGCACCGTCTACAAAATAATGATCCCCAATTTCTACTGGCGGAAAGAGCCCCGGCAAAGCTGAGCTGGCCTGCACGGCTTGCGAGATCGGCACGTGATCCCAAAGCGGCGCACCAAACGGCGCAGACTCGCCAGAATCAAGATTGGTGGCAATCAACGTCAAGCGGCTGCCACGCATTTTTTGCAAGGCACGGAAATCGTTGCTGCGGCCTGGCTGCGAGAAAATAGCCGCCATTCGGGCATTGACTTGTTCACTTGAAAAAATCCCCGTAGGCAGCGCGGGCCCGAGCAATTCGATGGCGCTGATCAAGTTCTTGCGCTCCACGGTGGCGCGCCAAGCCGCCGAGGCCAACAGGCCGGGCAGCAGAAAAATTCGGCGAGCGAACTCGCTGTAGGCGGGGCGCATGAGCCAAGCAGGATCGAAGCGGTCGCTGTGTAGCGAGGCATCCGCCTGGCGCTCATCGTTGTCGATAAAGCTCATGCACAGCTCTTGTGGGCTCATGCCATTGGCCAGAGAAGCTGCGATGAAGCTGCCCGCAGACACGCCAATGTAATGATCAAGTTGCGTGAAGTCGATGCCATCCAAGGCTTCCTGCAAAGCACACAGCGCACCAATTTCATAAATGGCGCCCAATGGGCCGCCACCTGCCAAAGAAAGTGCGATGCGAGGTTTGCGTGCCTGAGCGCGCACTGTTTGAGCAGTCTTGCTCGGAAAGCGGATCACAGAAGCCATGACGATTGGAAGAAGTTATTTGCTACTATTTTAATAGCTGATTGCATAGATTCTATGCCGGCTAATACCTGATTTGGCTTTAAAGCATGCGCAAAAAAGGGCGCTAGCAGCGCCCTCTTGAATGTCTGCAAAATCTTTAAGCAACTTTGCGGGCGGCTTGACGCGCAGCCTTAACCGGTGCAGATTTTTTCACAGCCTTCACCACGGTAGCTGCCTTGGCCTTGACGGTTTTGGCGGCTGCACGCACTGGCTTGGCAGTTGTGGATTTGCCGCCCACTTGCTTGGAGAGTGCATCAATGCGGCTGATCAAAGATTCGATGTCTTTGGCCGACGGCACGCCGAGTTTGTTGAGTGCGCGCGAGACGCGATCTTCAAAAATATCTTCCAGTTTGTTCCACTGGCCGGTGGCCTTGGCAGCCACTTCGTTGGCCACGCCAGCGGCCTTGTTGGTCACTTCGCTGATGCGCTCTTCAGCTGCAGCTTGTGTTTTGCGTTGCACAGCCAAGCCTTCTTTGACCATGCTCTCAAACACATTGCCACCATTTTGTTGGGCTTTGGAAAATTGCGCCAAGCCGGCTAAATAAATTTGCTGAGCGGATGCTTTGATGCTCTCTGCTAAGGCGGCTGGATTGAGGCCGGTGGATTTTGCAGAAGACGCTGCTTTGTTGATTTTCTTAACCATGATGAACTCCAGATGAACAGTTGAAATGAAAAACTCGATAGAAGAAATGTAGCCTTTCGCGCCGCAAGTGTTTAGGCTATCGCTTCT
This sequence comes from Variovorax sp., assembly GCA_031388245.1. Taxonomy (GTDB): domain Bacteria; phylum Pseudomonadota; class Gammaproteobacteria; order Burkholderiales; family Burkholderiaceae_C; genus JANMDU01. Next base: position 11,824 of record JANNED010000131.1, read on the forward strand.
AAATGCCTAGAGGCAATGCTCTATGAGCGCTGGTTATTCTTCTTGCCAAGCTGTCTTGGTGGGCGTTTTCTCGGGGTTCACATGTGCAGTGGTTTTGATTATCATTTCAGCAGTCTTCAAACAGGGATCTTCACCATGAAAACAATCACCTCTGCGATTTTCGCTACTCTCTTTTTTATAGCAACAAATTCATATTCTATGCCGGTAATATCGGCTTTTCATGTTGGAATTTTCTCTGCACAAGCCAGCAGCGCAAAGGAGGGCAGCAAAGCCAAAAAACCCAAAAAAGAAAAGGCAAACAAAGCCAAAGCCAAAAAAGGGGGTGGCGTGACATTTCATGACGGCAGCGCAGAATCCCGCACCGAGCGAGACAAGCGCTTGACGCGAGAATGCCGAGGCAGAGCGAATTCAGGGCTGTGCGAAGGCTATGCGCGGCCTTGAACTTTTGGGCGCAAAAAAAGCCCGGCGAACCGGGCTTTTGAAATCCAAACTGATGTCACAGTGCCGTCCACGCCACACTGAAGTTGTTGCTTGCTGTGCTTGAGCCATTCAAATAGAGGCTTGCATTAACCGCCGATGAGCTCAGTACCAGATCGATCCGGTTGTTGTTGACGTCGGCAATTCTGAGCGTGCCCGCATTCGGCGAGTTCACGCCATAGGTGATGGCGACAGGAGTTGTCATCGTATAAGTGTTGTTGCCAACTGTGATCAAGCCGTTGAAGTTCACTTGATTCATCGCATTGCTAGAGCTAGTGAAATTGTAGACAGTGGTGATGCCACGTCTTATGCTGGCGAGATTGTTGTAGGTGATGCTGGAGGCTCCGTTGGGGTTGCCTGCAATGGTGGCTGCGCCATTGAGTGTTGTGCCGTCCACTGAGAAATTGTTAAAACTGATGCTTGCGTTGAGATTCGTGACCACGTTATTGACTCGCGTCAGCGTATTCAGCGTCATGCTGAAGCTGCCATTTGCAGCCGCTTGGCCAGTCGCCAGCACACAATTTGTAAAGGTCGCCGACAGAGTGTCGCCAGCACTGTAACTCTTGCTGTTGTCAGCATCGTTTAGGCTGCCACTGTAGCTTCCGCTAACTGGGCATCGATCGCTTACTGAACTCACTGCTGCGGTTTGTTCGCGACTGGCAGTGATATTTTCCAAGGCAAAAATCCCAATCAGCATTGGATTGGCATTCAACGCCTGCGAGCTTTGCGATGCAGTTGCGCTGCTGATCACATCAAGCGTATCGCCAGCCGTACTTGATGCAGCCAATGCGGCTGCCGTAGGTGTGGCCACAGAAGAATAGTTGCTGACCGACAATGGCGCAGCAGCGGACGCGGGAGGTACTGTCGCTGTTGTTGAGCCACCGCCGCCACCGCCACCGCAGGCCACCAAAGTTGCACTGGCACACAAAGCCAAAATCATTTGCATCGTCTTCATTTTCATCCTTTTAAGAAACGGTTGTACGCCATCGCGCGAAAGTTGAAATATTAGATGCTGAGCTTGCGGATGTTCAAGTTACTATTTGTTACATGCATCAAAAGATGCGAAGTTTAGAAAAAAACAACAAAGCTAGCTTGTGATGAGCTTCAATTCCCGTATCCGCTGCACATGCGCTGTGAGAGATCGTGCGGCGATGGGCCAGAGTTTGGCATCGACATCGCTGTAGGCGATCGGCAGCAGTTCTGGGATGCTGGCTTCGGGCCTCAGCCGCATCGCGGCGATGATTTTGGCTTCACGTTTGAGGCGATGTTGCTTCAGAGATGCAATGCAGCGCTCTGCGCCGCCACGGGTGTCGTCATCTGGGTATCTGGCATCACAAGCTGAAAGCGCATAACCGTGCGCTGGCAAGATGAAGCGCAGAGCATGTTGCCTACACAAAGCGGCCAAAGTGTCCAGCGAATCGAGGTAGGCCGTCATGTCGCCGTCTGGCGGATCAATCACAGTGGTACTGCCGTTCAAAATATGGTCGCCTGAGAAGAGCAAACCGTCTTCGGGCAAGATGAGGCACAGGTGATTGGCCGCATGGCCGGGGGTGTGAATCACTTGCAGGCTGATATCGAAGGGTGTTTCATCGTAAGGCCGGCGAAAATAGGGCGCGAGTTGCTCATTATTGTGTAGTGTGATGTCAGGATCAAACCATGCGTTGTCGCGGGCTGTGGCGCAGCTGGGCAAGCCAAGGATGGGGCAGATGTGTTTGGCAAACTCGGCTGTCAATGCCATGGGTACCGTGTTGCTAGCCTCTACCACCCGTGCCTGAAGTGGCCGCGCAGCCGGGCTGTGGTCTGCATGGGAGTGGGTGCAGATGATCGCCATGATGTCGCCGCCTGTGGCTCGCAAGATGCGCTCAATATGCGAGGCGATATCGGGCCCCGGGTCAATCACGAGAAAGCCTTTTTCTGGCGTGCCCACAATGTAAGTGTTGGTGCCCGGGCCGGTCATCATGCTGGGGTTGGGCGCTGTAAGCCGCCAAACATGCTGCAGAAGTTGCACCGGTGTCTCGTGTTGCCAAGACAGTTCATGGGCGATCTGGCCGTAGGGCGTGACCAACGCCAATTCGCCATAAGCGGCCTCATCCTCCATGAAGCGAGCTTCTTTGCCTTGGAGAAGCCCCGCGCGAGGGCAGCTTGTCCACAGGGCTTTCTCAGCGGCGCAGGCGTGAAGCACATGGCCAACTTTTTCGTAGGCGATGAGTTTTTGCAAGGTGCGAATTGTGGGGAAGATCATGAAAAATTGCCCGGATTCATGTCGCGCCAGCGCATCTTGCGGGCGCACCCATTCGGGTGCAAACTGCTCGGCCTCATCGGCCACAGGCGATTGCCCCGGTGGCATGCGCGCCACCAAAAAAGGCACCTCAAAGCGCTTGGGCATATCGCGGTCAGTCAGCCAATGCGCGAGTAAATAAACGTCAGCAGCCGCCAGCTGAAACCCATTGGCCTGCATCTGCGCATAAAAATTGGCTTGGCGATCCAGTGCGCTGATCTGAGATGGGCTGATCCATTGGCCATTGCTTTGCTTGGCCAATACGATGCCTAATTCTTCAAAACTCTCGCGGATGGCGGCCAAGGCCCAAGCAGTGTGCTGCGTGGATTGGCTGTTGCGAGTGACTACAAAGTCAACAGCATTGTTGGCATGCTCTTCAACGGCTGCCGATGCTAATGATGCAAATTTCTTGTCTTCAAGCTCAATCCCTCCACCCGGGAACACATAGGCACCCGGCGCGAAGCTGGCCTGGGTGGAGCGGCGTGTCATGAGCACTTCTAGACCTTGCGAACCATCGCGCAACAGCAGCACGGTGGCCGCTTGCAAGAGCGGGGCAAGGGCTTTTGGGGGATAGAGAAGGGCGGTGTGGCGAGTCATGGGTTAAATTCGCAAGTCAACAGCCTATTTTGCTACAAGGAGCGCCCGCATGTTTCAGTCTTTTTTTCGCAGCAAGCAATGGTGGATGTGGGCTTGGCTGGGGGCGGCGCTGATCATCGTTGTGACTTGGTACAAGGTGCAGCTGACCGTCGAGCTCAACAGCTGGTATGGCTCGTTCTACGATTACATTCAGCGCATTTTGCAAAAACCGGGCAGCAGCTCTTCCGCAGAGTTTTATGGGCAGGTGCTGGTGTTTGCAAAAATCGCGGGTGTCTTTGTCGGCGTGGCCGTGGTGCTGGAGTATTTTGTCAAGCACTGGGTCTTTCGCTGGCGCACAGCGCTGACCTTGTTTTACAGCGCCAACTGGCACAAAGTGCGCCATATTGAAGGCGCATCGCAGCGCGTGCAAGACGACACCTATCGCTTCGCCAAAATCATGGAAGGCTTGGGTGTGAGCTTCATGCGCTCGATCATGACCTTGGTGGCATTTTTACACATTTTGTGGACGCTATCGGCCAAAGTGCCGGAGTTGCCGTTTTTTGGCGCAGTCAGCCAATCGTTGGTGTGGACGGCGTTGATGTCTGCCATCTTCGGCACGGTGCTGCTGGCCACCGTGGGCATGAAGCTGCCGGGCTTGGAATTTAACAACCAAAAGGTGGAGGCGGCTTATCGCAAAGAATTGGTGCTTGGCGAAGACGATCCGAATCGTGCCACGCCGCCCACGCTGGCCGATATCTGGGTGCAAGTGCGCAGCAACCATTTCCGTTTGTTTTTTCACTACGCGTACTTTGATGTGGCACGCTATTTTTATTTGCAATACAGCGGTTTGATTCCACTCCTGGCCATGTCGCCGGGCTTGCTCGCAGGCACGATCACGCTGGGCCTGATGCAACAGATTTCCAATGTGTTTGAGCGTGTGGAAGGCTCTTTTCAATTC
>JANNED010000222.1:0-2447 GCA_031388245.1 Variovorax sp.
ATTGTTGTTGCGAAAGAGAAAGTATAAGAAACCCGCGCCTCCGATATATTATCTCCGCTGGCGATATCGTGGCACGCTTGAAGCTCGATTATGAAGCCGATAAAGCACGTTGAACCTGTCCCCGAAGTGTGGACACCAAAGAAAGTGATGGCTGGGTGGTTCACCCAACACGTTCGATCATAGCTGCAGCGCCTCCTTGTCTTCATTTTGGTCGACCTCTTTTCCCTGCCTTGCCAGCCACGCCAGCTCAAACTCTGCGGGCGTCTGATAGCCCAAGCTGCTGTGCGCTCTGTCGTGGTTGTAGTAGCCAATGAACTCCAGCACGTCATGGCGGGCTTGCTGTCGTGTTTCATATCTTTGACGGTTGACGCATTCGACTTTGAGCGTGCCGTTGGCTGACTCCATCGCCGCGTTGTCCCAGCAGTTGCCTTTCCTGCTCATGGAGGTGAGCATGCCGCACACGGCAGTCATGTCGCGATAGTCGTGCCCCGCATACTGGCTACCCCGGTCTGAGTGATGGATCAAACCCGGTGCTGGCTGGCGATTGAGCAGTGCCACGCGCAATGCCTCCCGCGTGAGTTCTTGCGGCATCTGCTCATCCAGTGCCCAGCCGACGATCCTCTTGCTGAACAAATCGAGTACCAGCGCTACAAATAGCCAACCCTGGCCCGTGGCGACATACGTGATGTCAGCGACCCACGCTTTGTTGGGAGCGCCCTGCGTGAAGCACCGCTCCAATACATTGGGCGCTATGCCGTAGCCATGTTTGCTATCAGTCGTGCAAATCTTGTACTTGCGGCGCAGTTTGCATTGCAAATCCAGCCGCTTCATCTCTTTGCCCACGCGCTTGTGGTTGACACAGAAGCCCAATTTGCGCAGCTGAGCGGTCATCCGAGGCCTGCCGTAGCGCTGTTTGTGGCGCTGGCTTTGCTGCTGAATGGCTGAACTGAGATCAGCCTGCTGCTTGGCTCGCTCTTGCGCTCTCTGGCCTTGTGCTCGATGCTTGCCGGCGTAGTAGCCACTCTTGCTCAGCCCCAATGCCGCGCACATTGTTTGAATAGGCCACGCCGATTTGTGCTGATCCATCCAAGCGTACTTCACAGCACTTCCCTTGCAAAGTACGCTGTGGCTTTTTTTAAGATGTCTCGCTCCATCGTGAGCTTGGCGCATAGCGCCCTAAGACGACTGATCTCCTCGTCTTGGTCACTGACCACTGCGACAAACTTGGGCTGATCACCCCGACGGGCTTTGCCCACCCAGTTCTCCAGCGTTTGCATGGGCATGTCAAAGCTGCGTGCGACTTGCGCCAGCGGCAGCCCCGCTTTAATGACTTGCCCGACCGCGTCTTCCTTGGTCTGCGCGGTGTATTTCCTTCTGTTGCCTCTGGCCATTGGAATCTCCAAAAAATAAGTTGTGAAACTCACTTATTAGTGTCCACTTTTTGGGGACAAGCTCAAAGTTCTCAGATGATGCTGGCAAGTAGAGATGAATGTGGCGCACCCTTTTCGCGAAGGCAACGGCCGCGCCAGGCGAATATGGCTCGATCTGATCTTCGAAAAAGAAATCTAGCAATTGGTGGACTGGAATCGCGCCCATAAGGAAGAATACCTCAGCGCCATGCAGCGCAGCGTCGTCAAAGATCTATACAGAAGAGCTGTAAGCTGCTGTTTTTTCAATAGCACTCCGTACAGTATTGTTGCCGGCGAACTGCTCAAAAGGCTTGAAAATCGCTCTGACGTTGGAGGCAACCGGACTGCAACATGCGCGGCGAAGCCGCTTCCTTCAGTTGCGGGTCCGTGTTGGCCGACCAGTTAGGGCTCATTTTCGAACATCGAGAAGTTGAATGAGCCCAACGAAGGTGCGGCATATTTTGCGACTCGTGACCCCCTTTTAACTACCTTTCCAGTTCGGTATTCCACAACGTTGACACGATGGGTTAAAAGGTTAGCCGAGTACTCACGCGAACGAAAGTTCACGTCGCATGTCTTGGAGTCTGGTTGAGACTTGTCGTAGCCGGCGACTCGCCAAGCGCCGGTGGTATGTGCCAAGCGAAAGGTCTCAACTTGGATACCACAGTCCACGTGTGAATTGACTTGAATGCTGAAGCGACGGGCACCAGTGGTCTGCACGATCTCAATGTAGTGGCGAGAGCCAAAGTTATTTTCGAACAAAGAACTTTCTGCTTCGAGTCTGTACCCTCCGAAAGATTGCCTTTGCAAAACAAGGAGCTTCCCTTTCGCCTCGGAGAGCACAACCCCAACGACGAAACCACTTGAATCAAGTGCCGAATAGTTCGTCTTTGCATCCGAGCCTAGATCCGCAGCCTGAATCAGTGCCGCTTCAACTTGGACTTCTGCCCCGGTAGGGCGAGCATGGGAAGTGGAACAGAGTGCGATTCCGAGAATTAGTAGATAGCGCACATGAGCCCTAACGTTTGACATGAGGGG
>JANNED010000269.1:0-24364 GCA_031388245.1 Variovorax sp.
CGCTGTCAAGCGCCTGATTGGCCGCAAGTTTGACGAAAAAGAAGTGCAAAAGGACATCGATTTGATGCCTTACACCATTGCCAAAGCCGACAACGGCGATGCGTGGGTGCAAGTGCGTGGCGAGAAGCTCGCGCCGCCCCAAGTGAGCGCTGAAGTGCTGCGCAAGATGAAGAAAACCGCCGAAGATTACCTCGGCTACGAAGTGACCGAAGCCGTGATCACGGTGCCTGCTTACTTCAACGATTCCCAGCGCCAAGCCACCAAAGATGCAGGCCGAATTGCAGGCCTGGATGTCAAGCGCATCATCAATGAGCCGACCGCAGCTGCGCTCGCTTTCGGCCTCGATAAAGTCGGCAAAGGCGACCGCAAAATCGCTGTGTACGACTTGGGCGGCGGCACGTTTGACGTCTCGATCATCGACATTGCCGACATGGATGGCGAGAAGCAATTTGAAGTGCTCTCCACCAACGGCGACACGTTCTTAGGCGGTGAAGATTTTGACCAACGCATCATCGACTACATCATTGCCGAGTTCAAGAAAGACACGCAAGTCGATTTGAAGAAAGATGTGCTCGCGCTCCAACGCTTGAAAGATGTGGCCGAGAAAGCCAAGATTGAGCTCTCCTCCAGCCAGCAAACCGAGATCAATTTGCCTTACATCACGGTAGATGCCTCTGGCCCGAAACACCTGAACATGAAGCTCACCCGCTCAAAATTGGAAAGCTTAGTAGAAGACCTGATCGAGCGCACGATTGCCCCTTGCCGCACCGCGATCAAAGACGCTGGCGTGAGCGTGGGTGACATTCAAGACGTGATTTTGGTCGGCGGCATGTCGCGCATGCCTAAGGTGCAAGAGAAGGTCAAAGAATTTTTTGGCAAAGAGCCACGCAAAGACGTGAACCCCGATGAAGCTGTGGCTGTGGGCGCAGCGATCCAAGGCCAAGTGCTTTCCGGTGATCGTAAAGACGTGCTCCTTTTGGACGTGACGCCCTTGTCTCTCGGCATCGAAACGCTAGGCGGCGTGATGACCAAGATGATCAAGAAGAACACCACGATTCCAACCAAGTTTGCACAAACCTTCTCCACGGCTGATGACAACCAACCCGCCGTGACGATCAAGGTCTACCAAGGCGAGCGCGAGATGGCCGTGGCCAACAAAGGCTTGGGTGAATTCAACCTCGAAGGCATCCCGCCCGCAGCGCGCGGCACGCCGCAAATCGAAGTGACTTTTGATATTGACGCCAACGGCATCTTGCACGTCGGCGCCAAAGACAAAGCCACGGGCAAAGAAAACAAAATCACCATCAAGGCCAACTCAGGTTTATCGGAAGATGAAATCCAAGCCATGGTCAAAGATGCTGAGCTCAATGCCGAAGACGACAAGAAAAAGCTCGAACTCATCCAAGCACGCAACGAAGCCGAAGCCGCCCTGCACTCCAACAAGAAATCCTTGGCTGAGTATGGCGACAAGCTAGAGGCCGGCGAGAAAGAAAAGATCGAAGCCGCCACCAAGGAATTGGAAGAAGCTTTGAAAGGCGAAGACAAAGCCGCGATTGAGCAAAAATCTGCGGCCCTAGGTATCGCTTCGCAAAAGCTCGGCGAGAAAATGTATGCAGACATGCAAGCATCGCAAGCCGCGCAGCAAGCTGGCGCACAAACCGCCGGGCAAGACGCAGGGAAAGCAGAGACACAGGCCAAAGACGACAACGTCGTAGATGCTGAAGTCAAGGAAGTGAAAAAAGCCTGATTTTTCAGTAACTCATGCCGCCGCGTTGATCTGAGAAGGTCTTCGCGGCGTTTTGCTAAACAACGATTGAACGAACAGCTCCCAAAATGGCTAAACGCGACTTCTATGAAATCTTAGGCGTTCCTAAAAACGCCTCCGATGAAGACATCAAAAAATCCTATCGCAAGATGGCGATGAAGCATCATCCTGACCGAAATCAGGGTGATGGTGCGAAGAAAGCGGAAGAGAAATTCAAAGAGGCCAAAGAGGCTTATGAGATGCTGTCTGACCCGCAGAAGAAAGCGGCCTACGATCAGTATGGGCATGCGGGTGTCGATCCAAATATGCGCGGCCCGGGCGCTGAGGGCATGGGCGGGTTTGCCGAGGCGTTTGGTGATATTTTCGGCGATGTCTTTGGCGGACGCAGCAGAAGCCAGGGCGGTGGGCGGCAAGTCTATCGCGGTGGCGATTTGAGCTATGCGATGGAGGTGTCTCTCGAAGAAGCGGCCTTTGGCAAAGAAGCGCAAATTCGCATTCCGAGCTGGGACAACTGCAACACTTGCGGCGGCAGTGGTGCCAAGCCGGGAACGAAGCCAATCACTTGCACGACTTGCCAAGGCCACGGGCAAGTGCAAATGCGCCAAGGCTTTTTCGCCGTGCAGCAAACCTGCCCGACGTGTAAGGGCACAGGCAAACTCATCCCCGAGCCTTGCATGAGCTGCCACGGTGTCGGCAAGATCAAGAATACGAAAACACTGGAAGTCAAAATCCCTTCGGGCATTGACGATGGCATGCGCATCCGAAGTGCGGGCAATGGCGAGCCGGGCACGAATGGCGGACCTCCCGGCGATTTGTACATTGAAATCCGTGTGGCCAAGCACGAAATTTTTGAGCGCGATGGCGATGATTTGCACTGCCAAGTGCCGATCAGTTTTGCCACCGCTGCGCTCGGCGGCGAGATCGAGGTGCCCACCTTGGTAGAAGAAGCCGAAAACAAAATCGGCAAAGTCGGCATTGATATTCCAGATGGCACGCAACACGGCAAGACCTTCCGCCTGCGCGGCAAAGGCATCAAAGGCGTGCGCTCATCGTATCCCGGCGATCTGTATTGCCACGTGAGCCTCGAAACACCCGTGAAGCTCACCGAGCATCAGCGCAAGCTCATGAAAGAGTTTGACGAATCGATCCGCAAAGGCGGGGCCAAGCATTCGCCCAACGAGGAGACTTGGGGCGATAAATTAAGGAAGTTTTTCACGGCTTGATGCTCTGCCTACAATGGGTTCTGCGGGAGCGACGACTGCTCCCGAGGAATTTTTCATGCTCGTCACCCAACAACCCGTTCTTCGTCAATTCTGGCATGCGGTGATGCCGCTCTCGGAACTCGCCACTGGCCCCAAACCGTTTATTTTGCTGGGCGAAGCCATCGTCTTGTTTATCGATACGCAAGGCCAACCTGCTGCCTTGAAAGACCGCTGCTGCCACCGCACAGCCAAGCTTTCCAAAGGCTGGTGTGTGGATGCATCCGGGAAAGCTTGCGCCCAAGGCAATTTGCAATGCGGCTACCATGGTTGGACGTATGCACCAAGCGGGCGGGTGATCCGCATTCCGCAATACGAGCCACAGCGCGAGATTCCGCCGGATTACAAAACGACTGCATATCGCTGCCAAGCCAAGTACGGCTACGCATGGGTGGCGCTGGATGAACCGCTCGCCGATATTCCTGATGTGCCTGAATTCTCAGATCCAGCTTACCGCACGATCTTTCAGTTTTATGAGCGCTGGCAAACCAGCCCGATGCGGGCGCTGGAAAATTCGTTTGATAACGCGCACTTTAGCTTTGTGCATCGCGCCACCTTTGGTATCGCAGCCAGCCCCAAGCCGAGCAAATATGAGTTGGTTGAAAACGAAACAGGTTTTTATGCCGAAACGACCATTGATGCCGCCAACCCGGTGCAATTTCAGCGCATCAGCGGCGTGACGACCGACAAGACCACAAGGCATATGCGTAATGCCTATTTTTTGCCTTTTGCCAGGCGACTCGATATCGAATACCCTTCGCAAGATGGCAGACCCGGCAGACGACACATCATCATCAACAGCTTCACGCCGATTGATGATGGCAACATCCAAGTCTGCCAATGGCTGTTTCGCAACGATACGGAAGCTGACTGCCCAGCGCAAATGCTGATTGATTTTGATGCGCAAATCATTCGCGAAGACCAAGACATTTTGGAATCCACTGATCCCGATGCCGTGATTGACCTGCGACGCCGAGGTATCGAATATTCCATGGATTCTGATCGCCCTGGTATCCTGATCCGCAAAAAGCTGATGGCGCTGCTGGCTCGGCATGGCGAGGCAGAAGTGCATGGTTGATTTGCTGCCAGCCGTCACCACACTGCGCTTGCTCACCAGCCCGGATTTACCGGCTTTTGTAGCGCTTCGCAATGCATCTTTGCTGCACTACCCTGATGCCTTCACCTCTGATTACGCCACAGAGAAAGACAGGCCGCCCCAAGCCTTTGCCTCGCGTTTGGGGGATGCACAAATTGGACACTTCATCTTGGGCGCTTTTGATGCGCAGGGTCTGCCGCCTCGCGCCATTCGGGTTCAAGGCCAGTTTTTTGACAAATTGCATATGCGCCTGAATCTGGCCGCATTGCGAGACAATCAACCCTCATGAAATCTCTCGACGACATTGCAGCGGCTCTGCAAGGCTATGACCCCTCGGCTTTGCCCGCTGACAAAGTGAATGCGTTTCTGGCAGCTTTGGTGCAGCCAGTCGCTGAAACTGAGGCGCTTGCTCTGGCGCAGGCTTTGGATCGGGTGATGGCTGTGGATGTGATCTCGCCAATTTCCGTGCCGCCACATGACAACTCGGCAATGGATGGCTATGCGTTTGCTGGTTCGCAGATGGCCGCAAGTCAAATGACACAGTTCAAGATCGTGGGCACGGCGTTGGCGGGCAAGGCTTGGCAAGGCGCTGTGCAAGCGGATGAATGCGTGAAGATCATGACAGGGGCAATCATGCCCACAGGCCTGGATACGGTGGCGCCACAAGAGATGTGCAGCGTGGAAGGCGATTTGATCAGCATTGCACCAGGCGTTTTGAAACCGGGTGACAACCGCAGATTTGCCGGCGAAGATCTGCTGGCAGGCAGTGTGGCGCTGCAAAAAGGAGAGCGCCTTGCGCCCGCTGCGCTTGGGCTTTTGGCTAGTTTGAACATAGCGCAGGTACCCGTGTTCAGAAAAATCAAGGTGGCGTATTTCTCCACCGGCGATGAGGTGCTGGGCTTGGGCGATGCGCCACGCGAAGGCGCGATCTACGATTCCAATCGCTACACCGTGATCGGCCTGCTGCGCCGCTGGGGCGCTGAGGTGATCGACATGGGGGTGGTGCGCGATGATCCTGCTTTGCTAGAAGCTGCATTCACCCAAGCCGCGAACCAAGCCGATGCCGTGATCACCAGTGGCGGTGTGAGCGTAGGCGAAGCGGATCACACCAAGGCGATGATGAAAAAGCTCGGTGATGTCGCGTTTTGGAAGATTGCGATGCGACCGGGCCGCCCGATGGCGGTGGGGCGTATTTTGAAGGCAAAAACAGCCACTGGCCAGCATAAAACCAATGCAGAATGCCATCAAAATGATAGCAATTCATGTGTGCTCTTTGGCCTACCCGGCAATCCCGTGGCCACCATGGTGACGATGCTGGTTTTCGTGCGTCCTGCGCTGGCGCGCCTGCAAGGCTTGAATCCTGCTCAATACTGCGCCGAGCCACTGTATTCAAAAGCCATCAGCCAAGAGATCCTCAAAAAAAAACCAGGCCGCACCGAATACCAGCGCGGCATGGTGAGCCGCGCCTTTGATGGCAATTTGCAGGTGCGCACCACCAGTGCAAATCAAGGCTCGGGGGTGCTCTCTAGCATGGTGGCAGCCAATGGCTTGATCGTGCTGCATCATGATCAAGGCCATGTGAATGTGGGCGATGCGGTGGATGTGATGATGTTTGAGGGTGTGATGTGAGGATGGGGCAGCAAGTGCTCAAAGCCATCTTGCTGGGATGGCTGTTCTTGGCAGCAAGCTGGACTTGGTACAAAGGCGTGCGTTTTGCACGCTACTGGCGGCTCATCTACACGCCGTATCTGCTCGCCATTGCTTTGACGCTAGCAAACAGTATCGGCATGATCGCACTGCCTTGGCTTGCGCCGCAAACGAACACTTGACCCAAGATCGAAGAAAGCTTCCTTTTGACCACTGTTTTGCAACTCATTCAACGCAGCGCCAGCCAACTCGAAAAAGCAGGCGTGCATTACGGCCATGGCACAAGCAACGCCTTTGACGAAGCGGCTTGGTTGATACTTTGGAGCTTGCAACTGCCCTTGAACAGCTTGGATTCAGAACAAAACAGGCCAATCACCAGCATAGAATATGACCAGGTTGCTACTCTTTTAAGAGCACGCATCGAATCGCGCAAGCCCGCGGCTTACCTCACACAAGAGGCTTGGCTGCAAGGCGTGCCTTTTTATGTGGATGAGCGGGTGATCGTGCCGCGCAGCTTCATAGCGGAATTGATCACCGATCCACAGGCCGAGGGCACGCTAGATTATTGGCTGCGAGAAGACACGAAAAATGTGCTCGACTTATGCACTGGTAACGGATCACTCGCCGTGCTCGCTGCGATGGCTTTTCCCGAGACTCGCATTCAAGGCGCAGACATCAGCCAAGATGCCTTGGCAGTGGCGGCCATCAATGTGGCCAAACACGGGCTCCAAGAGCGCATTGCGCTGCTGGCCTCTGATGGCCTCGCCCAATGCCAAGGTATCCATGGCCGGCCTTACGATCTGATCCTGTGTAATCCGCCCTACGTCAACAGCGACAGCATGGCCGCCCTGCCGCCAGAATACCGGGCCGAGCCAGATATTTCCTTGGCTGGCGGTGCAGATGGCATGGATTTCATTCGCCCGCTGCTTTGCGCCGCGCCGAAAGTGATGAGTGAGCATGCCGTGCTGGTGCTAGAAATTGGCCATGAGCGAGCCAATTTCGAGGCAGCATTTCCCCATTTACAGGCCATTTGGCTCGAAACCAGCGCCGGGGATGATCAAGTGCTGTTGCTCACACGAAACAGCTTGCTGCGCGATTTTTGATTGAAGAACACCAATCGTCCCCTCGGTGCTGGTCTTGCCGCCTAGGTGGCGCATAGAATGCACTTTTAACAGATCGCCACACGATTCACAATGATTGATTTGCCGCCACCGATCCAGCACTTGGGCCGCTACGATATTTTGCGCGTGCTTGGCCAAGGCGCGATGGGCGTCGTCTATGAAGGCCGTGATCCAAATCTGGATCGCCGCGTGGCCATCAAAACCGTGCGTGTGGTGGGCATGGCACCCGCTGAAGTGATCGAATACGAGCAGCGTTTCAAAACCGAAGCACGCTCAGCAGGCCGATTGCAGCATCCCAATATCGTCAGTGTGTACGACTCCAACAAACACACCGATGCCATGGGGCAAACGGCTTACATTGTGATGGAGTTTGTCCAAGGCGAGGATCTGAAGCATTTCTTGGATCAAGGCAAGCGCTTCTCCTTAGAGCAAACTGCTTTCATGATGGCCGATTTGCTTTCGGCATTGGATTACGCCCATAAAAACAAAATCATCCACCGCGACATCAAGCCAGCCAATTTGCTGCTCACGCGCGACGGCCGCATCAAACTCACCGATTTCGGTGTCGCCCGCATCACAGATTCTGGCGAAGCCACCAAAACCAGCGGCGGCACGGTCGGCACGCTCAAATACATGTCCCCCGAGCAGGTGGCTGGCAAAGGCGTGGATGCCAGCTCTGATTTGTTTTCTGCCGGTATCGTGCTTTATCAGTTGCTCACTGGCGTGCGTCCATTTGACGGCGAAGGCTATTTAGACATCGTCTCTAAAATCGTCAAAGAAGACCCCACACCGCCCAGCCAGATCGTCGGCGCTCTGCCGCCTTCGCTGGATGCCGTGGTGGCCAAAGCATTGGCCAAAAGCAAGCTGGATCGCTTTGCAGATGCCGCCAGCTTTGCGGCTGCCTTGAAAGCTGCTGTGAACAACGCAGACTTGACCATCACGCCATCGGCCAGAGCGCGCCCCGAGGTGATGGAAGGCATGGCCACTTTTCCCGGCACCAACACTGGCGGCAGCACGGTCACGCAAGAGCTCGAATTGGTCTATTGGAAAGACATCAAAGACAGCCATGAGCATGAAGTTTTAGAAGGTTTTCTCAAGCGCTTTCCTGTGGGCATTTATGCCGATTTGGCCAAGCGCAAGCTCAAATCCCTGGCGGATGCAGAACGCGCCGTCGGGGCATCATCTCGCTACGAAGCCACCCAATTGCGCAAACCAGGCGAAGCCACCTTGGTGCATGCCAGCCCCTTGTCAGCTGCGGGCAGTGCTGGCGTGGTGGTCGGTACGATAGCTGCCACGGGCGTCTCTCATGACGATCCGACTCTGCCGCCCAGCGCTTACAACGATTCTGAATACGGCCCTCACACACAATTTGCCGCAACGCAATTTTCCCAAACCGATCCAGGCATCACAGGCCAAGCAGCCCCTGCCGAAGCAGGTGCAGGCGAGATGAAGCCCATGCCCTTGGAAACTGTGCCTGCAGCATTGCCCAGCATGCGCAAAAAACGCACAGCTGCCGTGTCTTGGGGCTGGATAGGCGCAGCAGCCGCTGTCATCGCAGCGGGTGTATTTTTTCTGATGCGCAGCCCGATGCCCACGGCCATGGAAGCCACCGCCCCCACCGCCCTAACAACGACCGCCAGCGTGAGCCCGCCCGAGGCTCCCTCTTCTGCCACTCCGTCTGCCACCACCTCTTCCAGCCCGTCTGTGCCCGCCCCTTCGATCAACACGGCTCTGAACACAGCTACCGCCACAAGCAACTCGACTCCTGCGATCAGCCCTAGCATCACGCCTGCGTCGAGCACAGCATCAGCGCCCTTGTCTGCCGCCTCCGCAGCAGCACGCGCACTGGCAGCCGCACGCGCTGCCTCCGCTGCAAAAGCCAGCGCTCAAATTCGCAGAGCGAGCAGCCCAGAAGTGGCACGCCCCGTCGTGACTGTGCCTGAAGCGCCGGTGGCTTCGCCTGCGCCCGCCCAACGCCCCAGCTTGCCTTCCGCGAGCTCTGCGCCCTCGCCCGCACCTGTGCCTTCTGCCGAAGTGCGCCCAAGCAACCCTCGCGAAGCGTGTGCAGATCGCGTCTTGCTTGGTTTTCAAATTTGTATGGCGGAGCAATGCCAAAAACCCCTTTACCGCAATCATCCCGTCTGCGTTGAGCGCCGCGAGATGGAAGAGCGCCGGCGCGCCAACCAACAAAGCAACTGATCATTTTTTTCCGCCTTGTCTTGTCGCCGTGAGGCGACTGCCTTCACTATGATTTCTCTGAAAAATATCACACTGCGTCGCGCAGCCAAAGTGCTGCTGTCTGACTGCAACGTCACCATCCAACCCGGCGAAAAAGTTGCGCTTGTGGGCCGCAACGGCGCAGGCAAATCCAGTCTGTTTGCCTTGCTCACGGGTGAGCTGCATGAAGACAAAGGCGATTTCTTCATGCCCAGCGGCTGGCGCATGGCGCAAGTGCTGCAGCACATGCCCGAGACGCAGGAGACAGCGACCGAATTCGTGCTCACCGGCGACACACGCCTGATGGAATTGAACGCCGAGCTCGCCACTTGGGAGCAGCATCCCGATCAAAACGAGGCCGGCAATCACATCGCCGAAGTTTATGAAAAGCTCGATCATGCCGGCGCACACGATGCTCGCGCCCGTGCGCAGGCTTTGATCCTTGGTTTGGGCTTCACAGCCGATGAATTGGAGCAACCTGTCAACAGCTTTTCTGGCGGTTGGCGCATGCGTTTGCAGCTGGCTCGTGCGCTCATGTGCCCAGCGGATTTGCTGTTGCTTGATGAGCCCACCAATCACCTGGATTTGGATGCACTCGTCTGGCTGGAGAGCTGGCTCTTGCGCTTTGAAGGCACGATGGTGGTCATCAGCCACGACCGAGAATTCTTGGATGCCGTGACAAAAGTGACGCTGCATATAGAAAACAACCAAGTCACGCGCTACGGCGGCAATTATTCTTGGTTTGAAGAGCAGCGTGCACTGCGCATGGAGCAGCAGCAAGCCGCTTTTGGCAAGCAACAAGAGAAAATCGCGCATCTGCAAAGTTTCATTGACCGCTTCAAAGCCAAGGCCAGCAAGGCCAAACAAGCGCAAAGCCGCGTCAAGGCGTTGGAGCGCATGGAGCGGATCGCGCCAATGCTCACCAGTGCTGATTTTCAGTTTGAATTCCGCGAGCCGCAGAATATTCCCAACCCGATGCTCTCGATCACAGATGCAACGCTGGGCTATCAAACCGACACGGCACAAACTCCAATTCTGACTGGGCTCACGCGCTCCGTGATGGCAGGCCAGCGCATCGGTATCTTGGGTGCAAACGGCCAAGGCAAATCCACTTTCGTCAAAACCGTGGCCAAACAGCTCGCACCGCTGGCAGGCCACATCACCGAAGGCAAAGGCTTGTCGATTGGCTACTTTGCGCAGCAAGAGCTGGATGTGTTGCACGAAAAAAGCACGCCACTTGAGCACATGACACGGCTGGCCAAAGAAGTCGGCCCGCCAGGCCGCGAGCAAGAGCTGCGTAATTTTTTGGGCACGTTCATCTTCAACGGTGATATGGTCAATCAAGCTGTGGGCAGCATGAGCGGCGGCGAGAAAGCGCGGCTGGTGTTAGCCATGGTGGTGTGGCAAAAGCCGAATTTGCTGTTGCTCGATGAGCCCACCAACCATTTGGATCTCACCACCCGAGAAGCACTGCAAATGGCGCTCAACGAGTTTGAAGGCACGGTGATGCTGGTCAGCCACGACAGGGCACTGTTGCGCAGCGTGTGTGATGAATTTTGGCTGATTGGCAGCGGTGTCGTCAAACCCTTTGAAGGCGATTTGGATGATTACCAAAAATACCTCCTCGACATGGCCAAGCAGCGCCGCGAGAGCCTATCAGCGCGTAACAAAGCGCAAGCTCAGGAGAAAAAACCCGTTGCCACTGTTTCTCCCACGCATTTCACCGCAGCACCCGTTGCTATTGATTCAATAGCTAAAAGTGCAGACTCTATGCCGGCAAATACCGCAAAAAGCTCTAAAAGTGAGCCTGACACCTTGTTCAAGAGCAAAGAACAGCGCCAATCACAAGCCCGCGAACGCTCAGCGCTCGCTGAAAAAGCCAAGCCGCTCAAAACCCGCCTGAAGCAATTTGAAGACAGCATTGCTGCGCTCAAAATTGAGCAGGAAGCGCTGCACACCAAGCTCATGCAAACCATGCCCAGCGCAGAGCTGATCGAGGCCAACAAACGCCTAGCTCAAATCAGCTCAGAGATTGAAGACACCGAGTGGCAATGGCTGGAAGTCTCAGAGCGCATTGAAGGCCTTCAAGCGGCTTGATCAAATGATGGCGTGACTTGATTCGAAGCGCATCGAAAGATGTATGGGCTCGTTTGGTGTAAAGTGCAGTGGCCTCGAATACCCGAGCGCATTTCAATCAACAAACACTGAGGAGTCACTGAACATGATTAGCATTATCGGAACCATTGTGATTGGTTTTATCGTTGGCCTGATCGCACGCGCTGTGAAACCCGGTGATGACAAGCTTGGCCTGATCATGACGGCAGTGCTCGGCATTGCAGGCTCGTTCATCGCCAGTTATGCCGGCGCAGCACTTGGTTTGTACAAGCAAGGCGATGCAGCAGGCTTTATTGCATCCGTGGTTGGCGCAGTCATTTTGCTGGTGATCTATGGTTTGGTCACCAAAAAATCAGGCGGCAGTGGCCCTTCGGCCTGAGTTTTCCTACGTAGCTTCTGAGCGGCACATGACGCAACCTTCTCATGATACGCAATCTCTACTTGATGCGCAGCTGAATGAGCGCGTGGAGCGAGCTCGCCGTTTGCTCACACGCAAGGCTTGGGTCGCCGCAGCTGCTGGTGCGATGCCATTGCCTGGCTTAGATTGGGCTGTGGATGCAGCGCTGCTGTCCAGGCTGATTCCACAAATCAACACGGAATTTGGCTTGGGCGCACATCAAATTGAGCGCCTGCCCCTGCATCAGCGTGAGCGTGTTCAAACGGCGATCACTTTGGTCGGCGGCGCTCTTTTGGGCAAGCTGATCACCAAGAGTCTGATCATTCGAGCCATGAAAGCCGTTGGCATTCGCCTCACAGCCGCTCAGGCCGCTAAATTTGTGCCTCTGGCCGGCCAAGCCGCCAGTGCTGCGCTCAATTACGCGGCCTTGCGGTGGCTTGGCGAGCAACACATCAAAGATTGTGTCCGCGTGGTGCAAGAAGCAAAGTTGCTGTTGCCCTCACCTGCAGAATAGCCCAGCAATCCAAGACAACAACCCATGAAAAAAGCCTTGCGTCTTTCAACACAAGGCTTGGTTTCATTCGGATTTGTGATCTGGTGGGAGATGCAAGTTTCGAACTTGCGACCCCTGCAGTGTGAATGCAGTGCTCTACCCCTGAGCTAATCTCCCGAAGCCACAAATTATACATCGTTCAAGAGTCTGAAAATGTGTAAGAAACGCCGCGTCAGTTGAGACTTCATACCATGACACCAACTTCCTCAGAAACTATTCCTGCCGATGCAGTTGTCATCGGCGCCGGGCAAGCTGCGCCTGCTTTGGCCATGGCCATGGCAGCGAGCAACAAAAAGGTGGTGCTGATTGAGGCGCAACACCTAGGTGGCACTTGCGTCAACAACGGCTGCACGCCGACCAAAACCCTGCGCAAGAGTGCACGTGTGGCTCATATGGCTCGACGTGCCGCTGAATTCGGAGTGCGTTGTGGCCCTGTCGAGGTGGATTTTCCTGCCGCCATGCAACGCATGCAAGAGCGTGTTGACCGCTCTCGCGCTGGGCTGGAAACCTGGTTGGCTAGCCAACCCAATGTGAGTTTGCACATGGCTTGGGGTCAATTGGCCGGACGCGATGATCAAGGCCGTTTTGTGGTGCTGGCGGGCTCATCAAAAGTGCATGCAGCTCAAGTTTTTCTCAATACCGGCACACGACCTTTCGCGCCACCTATCCCGGGCTTGGACAGTGTGTCTTGGCTCGACAACGAGCGCCTTCTCGTTTTGCGCGAATTACCGAAGCACTTGGTGGTGATTGGCGGCAGCTACATCGGGCTGGAGTTTGCGCAGATTTTTCGCCGCTTGGGCAGCGCCGTGTCTGTGATCGAAACTTCACCGCGAATTGCGGTGCGCGAAGATGCTGAAGTGTCGGCTTGCATTGCCGAATTTCTGCGAAGCGAGGGCGTGCACATTCATGAAGGGCACCAGGTCGAGCGGGTCTCGCCTGGCGCAAATGGAGGCGTGCGCGTGCATACCTCCGGCCAGACAGTAGAAGGCTCGCATTTGCTGGTCGCCACCGGACGACAGCCCAACACAGAGCGCTTGGGTCTGGAGACCGTGGGTGTGACGTGTGATGCACGAGGCTATGTGCTGACCAATGATCGCTTAGAGACCGATGTGCCTGGCATCTGGGCTTTGGGCGATATCAACAAAAGAGGTGCCTTCACGCACACCAGCTACCACGATCATGAAATTGTCTTGGCGAATCTAGCTGGCGGCAACCGCAGCACAGATACCCGCCACATGGCCTATGCCATGTTCACTGACCCGCCGCTGGGCCGTGTGGGCATGTCAGAGGCACAAGCACGTGCCAGTGGCAAGGCGGTGTTGATGGCTCAATTTGAAATGAAAAACATCAGCCGCGCTAAAGAAGAAAGTGAAACCACGGGGTTGATCAAGCTGCTTGTGGAGCGCGACAGTGGGTGCTTTTTGGGTGCCACGATGGTGGGAATCAACGCTGATGAAATTATTCACCTGTTCGCACACGCGATGGCAGCTGGGACACCTTGGCATGTGCTGCGCGATGCTTTGCCAGTTCACCCCACAGTGAGTGAATTCATACCAACGATTTTAGATCGTTTGCGGCCATTAGAGTAAGCCAAGTACTCACTGCCTCGCTGCGCTTACAGTGCTGGATCTCGCATCTCCCAGCGAATTTTATCGATCTCTGAGAGCAGCTCTTTGGACAGTGGCGGTGTGTTCCAAGCCTCTAAGCATTCGTCAAGCTGAGCCAGCGAGGTCACGCCGATGATGGTGCTGGCAACGCGCCAAGATTGATAACAAAAGGCCAATGCGAGCTGTGTCGGTGTCAAGCCGTTGGCTCTGGCCAAAGCGCTGTAACGCCGCGCGGCCACCAGATGCTCTGGCCGGCCCCAGCGCTGCTGCTGAAAGCGCTCATACAGCGCCATGCGGCCTGCTTTCGCCTCAGGTGAAGCGTTTGGATCAGTCAGGCCAGCTAGCGCATCGTATTTACCCGTCAACACGCCGAAACCCAGTGGTGAATAAGCCAATAAACCAACGTCACTTCGCAGCATGACTTCATCCAAACCGTTGTCCACCGTACGATTGGTCAGGCAATACGGGTTTTGCACGCTCACGATGCGAGACAGGCCATGCTGCTCAGCAATGCGCACAAATTCCATCACGCCATAGGGCGACTCGTTCGACAGACCTACCGTGCGCACCTTGCCTGCCTTGACCAAAGCGGCGAGTGCTTGCAGTTGATGATGAATCGATGTGTTACCAGCAAGTTCTGCATCCGTTGCACGATTGAAATACGGCGCACCAAAGGCAGGCACATGGCGCAGCGGCCAGTGGATTTGATAGAGATCAATCACATCGGTTTGCAAGCGGCGCAGGCTGTCTTCACAGGCTTGAGTCATTTGCGCAGGTGTGACATTCAAGCTGCCGCCGCGCACCCAATCCATCCCGCGCGCAGGGCCGGCCACCTTGGTGGCCAGCGTCCATTTCTGGCGCACGCCGGGGTTGCCTTTGAAGTAATTGCCAATGATCGTCTCTGTGGCGGTGTATTTCTCGCCCGTCGGTGGCACGGGATACATCTCCGCTGTATCCATGAAATCTACCCCGCGCTCTAAGCTGCGCGCCAGAATCGCATGGGCATCTTTTTCATTGACTTGCTCACCAAAAGTCATGGTGCCAAGACAAATAGGATGTATGTGAAGCTCAGATTGGCCAAGGCGGCGCTTGGCGATGTTTTGCAGTGGAATGATCGTGTTCATGGTTTGAGTATGCCGCAAGCAAGCGTGTCAGGTTTGCGCGAGAGCGGGCGGTGAAGGATGCAGACGCGCCATCATGAACGTATCGGCATACATGCCATCGCGCAAGATGTGCCCGCGCATCACGCCCTCGCGCACAAAGCCATGCCGCTCGTGCAAGGCGATCGCGCGCAGGTTGTCAACAAGCACGGTGAGCTCGATGCGCAAAATACCTGCCCATTGGTCGGCCCAATGCGATGCCGATCAAAGCCGAAAGCGCAAGCGCATCTTCTGGCTCAGCGGCGCGAATGCGAAAACCCGTGATCTCAGTGCTCATGCGCCAAGCCTCCTAAAACGCTCTTCTTCTTGCAAACGCAGCACCCGCCGTTGCACCTTACCTGTGGTTGTCATGGGCAATTCGTCGATGAACTCAATCTCTTTGGGATATTCATAAGGTGCGAGTAAGCCACGAACATGCTGCTGAATGCTTTGAATCAGCTCTTGTTCATGCTTTTCTAAGCCCTTTTGGTTGTTTGCCGGCATAAAATCTGCTCGGAGCGCTACTAATTCAGGAGTTAGCACGATGTAGGCTTTGACGACAGCCCCGCGCTCAACATCCGGCTTGGGCACCACCGCAGCATTGAGCACAGCGGGATGCTTGAGCAAACAATTTTCCACCTCGCCCGGCCCGATGCGGTAGCCTGCCGCTTTGAACATATCGTCTGCGCGGCCTTGATACCAAAGATAGCCTTCGCGATCTGCATAGGCCAAATCCCCGGTTCTGCACCAGCGCTGGCCAGCTTCGTTGGTCGTGGTTTTCTTGTGCGTTGCGGCTTCATTGTTCCAGTAGCCCAAGAAAAACACAGGGTCTGGATGGCCATGCACATCCAAGTGATTCACCGCCACTTCGCCCAGCTCCCCGATCTGGCAAATTTGACTCGCCTCATCGATCACAGCCACCTGATGGCCCGGATAAGCTTTGCCCATGCTGCCGGGCTTGGAAGGCCAGAATTTATTGCAGTTACCCACCACGTAGTTGATCTCGGTTTGGCCAAACATTTCATTGATGCGAACACCAAGCTTGTCTGCAGCCCAGTCACACACCGCATCGCCTACGGCTTCCCCCGCGCTCATGAGCGCCTGCAATTTGAATTTGAATTTTTTCTTGGGCTCTGGATAAGCCTTCATCATCGCTTTGAGCGCAGTGGGGAAGAGGAAGGTATGCGTCACACGGTGGCTCTGCAATATCTCAAACGCCACTTGCGGGCTAAATCGACCATTGAAAGCGACGATTTCTCGGCCAAAATAAAGTGTGGGCAGCAGGGCATCCATCAAGCCGCCTGTCCAAGCCCAATCCGCTGGACTCCAAAACACGGCTTCAGATTTTGAGTTCGTGCGGCCATCAAAGCCGAACCAATTTTGGCTCGCCACAAAGCCCGTCAGATTGCCCAGCAGGGCGCGATGCGGAATCAAGGCGCCTTTGGGCGGCCCCGTGGTGCCGCTGGTGTAGATCAATACAGCGGCATCGTCGGCGCGCGTCTTCTCCAACGGGAATTGCACGGGCTGCATCAAGGCCTCTAGCGCGTAATCCACATCGCTGTGCTCTGCGGCATCACCGATGCCAATCACGCAGCGCAAATGTGGGCAATTCTTTCGCGCCTCACGCACAGCGACTATGGAACTCTCGTCCACAATCGCCACGCCCGCGCCGGAATCATTGAAGCGATATTCCAGCGCTTCTGCGCCAAACAGCATCGACAGCGGCATCGCCACCGCACCCATTTGCAGCACGGCCATGTAAGCAACTGCTGTTTCCAAGCGCTGCGGCAACACAATGGCCACGCGATCGCCGCGCTGAACGCCTTGCTTCTTGAGCACATGGCTGAGCTGATTGGCTTGGCTCCCAAGCTGCTCGTAGCTTAAGATTTCATGGTGTTTTAAGCCCTTTTCCGGCACCGAATGAGCCCGGACTGCTATGTTTTTCATAGTAGATGGGTCATCTGCCCAGCGCTTGGCGCACACCTGCGCCATGTTGAAATACGCGGGCACACGCCAACGAAACTGCCTGTGTATGGCAGCATAAAAGTCAACAGGGGCTTTTGTCGCAGGCATGACGTATCCAATCCATCTGAAAGCATTATTCCACTAAGATGAAGCCATGTATCTTCCACGCCGCCCCAGTATCAGCCGATTTTTACCCATCCGCACGCACCAGTATCACATTCGCGAATGGGGGCAAGCTCAGACGGGTGTCCCCAGTTTGGTGATGGTGCATGGCTGGATGGATGTAGCCGCATCGTTTCAATTCGTCGTGGATGCCTTAGAAGAGACGGCTCTGGCGGGCCGCCACATCATCAGCCCCGATTGGCGCGGCTATGGGCTCACACACCATGTGAACAACGCGAGCAAGAGCTGCATGGGCGAAGACACCGATAACTACTGGCTGCCCGATTACATGGCCGATCTGGATTTTTTGATCGATCACATTTCATCCGGTGCGCAAATTGACCTGCTCGGCCACAGTTTGGGCGGCAATGTGGTGATGAGCTATGCCGGCGTGCGCACCGAGCGCATTCGCCGCTTGATCAACCTCGAAGGCTTTGGCATGCCAGAGACCAAAGCATCACAAGCGCCTACACGCTATGCGCAATGGTTTGATCAGCTCAAATCGTTCCACCAAGGCTCTGTGGCCATGCGTGCCTATCCCGCATTGTCTGGCGTGGCCTCGCGCTTGATGAAAACCAATCCACGTTTGTCGCAAGCCAAAGCCGATTGGCTGGCTCAGCATTGGTCTGCCCAGAATGCAGCGGGCGAGTTTGAGATATTGGGCGATCCTGCCCACAAAATCGTCAACGCCAATATCGCACGCTTGGAAGAAACGCTTGCGCTCTACCAACGCATCAGCCCGCCCCTGCTCGCAATAGAAGCCTCCGATGATTCCATGACAGGCTGGTACAAAGGCCGCTACACCTTGGCCGATTACCATGAGAGATTGAAGCAAGTGCCCAACGTACGCATCGAACGCATCGAAAACGCCGGCCATATGCTCCACCATGATCAGCCTGAGCAATTAGCGTCTGTGCTGGCTGATTTTTTGATTTGATTCAAAGCGTTTTGGCCTTTTTCCCGGCGTATTTTCGATGTAGTTTGCTATTTAATTTATAGCAATTTGATCCTTCAAGCAACAGCGGCTCTCGCCACCATCTCACCAATCCGCCTCGCCTCCGCATCAATCGAGTAATGGTTCAGCACCCGCTCACGCCCAGCGGCGGCCATTTGCGCAATGCGCTCTGGCTGGCAGAGCAGCTTCTCCAGTGCCACCATCAAAGATGGCACGTCATGGGTGGGGATCAAATGCCCCGTCTTGCCCTCTTCCACGATCTCTTCAAACGCCCCCGTACTGCTGGCCACCACGGCGCTGCCGCAGGCCATGCCTTCGATGGGGGTCAGGCCAAAGCCTTCATTGAGCGGACAAGCCACCGTGATGCTGACTCTTTGGTACCAGAGCGCTAAATCTTCAGCGGGCACCTGACCCAGCCAAACAAAGCGCTTGCTCAAACCCGCCGCCTCAATTTGCCGCACCAACTCTGCTTTGTATGCCTCATCTTCAGGCTTGCACAAGCCGCAAATCACCGCTGTGAAATCAGGATACTTGGGCAACAACGCCATCAACGCAGGCACGAAAATATGAATGCCTTTTTGATGCCGCACGCGACCAAACACGCCGATACCATAACGCCCCGGCAAACCGCTGCCCTGCCACGCAGCAAGCTGATCAAGAGGCGGCACAAAAGCGTGTGTGTTCACGCCATGCGGGATCACACGCGTGATTTTTGGCACAACATCAGCAATCTGCTGTGCAGCCAGCGGCGTGGTGGAAATCACGGCATCCATTCGGCTGATCAGCCACAGCGGCCAGCGGCCATGGCGGCGCGTGGCGGCGGAAGTAAAAAGCAGTGAAATCGGCAAGCGCAGCACATCACGCAAAAAAATCGCTAGGATCATCTCATTGTCGCGCCGCACATGCCACACGATTTTGCGGCCATCAGACAAGCAACGGCGTGATGCCCAAATGGCCTGCCAAAGCGTGAGATGTGTGAACGCTGCAGACGCAGCCTTGGCCTGCTGCAAGCCCGGTATCTCAGCGCCCACATAACCCACGCGCAGCAGCTTGGCTTGCACCGGCAATAAATTGGTGATGGTTGTCGTGACGCCAGAAAGGCGCTTTTTCATGCAAGTGATGATGACTTCGGGGCGGTGATCTGGATGCATCAGCGATCCTTCACCCAATCACCACTGGTGATGATGGGTTTGTCAAGGGTGTAGGCCGGGTTGATCTCATACACAAAGCAATCGCGCCATTGGCCAGCCACCAGCACTCGGATAGCTCGCTTGGCATATTCATCTGGCTGAGCAGGATATTCTGATTCAATTGCATCGAGCTTCTTTTCAAGCTCTGCACTCACGGCATACACCTCGCCGATCACACGGCTTGCACCAACCCCGGTTTCATCCAGTGTGACACCCGGATAACCACCCAAATGATGCATCACGCCAGCGATGGTTGCCTCGCCAAGATACGCTGGCGCTGGGCTCAGGCAGGTGATGTCGTTGTCATCGCCGCGCCGCAGCGTGCCATAGACGAAAAACAATTGGGTTTCAGGCATGGTTGTTGGAGTCAATAAACAAAACCTCTATTGTGAATCGTTCCAAGGCCACTTGGAGGTTTGCATATGCTCTCAAAATATAAGCTTATTTGAATAAGCCAACAACAAAAAAGTAGTTTGGTTTGCGCCGAGTGTGAGGCACAGTCCGTCGCATGACTGATCTTGCATTTATTCTTTCTGGCTTTTTTGTTGGCTTCGTCGTCGGCCTCACGGGCGTGGGCGGCGGCTCGCTGATGACGCCGATTTTGATTTTTGGCTTCGGCATCAAGCCCATCCTCGCGGTGGGCACGGATTTGCTGTTTGCGGCATTCACCAAACTCGGCGGCACCGTCAACCTTGCCCTCGCTCGCCGTGTGGATTGGCGCATTGTGGGCACACTGAGCCTTGGCTCTGTGCCTGCTGCTTTGCTCACAGTGGGGGCGTTGCATTATGTGGATGCTTCGCACAGCGCCGTGCAGAAAGTCATCACCACAACCTTGGGCTTCGCGCTTTTGCTCACTGCTGCTGCCACACTTTACAAAGCCATCAAAGGCACTCAGCAGATGCAGCGTGAGATCAGCCCAGAGCAACTGGCCATCGCCACGAAGCCACGCCATGTCGCGCTGCCCATCATCTTCGGCGCACTGATTGGCGTGCTGGTGAGCCTCACCTCGGTGGGCGCAGGTGCAATCGGTGTCACCGCGCTGATGCTGCTCTACCCTGCCTTGCCGCTCAACCGCATCGTGGCCGCCGATGTGGCTTATGCCGTGCCGCTGACACTGGTGGCGGGCTTGGGCCACGCATCGATTGGCTCGGTCGATTGGCCACTGCTGGCCAAGCTGCTCGCTGGCTCGCTGCCTGGCATTTGGCTGGGCACCAAGCTGGGCAACCATGTGCCTGATCGCGCGATTCGCTCTGTTCTTTCTCTGCTGCTGGCCTATGCGGGCTTCAAGCTGCTGGCAATCTGAGATATCCCATGTATCAATACAACGATTTCGATAAAAACTTTGTGAAGCTGCGCGCGGCGCAATACCGTGATCAACTCGAGCGGCGCTTGGATGGCCGCTTGAAAGAAGAAGAATTTCGCCCGCTGCGCCTGCAAAACGGCTGGTATGTGCAGCGCTATGCGCCGATGCTGCGCGTCGCCGTCCCCTACGGCGAATTGAGCGCCGCGCAGCTTCGCGTATTGGCTCACATTGCGCGTGAATATGATCAACCGAGCGAAGAAGTGTTTCAAGCCGCTGTCACCGGTCAAGCGCGTTTGTCCGGCCAAGGCATCTCACTCACCAAAGGCTACGGCCACTTCACCACGCGGCAAAATATCCAATACAACTGGATTCCGATTGAAAAATCTGCCGATGTGATGGATTTGCTCGCCAGTGTCAACATGCACGGCATCCAAACCAGTGGCAATTGCATTCGCAACATCACGAGCGATGGCTTGGCTGGCATTGCTCCCGATGAAATCGCCGATCCGCGCCCATTTTGCGAAATTTTGCGCCAATGGAGCACGCTGCACCCCGAATTTGCATTTTTGCCACGTAAATTCAAGATTGCTGTCACAGGGGCCGAGGAAGACCGCGCCGCCACCGACTGGCACGATGTGGGCCTGAAACTGGTCAAAGCTTCGGCGCACGACACCGTGAAAGGTGTCGTTTCTGGTGACTTGGGCTTCAAAGTGCTCGTCGGTGGCGGCATGGGTCGCACACCGGTGATTGCATCAACGATTCGCGATTTCCTGCCTTGGCATCAAATCCTCAATTACCTTGAAGCTATCGTTCGCGTCTACAACCTGTTTGGCCGCCGCGACAACAAATACAAGGCGCGCATCAAGATTTTGGTGAAAGCAGAAGGGCAAAAATTCTTTGATGCGGTCGAAGCGGAGTATCAAAAC
This sequence comes from Variovorax sp., assembly GCA_031388245.1. GTDB lineage: Bacteria > Pseudomonadota > Gammaproteobacteria > Burkholderiales > Burkholderiaceae_C > JANMDU01. The sequence continues at coordinate 21,418 of JANNED010000269.1, forward strand.
ATCCTGAACCAAGATGGTGCGCCGCATACCATTCCACAGGCAGAATTGAATCGCGTTTCAAAGCATTTTGAGCATCCAGCCGGCATAGAACCTGCGCAGAATGCTACTGATTTCGTAGCATCTAAAGTCTCGCGGATCTTGGGAGTCGCAGCGCACGACGATGTCGCCTTCACGCGTTGGCTGAGCCGCAATGTGCATGCGCACAAGAATCCGAAGCTGCGCGCTGTGACGCTCTCTGTCAAACGCGTTGGCCAATCTCCTGGCGATGTGACACCCGAACAGATGGAGTTTGCCGCGCAGATTGCTGATCAATTTAGCGCCGGCGAGCTGCGCGTCACGCATGATCAAAATTTGCTGCTGCCTTGGGTGAGCTGCGATGCGCTGCCCGAGCTGTGGTGCGCGGCAAAAAAAGCAGGCTTTGCTTCGAGCAATATCGGCTTGCTCTCTGACATGATCGCCTGCCCCGGCGGTGATTTTTGCGATTTGGCCAATGCGCGCAGCTTACCGATTGCTCAGCAGCTCACCGAGCGCTATCAAGATTTGGACGAGTTGGAAGACATTGGCGATATTGATCTGCATATGAGCGGCTGCATCAACTCTTGCGGCCATCATCACAGCGGCCACATTGGCATACTCGGTGTCGATAAAGATGGCCAAGAGTGGTATCAGCTCACGCTGGGCGGATCGGACGGCAGCGCGATCAGTGGCACATCGGTGGCAGGGAAAGTGGTGGGGCCATCGTTCACGGCAGAAGAAATTCCTGAGGCGATTGAGGCGGTGCTGATCACTTATAAACAGTTTCGCGAACCGCGTGGCGAAAAGTTTGAGCTGTTCATCGACACACTCAAACGCATGGGCGCAGAGCCCTTCAAGGCTGCCGCCAATAGCGTGCGGCATCGGCAAGAGGCTTTGGCTTGAGAGGAAGCGATATGAAAGATACTATTCAATTGATAGCGCTCGACGCAATCAATATGCCGGCTAATTCGTCAAATGTCTTAAAAATCGCCAACGACAGCGATGTCACAGCTCAAGATCAAAATGCAAACAGCGCAGAAGTCATAGAGCTGGATTTCCCGGTATTTTCCGATGGCCGCGCCTTCAGCCAAGCCATGCAATTGCGCAAACGCCTCGGTTTCAAAGGCGATATTCGTGCAACGGGTGATGTGCTGGTCGATCAAATCGTCCAAATGCAGCGCAGCGGCTTTTCCAGCGCAGTGTTGCGGGCTGATCAAAGCGCTGAGCATGCGGCGAAATTGCTTGGCCACTACAAAGATTTCTACCAAGGCGATGTGTCTCAGCAGCCCGCCTTTTTATCGGGCAAGCTCGCATGAGTGCCGTCAGTTTGCATGCCAAGCCGTCTGCGGATTACGACAAAAAAGTAGCCGCCACGCAAGGCTTGCTGCGCCAAGCAGGCGAGCTGTATCAGCCGCTCACGCAAGCGAGCAGCTTGGGTGTGGAGGATATGGTGATCACGCATTTGCTGCTCGTCTTAGGTGTGAAGAGCGAAATGTTTGTGTTGCAGACGGGTAAGCTGCATGCGCAGACCGTTGATTTGCTCGGTCAAGTGCAAAAACTCTACGGCAGCCAACACACGATCCGCATTTACGAGCCCGATACAAAAGCTGCCGAAGACTTTGAAGCTGTCAACGGTAAAGACGCCATGTACAAAAGCATCACGCTGCGCAAGCAATGCTGTGATATCCGCAAGATGCAGCCTTTGGCCAAAGCTTTAGATGGCAAACGTGCGTGGATCACTGGCCTGCGCAAAGAGCAATCCGATGCCCGCGCAGCAGTTCACGCCATCGACGAGAAAACCACGCCCATCAAGATCAATCCGCTGCACGATTGGACATTGGGCGATGTGTGGCATTACGTGAAATCACACAACGTGCCTTACAACGCTTTACATGATCAGTTCTACCCCAGCATCGGCTGCGAGCCCTGCACTCGCGCCGTGACACTCGGCGAAGATTTCCGCTCAGGCCGCTGGTGGTGGGAAAACGAGTCAGCCAAAGAATGTGGGCTGCATGTTTCGGCATAAGACATGCTCACATGCATCAATTTTTAGAACACGGAAGACACGAAAACTACACGAAAGACAAAGAAGTTTCTTTGTATTTTTCGTGACTTCCGTGCAGCCTCCGTGATTTCCGTGTTTCTAGTCTCTGAATACCCAACCAACCATGAACGCCAGAACCGAACCGCAACTTCTCCAGCAACTTTCCAACCAGCATCTCCACGCCTTGGAAGAAGAAGCCATTTTCATCCTGCGCGAAGTCGCCGCCAGCTTTGAAAAGCCCAGCCTGCTCTTCTCTGGCGGCAAGGATTCAGCTGTGTTGCTCAAGTGCGCAGAAAAGGCATTCGGAATTGGGAAACTACCCTACCCGCTCCTCATGATCGACACTGGCCACAACTACCAAGAGGTCTGCAATTTCCGCGACAAGCGCGCTGCCGAGCTCGGCGCAAGGCTGATCGTGCGCAATGTCGAAGATTCGATGGAGCGCGGCACAGTGCGCTTGAGCAAGCCCGATGAATCGCGCAATGTGCATCAGTCCGTCACATTGCTCGAAGCGATTGAAGAATTTCAATTCGATGCACTGATTGGCGGTGCAAGGCGTGATGAAGAAAAAGCCCGTGCGAAGGAAAGGATTTTCTCGCATCGCGACAGCTTTGGCCAATGGCAGCCCAAAGCACAGCGCCCCGAACTATGGAGCTTGTTCAACACACGCATCCAAAACGGCGAGCATGTCCGCGTCTTCCCCATCAGCAACTGGACGGAGCTGGATGTCTGGCAATACATCGCTCGCGAGAACATCGAGCTCCCCAGCATCTACTACACCCACAAGCGCCCCGTCGTCGAACGGAGAGGCTTGCTCGTTCCCATCACATCACTCACGCCAGCAAAAGAAGGTGAAGTGATTGAAGAGCGCGATGTGCGCTTTCGCAC
>JANNED010000331.1:0-13423 GCA_031388245.1 Variovorax sp.
CGGTGCTGGCGCGGCTGGAGCAGGTGGCCCACCGGCTGCACCAACAGCGGCAGGCGCAAAACCTGCTGAAAAGCCCGTGGCAAGGCCAGCGCAACGACCTGCTTCTGCGCCAGCCGCAAATGCCGCTGTAGCGCCTCGGCCAGTGGATCCCATTGCAGCCAGTTGTGCCCAGTTCAGCAACACAGCCATCACAGCGCGAGCGGCTGCTGGGGGCGCGAGCAGTGCCGCCGGCTCTGCCACATTGGGTGCAGCATCGGGTGGGCGTGGTGTCGGTGGCGCAGCAAATGCCGCTGGCGCAAGGCCAGCGGGCGGACGTCTTGAGGGCGCATCAGCTGGTGCGCAAGCAGGCGCAGCGCCGGGCGCGCGTGGCCCCGCAGGGCAAGGCGCAAGCAGGCCTGGAGCGGGCGGGCCTGGAGCGGGTGGTGCAGGTGCAGGTGGCGGTGCGCCGCTGCGCCCGGGCATGTTTGCCCGGGTCACGACAGTGTTCAACGTCAAAGAGGCTGCGTTGTCTGTGCCTGAAGAGGCCATTGTGCCGCAAGGCGGGCGGCAGTTTGTGATTCGTGTGGTGGAGCAAACGCAGGCGCAGGCCAAAGACATTGCAGACAAGCAAGCCGCTGATGCTGCACAAGTTGCAGAGGCGGCCAAAGCAGCAGCGGCGGCATCCAGTGCGCCGGTGGTTGGCGGTGCGCCTGCCGGTGGCAGTGGTGTGGGTGCGGGCGGTGCCCAGCCTTACAACATGAGCGGTTTCGTCGATGGCAAGCGACTCGTTTCGCAACGCCAAGAAGTCAAGCTGGGTATCCGCAGACCAGGGCGGGTTGAGATCACCGAGGGGCTGGCCGAAGGCGAGACCGTCGTGGTGGCAGGCCAACAAAGGCTTCAGCGCGACAACACGCCTGTTCGCGTGATTGAGTTGGGTCGCCCACCGGGTGGCGCTCCAGCAGGTGCACCGAGCGGTGCGCCTAGCGCGGCTGTGGCTGCTTCGCCAAACGCTGCATCTGGCAGTGTGGGCAGTGCCGCGCCAGCCACATCCTCAGCGCCCGCGCCGGCGGCAAGCCGCTAAAAAAGTCAGCAACGATCAGGAGCCGATCATGCAGTTACCCGAAATATCGATCCGCCGCCCGGTGTTTGCCACCGTGCTTTCATTGCTGATCTTGCTGATTGGCTATGTGAGCTACACCAAGCTCTCGGTGCGCGAGTATCCCAAGATTGATGAGCCCAGCGTCACGGTCTCGACCAACTATCGCGGTGCTTCTGCCGAGATCGTCGAGACACAGGTCACCAAGACATTGGAAGATTCTCTTGCCGGTATTGAAGGCGTGGATGTGATCACCTCGATTTCCCGCCCTGAGCAAAGTCAAATCACGGTGCGCTTCAAGCTCACACGCGATCCCGACAGCGCCGCTGCGGATGTGCGAGACAAAGTCTCTCGTGTGCGCCAGCGCTTGCCCACCGATGTGGATGAGCCGCAAATTGCCAAGGTGGAAGCGGATGCTTTTCCTGTGATTTGGCTCTCGTTCAGCTCAGACACGCTCAATGTGCTCCAACTGTCTGATCTGGCCAATCGCTTTGCCAAACCGATGCTCCAAACGGCCAGCGGCGCTGCCGATGTGCGCATTTTTGGTGAGCGCAAATACGCGATGCGCGTGAATGTTGATCCCGACAAACTGGCTGCTTACCGCCTCACCGTGCAAGATTTGGAAGATGCCCTGCGCCGCAACAATGTGGAAGTGCCCGCAGGCCGCATTGAAAGCCAGCGCCGTGAATTCAACGTCACAGCCGCTACGGATTTGCAGCGCCCAAGCGAATTCACGCAAGTGGTGATTCGCGTGGTCAATGGCGTGCCCGTGCGCATCGGTGATGTGGCCACAGTGCGCCAAGGCGCGGCTTCTGAACGCACCGCCACGCGCCTCAACGGCCGCGATGCAATCACGCTTGGCGTGGTGCGCAATGCCACTGCCAATCCGCTGGATTTGTCTGCCGATGTGCGCGAGATGATCCCGCGTATCAAAGCCAATTTGCCGCCCGGTATCGAGATTGAGATTGCCAACGACAACTCGATCTTCATCAAAGAATCGATCAAATCGGTGTACACCACGATTGTTGAAGCCGTGGTGCTGGTGGCTTTTGTGATCTTTTTCTTCCTGAGAAATTTCCGTGCGGCCATCATTCCTTTGGTCACGATTCCTGTCTCGTTGATTGGATCGTTTGCACTGATGGCTCTGGCGGGTTTCACCGTCAACACGCTCACATTGCTTGCGCTGGTGCTGGCCATTGGCTTGGTGGTGGACGATGCGATTGTGGTGCTGGAGAATATTTATCGCCACATCGAAGAAGGCAAAAAGCCGTTTGATGCGGCCATCATTGGCGCGAAAGAAATTGCTTTTGCTGTGGTCGCCATGACGCTCACACTCGCTGCAGTGTATGCGCCGCTGGCCTTCTCACCGGGGCGCACAGGCAAGCTGTTTACAGAGTTTGCGTTGGCACTGGCTGGAGCCGTGATCGTCTCGGGCTTTGTCGCGCTCACGCTCTCGCCCATGATGAGCTCTATCTTGCTCAAGCACAATCCCAACCCACCGTTTTATGACCGCTGGATTGAAAAATTTCTCGTGGGCATCACCAACGGCTACGCCAAGCTGCTCGGTTGGTCGCTCAAAGCGCGTTGGTTGATCGTGCTGATCATGCTGGCCTCCGGCGTGGGCACATGGCTCTTTTTGAAAGACATCAAGCGTGAGCTTGCGCCACTGGAAGATCGTGGCGTGATTTTGAATGTGGTCAATGCACCCGATGGTGCCACGCTGGATTACACCTTGCGTTACGCCGCAGTGATGGAGCGCATTGGCATGGGCTACAAAGAGTTTGATCGCGTTTTTACCGTAGCGGGCAACCCCACGGTGGCGCAGGCCAATGTGTTTTTCCGCACCGTGCCTTGGGAGGAGCGCAGCAAGCGCACGCCGGAGCTGGCTCGCGAGCTGGCGCCGCGCATCTCCAGCTTGCCCGGCGTGACAGCCTTCCCCGTCACGCCGCCATCGCTTGGCCAAGGCTTCAACAGCCGCCCGGTCAATTACGTGATCATGACATCAGATTCCTATCAAAATCTCTCTGCTGTGGTGCGCCAATTCCAAGAGGAGCTGGCCAAAAATCCGGGCTTCTTACAGGTCGATACCGATTTGCGGCTGAACAAGCCTGAGGTGCGTTTTGAGGTGGATCGCGAGAAGGCGGCTGATCTGGGTGTGAGCATTGAAGCGGTGGGCCGCGCGGTAGAGAGCATGCTCGGTGGGCGCAACGTCACACGCTACAAGCGTGAGGGCGAGCAATACGATGTGATTGTGCAAACCGCTGCTGCTGGGCGTGATACGCCCGATGATATTGAGAAAATCTTTGTGCGCGGGCGCAATGAAGCCATGATTCCTTTGTCTGCGCTGGTGCGCATTCGCGAGGTGGTCGTGCCGCGTGAGCTCAATCACTTTGGCCAGCGCCGCTCAGCCGCAATCACGGCCAATCTCTCGCCAGATTACTCGCTCGGGCAAGCTTTGGATTTTATGGATGCCACGGCGCAAAAGGTCTTGAAGCCGGGCTATGCCACAGATTTAAATGGCCAATCGCGTGAATTCAAGAGTGCATCGGGCTCGCTGGCCATTGTGTTTGTGATGGCGCTGCTGTTCATTTACCTTGTGCTGGCTGCGCAGTTTGAAAGCTTCATTGATCCGTTTGTGATCATGCTCTCGGTGCCACTGTCGATGGTGGGCGCACTGGCCGCGCTGCAATGGAGCGGGGGCTCGCTCAATGTGTTCAGCCAGATTGGCTTGGTGACTCTGGTGGGCTTGATCACCAAGCACGGTATTTTGATTGTAGAGTTTGCCAATCAATTGCGCGAGCAGGGTGTGGATACGCTGCAAGCGATCCAGCAATCGGCCAAGCTTCGCCTGCGTCCGATTTTGATGACCACGGGCGCAATGGTGCTCGGTGCGATTCCGTTGGCGATCTCCACGGGCGCTGGCGCTGAAAGCCGCCAGCAAATTGGCTGGGTGATCGTGGGCGGCATGAGCCTAGGCACACTGCTCACCATCTTCGTCGTGCCGACGATGTACACCTTGTTTGCTCGCAAAGCAGCGCCTGGGGCAAACAAGACAGAAGTGCATGAAGATCCAGTGCCAGAGCATCCACCTGTGTCCCCAGAACTGATTGCGAAATAGTTGATGGCGCTGCGGTTTGCGCGGTAGGATGCTGTGATGAAAACAGCATCTCATTCAGACCGCCGCTCATTTCTTCAAAGTTCTTTTCGCTCTGCTGCGCTAGCCAGTGCGGCCAGCAGCTCGCTTTGGCTGCCGCGCAGCGCGCGGAGCCAAACGCTTATCCGCAGCAATCCATTTACCTTAGGCATCGCCAGCGGCTCGCCCACGCGTGATGGCATTGTGCTCTGGACACGGCTTGCGCCATCTGGTTTTCTCGGATCGGACAGCTTGGGTTCAGAAGCCATCACAGTGCGCTGGGATATCGCGCACGACGAGGCTTTTACACGCGTCGTACAAAGCGGCCAAGCGCAGGCGCTTGGCGCACTGGCGCATGCTGTGCATGTTGAAGTGGCGGGGCTGGAAGGCGGGCGCGGTTATTTTTATCGCTTCAAGGTCGGCGATTACACGAGCGCTACAGGGCGCACGCGCACCTTGCCAGCGCCTGATGCCCCCGCTGGGAAATTCCGCATCGCCTATGCCTCCTGCCAGCGCTGGGAGCATGGCTACTACAGCGCTTACCGCCACATGCTGGCTGATCAGCCCGATCTTGTGCTGTTTTTGGGCGATTACATCTACGAGTATCCGCGTGCGGCGAACGCTGTGCGCATGCCCAACACCACTAGCAATGCCGGTTGGACACTCACACTGGATGATTACCGAAGCCGCTATGCCTTGCACAAAAGCGATGCTGATCTACAAGCCATGCATGCCGCTTGTCCATGGGCCTTCACTTGGGATGACCATGAAGTGCAAAACGATTATGCGGGCCTGACTGCCGGCGATGCGGGCCCCGCAGTGCAAGATTTCGCTGCGCGCCGCGCTGCGGCCTACCAAGCTTTTTACGAGCACACGCCCTTGCGAGCCAGTGTGCTCACACGCGCGATAGCAGGCTTGAGCGCAAAGCCCGCTGCTGAGATGCGCCTGTATTCAGAAATGCGTTTGGGGGCACTCGGTAGCTTGTATTTGCTCGATGCGCGGCAATACAAAGATGCGCCGGTCTGCACAAAAGACGGCGCTGCCGGATCAAGCACGGTCAACCCTGCGCAATGCACCGCCTGGAATGATCCTGCCCGCACGATGCTCGGGAGTGCGCAAGAGAGCTGGCTTGCGCAAACGCTGCAGCACAATGCGAATGCACCGGGCTGGCAGATTATTGGCCAATCTTCTTTGTTTGGGCCGCGAGACTTTCGTGCGAGTGGCGCGGGGCAAAGCATGTGGAACGACGGCTGGGATGGCTACAGTGCTGCTCGCACGCGCTTGACCAACGCATTACAAAAAGCACAAACGAAGAATGCTGTGTTTTTCGGGGGCGATGTGCATGAAAACTGGGTCGGCCACGTCAAGGCGGATTTCAGCAAACCTGACAGCGAATCGATTGCAACCGAGTTTTGCGGCACGAGCATCACATCGCGCCACAGTGCGAGCAGCAGCAATGAAAAAGTCTCAGAGCGCATCGCTCGCAATCCGCATTTCATCTTCGCCGATGTAGAAAAGCGTGGCTATGGCTTGGCAGATTTCAGCTCGCAAAAGCTGCAAGTGAGCCTGCGCACGGTCAGTGATGTTGCAAGCAAGAGTGCAACTGTTCAAACTTTGGCGCAATTTGCAGTGGCTTCTGGCAAGGCGGTTGCAGAGCGCTTGTCGTGATGCTGGTATCCCGTATCCGCGCAATCAATCCACTCCGCTCCGCTCATTCAAGCCACGCCAGGGCTGGGTTGCAACTGCCCTGACAAAACAACCGTTTTGCCAACCAGGCCACGCTTGACTTGCGCCAACAAGCCTGCAGCCACATCGCTGGCTTGCACCGATTGATAGTTTTTTGGGATGACCGGACGAAGCCAGCGCGTGGCCAACAAAGCGAGCTTCTCGCCAGTTCGCTCAGCTTGCTTGAGAGCCTCACGGTTGCCCGCGAGCATCGAAGGGCGAGCGATGGTGACGCTTTGGTAGCCGATTTTTGAGATGGCCTCTTCCATTTCGCCTTTGACGCGACTGTAAAAAACGCGCGATGTGGCGCTTGCGCCCATGGCCGAAATCACCCCTAATTTCGTAGCGCCTCGTGCAATGCCTGCACGAGCGACCGCTAAGACGGCATCAAAATCAACAGAACGAAAAGCCGCTTGGCTGCCTGCCACTTCAATCGTGGTGCCCAAGCAGATATAAACCTCGTCAATGTGAGGCAAAGCCAAGGCGCGTTCAGAGGCTGTGCCTAGCTTGCTGAAATCCACCACATGGCTGTGCAATTTGGCGTGTTGCAAGCTGGCAGGCTTGCGCACGAGGCTGTGTATCTCGCGGCAATCTGCATCAGACAGCAAAAGCGCCAGCAGCTCTTTACCGACCAGACCTGTAGCCCCCGCGATCAGAGCCACCGCCCCCGTTGTTGTTTCCGTTGCCCCGCGATCCGCCGAATGAATTGCCATGGTTACCACCTCCAGAGTTGCCACCAAAACTACCGCCACTTGCGCCATTGCTGCCGCCACCGGTGCGACCGCGACCACCGCCACCGCCGTTTGTGTTTCTAACACGGCCAGCAAAACTGTCTACGCCAGTGCGCAGTGGATCAGGCTGGCCGCCGCCGGAGCGCGAGTTATGCGCAGGTGCATGAGAAGGTGCATGAGAAGGTGCATGCATGGGGGATCGAGAGGGTGCGCGAGAAGGTGGGCGAGCGGAGCCATTGCCTGCGCGAGAAGCGCCGCCGCCGCCCCCGCCATTTCCACCTCTGCCCCCACCTGTTGCGCGTTCACCTTCTTTGCGCGTGTTGATCCGCTGCATCATCTCGCGGCGAGCGTTTTTGCCAGCAGCAGACATTTCTTCGCGGCTCGGCGCTTTGCCCGCGCCGCCCCAAATCACTTGCCGGCCCATCGCCATCGGCTCGGCTTTCTCGCCCTGCACGGGGCCGAATTCAGGCATGTCTTCGCGCGGGATGCGCTGCTTGGTGAATTTTTCAATGTCTTGCATGAAGCCTTCTTCATCCAAACACACCAGGCTCACCGCATAGCCATCTTTGCCAGCGCGGCCTGTGCGGCCAATGCGATGCACGTAATCTTCGCTCACGTTAGGAATTTCATAATTCACGACATGCGGCAGCTCATCAATATCGATGCCGCGTGCAGCGATATCGGTCGCCACAAGCGCGCGCAGCTTGCCGCTTTTGAATTCAGCCAAGGCTTGCGTGCGAGCGCTTTGGCTTTTGTTGCCATGCAAGGCCATGGCGCTGATGCCCTGCTTTTCCAGATACGCGGCCACATCGTTTGCACCAAATTTCGTGCGTGTGAAAGCGAGTACTTGGTTCCAGTCGTTCTTCAAAATGATGTGTGCCAAAGCCTGCTTCTTTTTCTCACGGCTGATTAAGCTCCAGCTTTGCGTGATGCGCTGCACAGTGGAATTCGCTGGCGTGACTTGAATCAATTTTGGATTCGTCAAGAAGCTCTGCGCGAGCTGTTTGATATCGTCGCTGAATGTTGCGGAGAAAAGCAAAGTTTGCCGCTGTTTGGGCAAGTGCACGAGGATTTTGCGAATATCGTGAATAAAACCCATATCGAGCATGCGGTCTGCTTCATCAAGCACGAGCATTTGCACTGTGCCCAAATCAAGCACGCCTTGGCCAACCAGATCAAGCAAGCGACCGGGTGTCGCCACCAAAATATCCACGCCACGGCGCAACTGCGAAATCTGCGGATTCATGCCCACGCCGCCAAAGATCACGGCGGATTTGAGTTGCAAATACTTGCCGTAAGTCTTGATGCTTTCATCAATCTGCGCAGCGAGCTCGCGCGTGGGCGTGAGGATCAGCGCACGCACACCGGGATTGCCGAATTTATTGGTGGCGCTGCGGCCAAACGAGAGGCGGTGCAGCAGAGGAAGGGTGAAGGCAGCGGTTTTGCCGGTGCCGGTTTGCGCGCCACCGAGCAAATCAGTGCCCGTCATGACCAGCGGAATCGCTTGGGCTTGAATCGGGGTGGGCGAGGTATAGCCCTCTTCGTGAACGGCCTTCAACAGGGCAGGGGCCAAGCCCAGATCATCAAATGTCATTGGAGATAAATTTTTCAAAACGAGCCCGATGAGGTTTCAACACAGATCGGGTGTTTGCGTCAGCTACAAAAAATATAGCGAGAAAGGCTGAAATCCTATCGACGCAGAAGGGTTTTCAAAAAGCCAGCATTGCGCTGGCGATGTCTCTATTGTCGCACGAATGCTTTGCACACTATTTTCGGCATGCCGCATAGACATCCAGCTTGGTTTGATGAAGCGTTGTCTTGACATCGAGCAGACCGAGCACAGAATGAAAGAGATTGTCGTGCGTGATGCGTTGGCCGGCATTGTTTTTGAGACAACTCACATCCAAATTTTTACTCACCACAAACTCTGGTGAAAACCAATTGAGCCAAGGAATTTGCTTTTGTTCATTGGGTGCAATCGCGTAAGGCAAGCCGTGTAAATAAATGCCTTTTTCGCCCAAGGATTCGCCATGATCTGAGACATAAATCATCGCACTTTGTGCGGTGTGGGTCTGAGCTTTGAGCCAATTGATGCTTGAATACAGCAATTGATCGGTGTAGAGCAAAGTGTTGTCGTAACTGTTGGTGATTTGCTCACGCGTGCAATCCGATAAATTGTTGGTCAGGCATTCAGGCTGGAATTTTTTGAATTCCTGTGGCACGCGCTTGAAGTATGCTGGCCCGTGGCTGCCCATTTGATGCAACACAATGACCACGCCCTTGGCGCGTTGCTCGGCAGGCAGGGCGGCGATGCGAGCATCTAAATCGTGCAGCATCACCAGATCATGGCATTCGCCGCTGCTGCAATGCGCAGCCACATCTGAGCGAGAGGTGTTGACATTCGTCACACGATCACAGACACCTTTGCAGCCGGATTGGTTGTCGATCCAAAGCACAGCGAGGCTGGCGCGCTGCAACACATCAAGCAGGCTTTCGTAGCGGGCTGTGCTGTCTTCAAAGGCTTGTTTGCCCAAATGGCTGAACATACAGGGCAGGCTGGCGGCGGTGTTTGTGCCGCAGCTCCAAGCATCTTTCCAATAGACAAAATTCTCCGTTTGAGCCATTTTTGTCATCTGTGGCGTGGTTTGCCGCGCGTAGCCTCCCAATGAAAAATTCGCGGAGCGAGCCGTCTCGCCCACCACGATCATGAGCACTGGAGGCTTGGTACGCAATGGGTTGCTTGCTGCACCGCTTGTGTCTAGCTTGGCATCTTGCCCAATCGCTTGCAGGGGTTGTGGGCCGTGTCGCAGTGGCTTTGTCGCAATCTGGCCGATGGCGTAAAGCGAATTGAGCGGATTGAGCAAATAGCGTACATGCTTGTGATTGCGCATGAGCGAAGAAAAGCCCTGAAAAGAAAGGATGATGGCCGCGAACATGACCGCAGCACCGGCCGTCAAGACAAGCGCATTGTGAAAAAATTGTTTGCGCCAAACAATGTGTTTGACAGGTGCAAACCAAAGCCAAATCATCGGCAATCCAGCCACGACAGCAAGCGTGATGAGCAGGCGCAAATTCAGCAAATCTCGCGTCTCACGCGGATCCGTTTGAAAGACGTTGATCATCATCGTGTCGTCTATGACCACACCATAGCTCGACATGAAGTGCATGCCTAAAGCACTGGCGATCAAGAGAAAAAACAGCACTGGCTTGATGCTGCGTCGCCAGGCCAAGCATGCGCCCAGCGCCACCAATGCGCCCCAGACCATCAAACCCATGCATATCGCTACCCAAATGTCTGTGCCCGCTTGAAGGCGGCTCATTTGATGCAGCTCTTGCCATAGTGCACCGTTGCCTATGGTAGCAATCCACAGGCTGATAAGGATCAGCAGCGTGGCGGGATGCAAGCCCTTGTTGGATGGGTGAGCGCCTAAGCTGCTCTCAAATTGGCTGTGGCGATAAGGCGTCAAGAGTTACTCCAGGGCTTGTAATTCTTGGATGGTGTTCACGTTGGCAAATGCATGGGGATCATCCTGCGGCGTATCAAATGCCACATGCGCCACGCGATGCTGTGCCGTCCAAGCATCAATTTTGCGGCCCCCGCCTTGCATGAAGGCCACGAGGCTTTCCATCAAATCCGCTTTGGCCAAACAAAACACTGGCTGCGGCCGCACGCGCGGGTGCCCGTCATCAGCCTTCTCTGGCGCGCTCGCCACGGCGATGTCTGCACCCTCGGCTTCAAGTGCTTTCATCAATCGCTGTGCCAAATCCAGCGGAAACAGCGGTGTGTCGCAGGGCACGGTGAGCAAATAAGGCGTATCACAATGCTCCAAGCCCGTGAGAAAGCCCGACAGTGGCCCGGCAAATTCATCGGGCGATGCATCCGGCCAGACCTCCACGCCCATCGATTCATAAGCCGATAAATTGCGATTGGCATTGACCATGCTGTCCGCGATCAAATTGCCTTCCTGCATCTGCAATCTCATCAGTGCATGCATCACCAAAGGCATCCCGCGAAAATTCTGCAAGCCCTTATCGACCCCACCCATGCGTGAGCCTCGGCCTCCGGCGAGAACGACCGCTGTGATGTGGCTCATGTCAGCCTCCGATGTAGCTCATTTCCACCTTGCGCGCGCCGGTGGAGTTGTCGACTGGCATGTCGCTGCGCAGCTGAGAATAGCGATCATCGCGGCGCTGCCAAATCTGGCCAATGGCGCCTAGGATGTCTTCATCACTCGCGCCGCCACGAATCAGGCTGCGCAGATCGTGGCCTTGACTGGCAAAGAGGCAGAGGTAGAGTTTGCCGTCTGTAGACAGGCGGGCGCGGTTGCAGTCGCCGCAGAAGGCTTGGGTCACAGAGCTGATGAGGCCGATTTCGCCTTGCGCTGTGTCGTGCTTGCCGTTTGCGCCGACATAGCCCCAGCGCTCAGCCGTCTCGCCCAAAGCACTGGGCTCTAACTGTACCAAAGGAAGCGCAGCATGAATGCGCTGCATCACTTCGTGCGAGGGCATGACTTCATTCATCCGCCAGCCATTGGTTGCGCCCACATCCATGTATTCGATGAAGCGCAACGTAACGCCTGTGCCCTTGAAATGCTTGGACATCGGCAAAATTTCTTGATCATTCGTGCCGCGCTTGACGACCATGTTGACTTTGATGCTCTGGAAGCCAACCGCCTGCGCAGCTTCGATGCCAGCGAGCACATCGGCGACTGGGAAATCCACATCGTTCATCTCGCGAAAAATACTGTCGTCAAGCCCATCCAAGCTGACGGTGAGGCGCTTCAATCCTGCGTCTTTGAGCGCTTGCGCTTTTTTGCGCAGCAAGCTGGCATTGGTGGTGAGCGTGATGTCGAGTGGCTCACCATCGGGGGTCTCGATCGCAGCCAGCATGTTGATCAGCACTTCGATATTTTTGCGCAGCAGCGGCTCGCCGCCTGTGAGGCGCAGCTTGCGCACGCCGTGCGCCACGAAGAGCCTTGCCGTGCGCGTGATTTCTTCAAAGGAGAGCAGGGAGCTCTGCGGTAAATAAGCGTAGTCTTTGTCAAACGTCTCCTTGGGCATGCAATACGCGCAGCGGAAATTGCAGCGATCCGTGACGCTGATGCGCAGATCGCGCAGCGGGCGGCCAAGCGAGTCACTGAGTAATCCGTTCGCTGCTATTTTTTGCGCAGGGATGCTGGCTTGCAACGCGGCAAGGCGTTGGTCGACGAGGGGAATGACGCGTTCAGACATGCTGCACCTTAACCCAAAGACAGCGCAACGCGCACGTCGGTGTGTGAAAAATCTCCGCCTTTGAAGAGCAGAGGCAGATCGCGCGATTGTGCGAGCGCATAACTACAGCAATCTCCAAAATTAAGAGCTGCTTTGTGTCTGCCTTTGCCAAACCGCTCAAATGCCTCAATTGCTTTTGCAGCCAACGATTCATCAAAGGCGGCAACTTGTATATTGAGACTCTTGAGAAGGGTAAGCGCCTCATCTGCGATGCCGCGCTGCAAGCCAACAATACCAAGCTCCAGCATGGATGGCGCGCTGATCCAAAGCTCCGTGCAAGCCGCCATGGTTTGACGCATGACATCTGCGTCGTTCTCATCAAGGCAAATGGCGATCAATGCAGATGTGTCGACAACAAGGCGGCTCATGCAAACAGCCCGTCGTCGCCATAGCCGATTAACTCGTCGGCGCTGCGGCTGTCGGGCTTGAGCTTGCTGCGAATTTGCGCTTGAATCTCTTTGACGCGGGCTATCTTCGCCTCAGCACTGGGCGTATTGTTTGCTGGGGTTTTGCTCAGCCTGTAGCTATCCAGCGCCACAATCACTTGCTTGTTGAACGAGCGATGATTAGCCGCCGCATCGGCTTTTAAAAACGCATGTAAATCTTCGGGCAGGTCTCTCAGTGTGACAGCGCTCATGGTGGCTCCATTCAGTAGATTGAATATGCCTCTATTTTGACATCAAAACGGTATCAAATCAACTGCACGCTATCGTTCTACGGCTTTAATGCGGTTTGAGCGGCCTGAACGAGCGCTGGCGACAGCGGCTCAACGCTTGAATCAAAACTCTGCACTTGGCCTTTTGCATTGATGATGTATTTGTGAAAATTCCAGCCAGGAGACTTGCCAGATGCTGCAATCAGCTTGGCATAAAGCGGGTCTTTGCCAATCGGCGTTTGCAGCTTTTCAGCGACCGTGAAGCTCACGCCGTAGTTGATTTGGCAAAACTTAGCGATCTCTTGGTTGGAGCCTTTTTCTTGCGCGCCAAAATCATTGACTGGTATGCCCACGAGCAGCAGGCCCTGAGATTTAAAGCGCTGATGGAGCTTTTCCAGCCCTTCATACTGCGGCGTGAAGCCGCATTGGCTGGCGGTATTGACGATGAGCACGGCTTTGGTCGTCTTTGCATCAAGCTTGCACAAATCAAAGGATTTTCCGCCAATCAGCGGCTGCACGGGATAGCTCGCCAAGCCCGCGCAAAAGTTGTTGGCATGGGCTGCTGCGCTTAAGAGCCAAAGCATGGCTAGCAAGGAGATTCTTTTCATCACTACTCAAATATGTCACGATTGAGATGCGCTGGCAGGTTGTGGGGCAATAGAGCATGAGCTTCGTTGAATCCAATCGGCTAAAGCGTGCGTATCTCGGTGAGCAGTTGACTAGCAATTGCACGTGTACAACCCGCATCAAAGGAAAAATCATGTCTCCTACACACCAGCACTTTCCCTCTTTTCTGGCTTCGCGCCGCAGCGCGCTCGCGCTCGCAGCCGATG
>JANNED010000338.1:0-2321 GCA_031388245.1 Variovorax sp.
GTCTCGCGCAATGTGAAGCCAGTGGATTCGGCTGTGATCAGCATTTGCGCGATGCAAGCGGGCGATGTGCATGCGATGAGTGTGATCCCCGGCGAAGCGATGCTTGTGGGCACGGTGCGTACGTTTAATCCTGCCGTTCAAGACATGATTGAAAGGCGTCTGCGCGAGCTGTGCAGCGGCATCGCACAAAGTTTTGGTGCAACGGCCACTGTGCATTACGAACGCATTTATCCGCCGACGATCAATACCGAGCCTGAGGCGAGGTTTGCAGCAGCTGTTGCAACCAGTCTGGTGGGGCAGGCGAATATGAAATGGGATATGGAGCCGAGCATGGGGGCGGAAGATTTTTCCTTCATGCTGCGAGTTAAGCCCGGTGCCTATTTGCGCTTAGGGCAGGGCGGTGAAGGTAGCTGTTTCTTGCACAACAGCAAATATGATTTCAACGATGAAGTGCTCCCACTGGGCAGCGCTTTGTTTGCAAGTTTGGTGGAGCAGGCCATGCCTTGCTCAGTTTAGTTTCACTCAAAAGGAGAATTGAGATGTTTTCAATGAAAAAGACGATGTTTGCCGGCGCATTAATTGCGTCAGTAGCTATGATTTCGATAGCGAGTGCGAAGACGATTCGTATCGGCAACCAAGGTGATGCGCTTTCGATGGATCCGCATTCGCTCAATGAATCGCTACAGCTCAGCGTCACAGGTAATGTGTACGAAGGCCTCACTGGCCGCAATAAAGATTTGAGCCTCGCGCCCTTGCTCGCCACATCTTGGGCACAAACTTCGCCGACCGTTTGGCGCTTTAATCTGCGTAAGGGCGTGGTGTTTCATGATGGCACGCCTTTTACTGCGGATGATGTGATCTTCTCCTTTCAGCGCTCAGGCGGCGATGGCTCGGATATGAAGAGCTACACGAATGATGTGAGCGAGATCAAAAAGATTGATAGCCACACAGTGGAATTTGTCACTAAAGCGCCGTTCCCGATCCTGCCTGAAGTGATCTCGCTTGTGTATGTGATGAGCAAAAAATGGAGCGAAGACAACCAAGCCACCAAGCCAGTGGATCGCCGCAAAGGCATTGAGAATGCCGCCTCTTTTCGCGCCAATGGCACCGGCCCTTTCCGAGTACGTGAGCGCCAGCCCGGTATCAAAACAAGCTTCGCTCGTAACGGCAATTATTGGGGCAAGATTGATGGAAATGTCACGGAAGTTATCTACACGCCAATTACCAACGATGCCACCCGCGTGGCCGCACTCGTCTCTGGCGAAATCGATGTGATGGAGCCTGTGCCCGTGCAAGACGTGGCGCGCGTGAATGCCAGCGCGAACGCCCGAGCCATGCAAGGCCCCGAGCTGCGCACGATTTTCTTGGGCATGGATCAAAAGCGAGATGAGCTTTTGTATTCCAACGTGAAGGGTAAGAATCCGTTCAAAGACAAGCGCGTACGTCAAGCCTTCTACCAAGCGATTGATGTGGAGGGCATCAAACGCACTGTGATGCGTGGCGCAGCCAACCCTACCGCGCTGATGGTCGGCCCTGGTATCAATGGCTTTGATGCCAACATGAACAAGCGCTTGCCATTTGACACGGAAGCCGCCAAAAAATTGATGGCTGATGCTGGCTACCCAACGGGCTTTGAAGTCACGATGAATTGCCCGAATGATCGTTATGTGAACGATGGCGAGATTTGCCAAGCGGTGGCCGCTAATCTCTCGCGCATCGGTGTGAAGATCAATTTGCAGGCTGAAGGTAAGGGCACGTATTTCCCCAAGATCTTGCGCCGCGATACAAGCTTTTATTTGCTCGGCTGGACGCCGGGCACTTACGATTCGCACAACGCACTCAATGCGCTCACACGTTGTGTGGATGATAAAGGCGCAGGCCAGTTCAACCTCGGTGCGTATTGCAACCCGAAGGTGGATGAGCTCACATTGAAGATTCAATCCGAGACCGATAAGCCCAAGCGCCAAGCCATGATTGCCGAAGCATTCAAGCTGCATGCGGACGATATCGGCCATTTGCCACTGCATCAGCAAGCGCTGGCTTGGGGCGTGAGCAAGAAGGTTGATCTGGTGCAACTGGCTGATAACTTCATGCCTTTTAAGTGGATGAGTATCAAGTAAACCGAGCGTAACGATAAGAGCGAGATCAGGATCAATATGGGTGTGCTTTCCAAGTGGCTTGACAGCGATGTCGGCTACAGCTTCAAAACCTCGCCGATGGCTATCGTCGCTGCGGCGGTGGCTTTCATTTGCATTTTTTGCGCCGTGTTTGCGGGGATTGTCGCGCCACACAACCCATTTGACCTGACCACGCTTGAATTG
>JANNED010000023.1:0-1906 GCA_031388245.1 Variovorax sp.
TGGTGCTGAAAAATCGGCTGGCCGAAGCTCTCGCGTTGTTTGCTGTAGGTGAGCGCGGCCTCGAACGCAGCGCGTGCCATGCCGAGCGACTGCGCGGCGATACCAATGCGCCCGCCTTCTAAGCCGCTGAGCGCAATCTTCAGGCCTTGGCCTTCTTCGCCGAGTAAGTTTTCAGAGGGCACGCGGCAATTCTCAAAGCGAATTTGCGCCGTGTCGCTCGCATGTTGGCCCAGCTTGTCTTCAATGCGCGCGACTTCGTAGCCCGGCGTTGTCGTCTCTACCAAGAAGGCGCTGATGCCTTTTTTGCCAGCGGCTTTGTCGGTCACGGCCATGACGATGGCCACATCGCCATTTTTTCCGCTCGTGATGAATTGCTTCACGCCGTTGATGACGTAATGATCGCCGTTTCTTGTTGCCGTGGTTTTGAGGCCATCAGCTTGCGAGCCGACATGCGGCTCTGTGAGGCAAAACGCACCGAGCATATGCCCACTTGCCAGCGGTTTCAAATACTTTTGCTTCTGCGCCTCATCGCCCCAAGCCATCAGGATCGAACACACCGGGCAGTTGTTCACGCTTACCACGGTCGATGTTGCGCCATCACCTGCCGCAATCTCTTCCAAAATCAAAGCAAGGCTCAAATAATCCAAGCCCGCACCCCCATAAGCCTCGGGCACGGCCACGCCATAGCAGCCCAGATCAGCCAAGCCTTTGAGCTGCTCTTTCGGGAAGTGATGCGTTTTGTCCCATTGCGCGGATTTCGGCGCAATCTCGGTTTGCACGTAAGCGCGCACCGCATCTTGCACAGCGATATGGTCTTCGGAGAGGATCATGACGATATTTAGATCAAAAGTGGTAGTTTGCCAGCGTAAATTCTGCACTGTATGCTACATAATTTATAGCATCTCCAAGCAAACCGCCGTGCCTTCACCACCGCCAATACAAAGCGTCGCCACGCCTTTTTTGAGGCCACGCGCTTTCATCGCATGCATGAGTGTGACCATGATCCGCGCGCCAGATGCGCCGATGGGGTGGCCGAGGGCGCAGGCGCCGCCGTTGATGTTGACGATCTCGTGGCTGACTTTCAGTTCTTCCATCAACGCCATCGGCACGACAGCGAAGGCTTCGTTGACTTCCCACAGATCAACGTCTTTCACGCTCCAGCCCGCTTGAGCCAAGGCTTTTTGCGTCGCGCCTACCGGGGCTGTGGTGAACCAATTGGGCGCTTGGGCATGCATGGCGTGGCTCGCGATTTTTGCCAGCGGCTTGCAGCCTAATTTTGCAGCGGTGCTGGCGCGCATCATGACGAGTGCGGCTGCGCCATCGTTGATCGATGATGAAGAAGCAGCCGTGATCGTGCCGTCTTTTTTGAACGCAGGTTTCAACGTAGAAATCTTATCGAGCTTGGCTTTAAGTGGCCCTTCGTCCACGCTGATTTGCACTTCTCCAGAGCGATTTTTCACGGTAACCGGCGTCATCTCTGCTTGAAAAGCTCCTGAATTCGTAGCAGCTTGCGCGCGTTTGACGCTCTCAATCGCAAACGCATCTTGTGCTTCGCGGGTGAATTTGTATTTGTCGGCACACTCTTCGCCAAACGTGCCCATGGCGCGGCCGGGCTCGTAAGCGTCTTCCAAGCCATCGAGCATCATGTGGTCATACACGCGGTCATGCCCGATGCGGATGCCGCTCCTGCCTTTGAGCAGCAGATGCGGCGCATTCGTCATGCTCTCCATGCCGCCAGCGACCATCACGTCTGCTGAGCCCGCGGCGAGCATGTCGTGCGCAAACATGGCTGCACGCATGCCCGAGCCGCACATTTTGGAGAGCGTCACTGCACCTGCGCTGTTGGGCAGCCCGCCTTTGAAGGCCGCTTGGCGAGCCGGCGCTTGGCCAAGGCCGGCCATGAGGC
>JANNED010000030.1:0-2527 GCA_031388245.1 Variovorax sp.
TCATCGGCCAGGCCATCACTGGAAAGCCGGGGAAAAAGTGAACATGCCCGCAGCTGAACCCTGCAATCTTGTTGTACGGATTCGGGATGATGCCAGCGCCCGTAGGAAACACACCCATGTTGAGCCGGTGGATGTTGTCGGGCCGATCAGGCTCGTAGGGCAAGCCCTGCTCTTTCGCGGTATCTTGCATGCGCTCGCGAATCAGGTCGGCTGCTTGTGGGTGCAACGCCATGTCGCGGCCGAGCGCGGCAGCGGCGCATTGGCGGGTGTGATCATCGGGCGTGGCGCCAATGCCGCCGGTGGAAAACACGATATCGCCAGACTCACCTGACTGTTGGAAAGCGCGTTTCAGAACAGCCGTGATGCGCTGCGGATCATCCCCGACGTACTCAGCGCTATCCAAACTCAAGCCCCGCGCAGCGAGCAGCTCAATGGCTTTGGAGAGGTGTTTGTCTTGGCGCTTGCCGGAGAGGATTTCATCGCCAACGATGATGAGGTGAAAACGAGATGAAGACATGGATATTCACAAGAATCAGAGTTTTTTCGGTGTGGCATCTACTATCAAATCAGTAGCTGCCGGCGCATATTCTATGCCGGCTACTGGGCTATTTTGATCTGATTTTGGGGTAAAAATGTCTGTTTTAGTCAGTAAACTCTCTGCGCGCAACCGGTTCAGCGCATCCAAGCAAAAATGCGCAAACCACAGCGATGAAAACGCAAACACCAGCGTGTAAATCCAAATCGCCGCCACGATAAACACTGGTGCGAGCACGACGAACATCACGCCCGAGGCCCACAGCAGCGTAGGCGCTGCGCCCAAGTAGCCCGCCACCACGCCCATGCCCAAGAGCTGCATGCGGTGACGCTTGAGCAGAGCATTGCGTTCCTCTTTGCTCGCATGCTCAGCCAGCGCATCAAAAGCCATCACGCGATACGTGAGCCAGCCCCAAATCAAAGGCGGAATAATGAGCACCAGCGGCGGAATGAACCACAACGGTATAGAAAAAATCAACACGACCAAAGCCAAGAGCACTGCGCCCAGCGACCACATCACACTGGCAAACAGGCCTGCGCCCTTCTTTCGCTCGAGCGCATCAAAGCGCCGCTCCGCCACCAGCGAGACCATCGCTGGCGTCATGAGAAAAGCCACAAACATCAGCGACGCAATCACCACCACGGGCGTGGCTGCAATGATCAGCAACAAAGGCGCAATCACCGCTTTCAACCCACCAAAGCCCATGCCCTGCAGCCAAGCCATCCCTCGGGAGAGCCAATCGCTGCTCAGCAGCCACTCGTTCACCGATACCAACGTGCTTTCCCAAAAGAAATAGCCCAAGCCGAGTGCTATAGCCACCATCAGTACCAAAGGCACGAGCGAGAGCGCGATCACGCGGGGGTGCAAACAATAAGCTGCAGCGCGCCAAAAGGCATCCAAGATTTGTTTCATGTATCTAGGATACACGCACTTTTGTATTCAAAAATGGCCGCTTTACAACAGCGCAGACTCATCCAGATGGATGAATTTATCCCTTCTAAAAGGCGTATGCCTTGTATTGGTAGATGAGTCCATCAACAATCCAAACACATGCAGCGCTTTGCATCAAACCAACAACTTGGAGCACATCATGAACAGCCGCAAAAACAACACCAGCCCTCCAAGCCCACTAGGCTTACAACAATCTGCCCACGGCCTAAAAATCTCACGCCGACAAGCTATTGCACTTTCGGCCATGGGCATGAGCATGGGTATGTTGTCGGCCTGCGGTGGCGGCGATGATCCTAGCGCGGTTGCTGTCAGCCCAGCGCCCGAAATGCCCATTCCTCCCGTGAAACCTTTGATCGCGCTGCAGCCCGGTGTGGCGCTGTTCGTCGGCGATGGTGGCGGGCAAGGCAACGCGGATACTCCCTTGCGGCTCGACAACCCGAGCGCCATTGTGCAAGACGCTGCTGGCAATTTGTATATTTCTGAGCCTCAAAGGCACTGCATCCGAAAGATCAGCCCCCAAGGGGCGATCAGCGTGTTTGCTGGCAGCACAACAGGTGTAGCTGGGAACTCCAACGGCACAGGGACTGACGCCTTGTTTCAGCAACCCAGAGGCTTGGCCATTGTGGGCAACACACTCTACATTGCTGCCGTCAACAACGACGCCATTCGCGCTGCAGATTTATCCACCGCAGTGGTGACAACAGTTGCAACCGTACCCTCGCCTTTAGGCCTAGCCACGGATGGAACGCACTTGTTTGCAAGTTGTTTCGTCCACACTGTGAACCTGATCAACCTCGGCACGGGTGGCGTAACAGTCATTGCGGGCGCCGATGGATCACGCGGACGCGCTGATTCACCTAGCGAACGGTTTGCCGCAACCTCTGGCATGGCTTGGTCGGCAGTCAACAACACCTTGTATGTTGTTGACATCGATAACGCCCGCATCTGCGCAATTGTCGATCCCCTTGGCCCTGGCAGAAACACCAGCACCTTCGCTGGCTCCTCGCCCGCAGATTCAAGCTTTGCACAAAGCGGCACCAC
>JANNED010000048.1:0-7089 GCA_031388245.1 Variovorax sp.
CGCCACTCTTTGCACCCGGCTCGCAGGTGTAGCTCATGCCGGCCACACGCACCATATCACCGCCCTGCTGGTAATACGGATCGGGGTTGAAGAGGTTGTCGCACACGTCTTCTAGGATGATTTTGAGCATGTCGCCTTTGATGTCGGAGAGCGTCGTCCACGGGTAGGTGATGGCGGTTTGATCCATCACATGCTCGCGCGTGATCGCTTGGCCGGGCAGGAGCGATGTGCCCCAGCGGAAGCCGGGGGAGAAAGCGATCTCTGCACCGCGCACCTGCATCAGCGCATCCATGATGACCTGATCCACGCTGCCTGCGAAATTGCCGCGACGGTAAAGCATGCCTTCGGTGATGGCCAGCGGCTCTTCGAGCTTCGCTTTGAAAGGCGCGCGCACTTTCTCAATGTAAGCCTGCATTGCCGGATCAGCGGGCAACATGTTCGCAAAAATAGGCAACAAGCGATAGTTCACGGCTTTGACTTTTCCCTGCTGCACATCGATATCCAGCACACCAAGAAATTTGCCATTGCTGCCCGCATTGGTCACGAGCGTTTGGCCGTCCGTCCTCGTCACCATCGTTGGCTTGGGCACGCCATCGTGCGTGTGCCCGCCCAAGATCGCGTCGATGCCTGTAACTCGCGTGGCCAGCTTCAAATCCACATCCATGCCATTGTGGCTGAGCAGCACCACCGCTTGCGCACCTTGTGCCTTGGCTTCATTCACTTGTTTTTGCAGCTGTGCCTCTTGAATGCCAAACGTCCAGCTCGGCACTTGCCAATGCGGGTTGGCAATCGGCGTGTAAGGAAAGGCTTGGCCGATGATGGCCACTTTCGCGCCGTTCATCTCTTTGATCACGAAGGGCTTGAACACCGGGTCTTCAAAATCTTTGGTCTTCACGTTTTGCGCGATGAAATCAATCTTGCCTGCAAAATCTTTCTCAATGATCTGCTTGACGCGCTCCTCGCCATAGGTGAATTCCCAATGCGCCGTCATCACATCTACGCCGAGAAGCTTGCAGGCATCGACCATATCTTGCGCATTCGTCCACAAACTCGTCGCGCTGCCTTGCCACGTGTCGCCGCCATCGAGCAGCAAGCAGCCGGGGCGACTCGCTTTCAGGCGCTTCACCAAAGTAGCCAAATGCGCAAACCCACCCACCTTGCCATACTGCTGTGCCGCCCGCTCAAAATCGAGATACGTGTGTGCATGCGCCTCGGCGCTGCCCGCTTTCAAGCCCGCGTATTTCAGCAAATGCTCGCCCACCAAATGCGGCACCTTGCCCCACATGCTGCCAATGCCAATGTTCGCATCCGGCTCCCGAAAATAAATCGGCAGCAGCTGCGCATGGCAATCTGTCATGTGCAGCAAATGCACATTGCCGGTGCGCGGCACATCGTATAAACGCTGCGCCTCTTGCGCACTGGCTTCGCGCGCAAACGGAAAGCCAGCGACAGAGGCGGCGGTGAGGACGGAGGAGAATTCTCTGCGGGTCAGGTTCATGATGGTTTGCTCTCAAATTGGCTACACAATGCGTAGCCAATTGCATGATATTTTCTAAAATTAAGCCGCCTGCAACAACAGCGCCTTGCGCTTTTGCTCTTTGAGCAGCTTGACAGCACCCTTGTCAAAACTCACAAACTCTTGGCCGCCAAGCAGCTCACCGTCAAACGCAATGACACCATCGGCGAAATCGCCGCCGTTGTCTAAAAAAACCAGCCCGGCCAAGACGGCTGGTGCGTTGCACATCACCCCCCTCATTTGCATGAGCATTCTCACCGCATGCGCGGCTTGGCTGGGTGTGTAGCGGTAGCCTCGCACCAAGACCCAAACGAACTCGCAAAACACGGCATTGGGCACAGCAATCAAGCTGCATTTGGTCAATATCTCTTGGGCAACGGCAGTCTGTGCAGGATCGTCCTTTGTGGCCAAGCGAACCAAGACATTGGTATCGAGCGTGACCTTCATGCAGTTTTCGCCCAAGCACCCTCGATGACTGCATTCATTTCTTCCAAGCTCAAAGCTTTTGGCGGCGAGGGAAGGCAACCGATGAAATCACTCCAGTCTTGCTGGCTTTTGACTTGAAGCGCGAGCACGCCATTGGCCAACTTGAACGCTTCAATTTGCTCACCCGCGCGAACACGCAAATGTTGCAGAAGCTCGCGACGTAGTGTGACTTGGCCTTTGCTGGTAATCGTCAAGGTAGACATGAAAATACTCCTTAGCGCTTTAAAAAAGTAAGGTAATAATACATTACTTTCGCCAAGCTTGCAGCAAGGCGACTTTACTTATTCACCGGCGAATCCGGCGACAACAGTAGCGCCATCACATGCTTGATCTGCTCTTGCGTCAAGATGCCGGCGTCGCCGAAGCGGGGCATGTTGCTGCATAAGTTGACGCTGTGGGTGTTCCAGATGCGGGCCCAGGTGTATTTGACGATTGGCTCGGACTCTGCTGCGTTCGCATCTTTGACCTGACGAATTGCGCCATATTTCAAGAGGCTGGGGCCTTGGTTGCCGTAGCTGATCTCGGCTGGGCTGATTTGGTGGCAGGCGTAGCAATTAGCGCCGTTGGGCACGCCTGCTGCATCTGAGAATTGCATACCTCGGCCGTTTTGTGCGATACGCTCGCCTTCGCGCCAATCGCCGATGAAGCCGTCTTTCGGATACGGGATGTTGTCGTAGAGCGTGGTTTGAATTTTCTCTGCGATTTTTTTATCGACTTCTTTGCCCGTCATATTGGCTTCGGAGCAGAGGCGCTGAATTTCAGTTTGGTCGAGGCGATCAAGTTTGGCAATGCCACGCTCATTGAAGCTGCTTTTGATAGCGGCCAAGGATTCTTCTGCGCTGGGCAGGCTGGTGCAACTTGCTAGTAGCAATACAGATGCTACAGAAATAATAGCTATTCGCCCAGTATTCATGACGGCTAATGATTGTTTTTTCATTAAATTCTCTCTAATTGAAGTGATTTGAATTCACAAACTAGCAACACGGAAGTCACGAAAATTTCACGGAAGTCACGGAAGTTTTTCGTGATTTTCGTGCAACTTCTGTGGTTTCCGTGCTCTTAAAACTTGGCTTCAAAAAAGCTCTAAAAAATCAGCGTTTGATCGCCGGCGCGGCCATCTTGCCGCCATTGGCGTTCACGCCCATGAAGGTGATGAGATCCACTGAGGTTTGCGAGAGGTATTGCATCTCAGGGAAGCGCTGCTGGCGAAAGCAATCGTACATGCGCCATTGCATGGTGCGCACTGCACCTTGGCTCACGCGGTAGGCGGGCCACTGGCTGAATGCGGCTTGCGCAGGGCCGCTCTTGGTGAGGTTGGGCAAGTCTTGCAGGCGGATGCGCTTGCCATCTTCGCTGTGGCAGCTGGCGCATGAAAAATCATACGGGCCGCCTTTGAAATAAAAGGCTTGTTTGCCGCGTGCGTAAGCAGCTTTCTCCGCGCTGTGGCCTTGCGGCACTTTGATCGTTGAATCGCGCGATTCGTCGTACACAAAGGCCACCAAATCCTCAATATCGGTGGCTTTCTGGCCTTCGCCGCTGAAAACGGTGCGGGCTGTGAAGCTCTCACGCTTGGCACCTTGGAATGTGACCATGCAATGCACGAGGCGGCTTTCCACATCCATGACTTGCTTGGTGTCTTCGAAATACTTCGGCAAAGCAGCCACGGCACCTTTGACTTGACCAACGCCTAGGCCTAGATCGCAGCTCTCCGCGAGCGACCTTTGTGAGCCTGAAGCGCCACGCTTGGCATTCCACAAGCCCTCACCACGCGCAGCGTTCAGATCAGCCGGGTTGCCATCTTGCAGGGATTGGCGGTACTCGTTGATGGCATCTTGCGCGGATTTCTGCTGGGCTTGGGCAGCTGCTGCTATCAAAAGCGTAGCGCCTAGCGCAATGAATATGCCGGGTAACGGGCGCTTATTGTTCAAAATATATCTCCTCGGTGAGGTTTTTTGAACGCGAAAGACGCAAAAGTTACTCGAAAAGCGCTGAAAAGAAAATACAAATAGTCCAAAGTAGGTTTTGCTTTTTGAGCTTTTACTCTTCTTTTTGCAGTATTTTTCGTGGCTTTCGCGTAACTTTTGCTCCTTTCGCGTTCAGGAGTTGGTATTCGATACACTATAAATACCAAGAATCAATCAAGCAATCGCCGCTTCGTCCGTGCGCGTGCCGCCTTGGTTGTCCACCCAAGTGACTTTCACTTTATCGCCCACTTTGCCGCCTTTGAAGACAAACTGAGTAAACGGGTTTTTCGAGACCGCCGGCCCCCATTGGGCGCTGAAGACGGGTTTGCCGGCGTATTCGGCTTTGATGGTTTGGATGAACCACGCGGGCACGAGCTTGCCATCGGCAGCGCGGCGCTGGCCGGTTTCCATCTCGTGGCTCACGAGCACACGCACGGTGGTTTTGTCGCCCTGGACTTGGGCGCGGATGCGCATCGGATCAGCTGAAGACATGGTGTTTCTCCTAAAAAATATACTTTGCTGCGTAGCGAGCGAGCTTTAGGCTAGACGCGTGGCTGGCTGAAAACCGGAGTGTGCTTCAAGCACATGAGGATTTTCAGATAGCCTCGCAACGACGCATACAGCTCGCGCAGTAGCAGCAATTAGCCGCCACAGCCGCCAAGGGTAACTTTGACTTCTTTCTGTGCATAGAGGAATTTATCCCCCGCTTTGGCCAGCGCATACACATTGCTCGATTGCCCCATCTTGATGTTGGTGGCGAAATTGGCATCGGTGCCAGCGATCACCTCAAACACGGCGCTCACAGCGCTTGGGTTTTTCTCTACCAGCAGCGCAATTTGCGTGACCGCTGGGTTGGTGGTGGCAACGCCAATGCGCACCACATTGCCGTTTTCGGCAATCTCGGGCGCGGTCAGCTGCACATCGGCGCTCAGCGTGGCGGCGCTGGTGCCGCCCATGGCTTTGACAGCATCGGCCAAGCTTTTGGTGTCAAAAGCGGCTTTGTTCCAGCCCGCAGCTTGTGTAGTGGCCTGCGCAAAGCCCCCTGCCGGGAGCCAGCCTGCGCTTGCAGCCAAGGCCATGAGCGCTGCACCTTTTTGATTCAAATCACGACGTTTCATCAAACTCTCCTAAAGATGGATTAATTTTAAAGGGCTTGCAACACATTGCAATTGGAATCATCCCTCATTTTTGCCCCCCCTGCACCAGCCACTGCGCCACCCGCGCAGCCTCCGCCTCACCGAGGTTTTGCGCAGGCATGGGGATTTGCCCATACACGCCCTGCCCGCCGTTTTTGATTTTTGCGCTCAAATAAGCCTGTGCATCCGTGCGTTTGCCTTGTTTGGCCACAATCTCCTTGAAGCTGGGGCCAACCAATTTATTGTCCATCCCATGGCAGGCGATGCAGGCGTATTTTTGCAGCGTGGGCATCACGTCAAACGATTTGAGTTGAGCAGCTGCGGCCCCACCGGCTGATGATGGCGCGGGTGTGGGAACGGGTGTTGGCGTGGCTATTTGCGTGGCTGCTGGTGCGGAAGAAGCGGCTGTAGTTGCTCCTGAATTCGTAGCACCCAGCGCAGATTCTTTGCCGGTGAGCGTTTGATTTGTCTTAAAAACTTGAGCCGAGCTTGAAACGATAGACGGCTTGGTGGTATCCGCGCCCCGCATGCCGCCAAACTCGCGCGATTGCTCCGCCAAATTGCCATGCGCATCGCGCGCATGCGCCGGCAGGAAGCTCGCCACCTTCGGATCAGCCTTGCAATTCTTCATACAAGCCGAGCCTTGCACATCGGGCTTGGGCCTGCCGCCCAGTTCCTTGCCTGGCCACATCGCATGCGCGGTGGTTTTGCCGTCGCGATTGGGCAGGCGCTTTTGCACCTCGCGAATGTTTTGATCGCTCAGCGTGAAGTCTGCCGGCACGATATTTCCAAGATTCAGCATGTAAGCCGTTACTGCGTAGACCTCATCGCTGGAGAGCGATTTAGGTGCCGTCCAAGGCATGGCACGGTTGACGTAATCCCATAGGGTAGAAAGGCTGGAGAGCTTCATCAGCGTAGTGCGCTGCGGCGTGTTCGCCCCAGTAAGAAGCGACGCGACGCTGCCGGCTTCGATGTCTTTCGCCGTCGTGTTTCCTGCTATCGGCGTGAACACTTCATTGCTCTCGCCAAAGCTGCCATGGCAGCCCGTGCATTGCGCCTCCCAAATTTTCTCGCCTTGAACGACCGAGCCTTTGCCGGCGGGAAGGCCTTTGAAATCAGGGCGAACGTCAATATCCCAGGCTTTGACTTCTGCCACGGTTGCTGGGCGGCCTATGCCTTCAAACTTTGTTTGCGCTGTAGTTGTTGCTACGAATAAACTTGTGAAGGCAAGAATAGAACACGGAAGCCACGAAAGTTGCACGGAAGTCGCGAAAGAAGACCATGGGAAGAAAAAATCAAAGGCTGTATTCACTTGCGTGTCTTCTGTGTAGTTTTCGTGCCTTCCGTGTTCTTCTTTTTTGAACATCAAAGGTTTAAGAAAGCTGAACATTTTTCACCTCGCCACTCTCTTCGATCAGCCATGTCTGAATCGCATTGTTGTGATACACACTTCTTGACCCGCGCACTTTACGCAGCTCGGCATAGGTCGGCTGAATATGCCCTGTCTCGTCTACAGCACGGCTTAAGATCAATGATGGTTTGCCATCCCATTGCCAGGGCAACACAAAGCGCGTGAGGCATTTGGAGAGCACGGGGGTTTGCAGGCGTGCGCTCTGCCAATTGCGCCCGCCATCCATGCTCACATCCACTTTTCTGATCTTGCCGCGCCCGCTCCAAGCCAAGCCCGTGATCTGATGCGCGCCTTTGTCCAGCAACACCTGACCGCCGCTGGGTGAAGTGATCACAGATTTGACTTCTTGGATGCTCGTGTATTGCCGATGCAGGCCATCGGGCATCAAATCCACATAGTGAATCGTCTCATCCTTGGTGGCATACGGCATGTCACCCAGCTCTATGCGCCGCAGGTATTTGACCCAGCTCACACCCTGCACGCCAGGCACGATCAGGCGCAGCGGGTAGCCATTTTCGGGGCGCAGCATTTCGCCGTTTTGCCCATAGGCCACCAGCACTTCGTCATTGAGCACCA
>JANNED010000074.1:0-2480 GCA_031388245.1 Variovorax sp.
GGCCAGCGCGATTTGCGGGTGTTTGGAACTTGTTGTGGACAACCCATGCGTTGAATGTATTGAAACCCGTTTTGGCAACTTGACCCGCAGTCACCATGACCTTGCCGTTCTCGCGTAACTTGGCTTGAACAGGCACCCAAACAAAAGCTGCATCAATCGCGTCTCGCGCCCATGCTGCAGCAATTTCTGGTGGCGACATACCAAGGACAGTGACATCTTTTTCTGTCAATCCGTACATTTTCAAAGCGCCCATGAGTGAGAAGTGCGCGGTTGAACCAATGGGTACGGCAATTTTCTTACCTTTCAAATCGGCTCCCTTTTCAATACCGGCGCCGTTTCTGCTGACCAACGCCTCTGAACTATCGATCACTTTGCCAAACGACACCACCTGATAGTCGATGCCCGAGCTCAGACCCGCAGACAATGGCGACGAGCCGATTTCAGAAATTTGTATGCCGCCAGAAGCCATAGCCGCATTCACCTCAGCACCAGATGCGAACTGGCGCCACTCAATCGTCCAGCCTGTGGCTTTGTCAAGCGCTCCGTTGGCAATGAGCGATTTATACGGCAGAGGATCACCAAAGTGGCCAATCACCACTTTGGTTTGGGCCATGGTTTGCGAGACCATGGTGAGGGTGAAGGCTGTGCCGATGAGCAGGGTTTTGAGCAGGTGTTTCATGGTGTCCATTCAGTAAAAGAATTTGCAGACGAGTTGAGTTTGAAAAGAGATCACTTGCAAAGGAATCGTGAAATCTGAATGGATAGTAGGCAAATCTTTTTTTGCAGCATAGTGCCAGATTGGTTTTACTTTGGTGCCAAAATGAAAACCCCTACGGGTTTTCGATGGTTCGCAAATAACGCACCATTTAAGTTGCCTAGCCTCTTTCTGCGCAACACTGTGTTGGTGCAAAACACCAAACAAGTGCGCACATTGACTTCGTTGACAGGATTGAGCCATGAGACAAAAGCAAGAGATCACAGGTATCTGGGCGAAGCTTTTCCCCCAGTTCTCGGGCAGCAGCACCACGCTGCAAGGCAGGATCAAGGAGATGATGGTGCATTCGATCCTGATGGGCTTGGTGCCTGCTGGGGCTAAAGTTCCGACAAGCCGTGCGTTAGCAGAAGCCTTGGGCTTATCGCGCAACACGGTGTCTTTGGCTTTGCAAGTGTTGGTGGACAAAGGTTTTCTGATTGCTACGCCGCGCAGTGGTCTTGTGGTCAACGGCGACATCTTGCTGGGTCAAGCGGTGGAGGCATATCCTCAAGCGGAGGTACCTGCTGGTATCCAGTGGGATGCCCGAATCGTTTCCAGCGTTGCTGAGCAACGCAACATCATCAAGCCCGCCAACTGGCAAGACTTTGCCTACCCTTTCGTTTACGGCCAGTTTGATGCGAGTCTGGTGCCACTGAAAGATTGGCGAGCTTGTGCGCACCAAGCGCTTTTTGTACCCGCCGTCAGAAAATGGGCGCAAGACCACATCAACCGCGACTCCGAAGCCCTGCTCGATCAAATTCAGCATCGGCTTTTACCAGCGCGCGGCATCATGGCGAGGCGAGATGAGATATTGGTCACTTCAGGCGCGCAAATGGCCTGTTATTTGCTCGCCAATGTGCTGCTAGACCGCCAGACGGTTGTGGGTATTGAAGACCCTGGCTATCCAGATGCACGCAACAATTTTTTATTACGCAGTGATCATGTGAAGGCGCTGCCAATTGACGAGAACGGACTGATTGCTTCGCGCGCGATGAGCCAGTGTGCCTATGTTTACGTCACCCCAAGTCACCAGTGTCCGACGACAGTCACGATGCCGTTGGCGCGCAGGCAAGAGATTCTGGCTCTAGCCAAAAAGCGCGACATGGTGCTGTTTGAAGATGATCACGAAAGCGAGCTGAACTTTTCTGGCAGACCGTTACCAGCCCTCAAGAGCTTAGACACCGATGGGCGTGTGATTTACCTAGGTAGCTTATCAAAGACCTTAGCACATGGCTTGCGGATTGGCTACATCGTGGCACCCGCTGAGCTGATACGCGAGCTAAGGGCGCTACGGCGTCTCATCATCAGGCACACGCCTGCCAACAATTCTCATACCGCTAGCCTCTTTATTGCACAAGGGCACCATGATGCGTTTATTCGTAAATTGAACGTGACGTACAAAGAGCGACGCGAGTTGCTTACTCAAGCGTTTTCAAAGTACTTACCGCAGTTTCAAATGATGCCGTCTCAAGGCGGCTCGGGGGCTTGGATCAAAGGACCTGATGGCTTGAATACACAGACGCTGGCCGAAAGCTGCGCAGCGCGAGGTGTGTTGATTGAGCCGGGTGACATCTTCTTTAAAAAGTCATCTCCTGCAACCCAAGCGCATATGCGATTAGGTTATGCCGCCATACCTAGCCATTTGATTGAAGCTGGGGTGAAAGAGCTAGCCAAGGTCTATGCATTGACTCGCCACAAATGAGGTTATCAGCTCACTCGATGTTGG
>JANNED010000087.1:0-4016 GCA_031388245.1 Variovorax sp.
CACGATGATGACAGCGATTGCCAGCATCACCCACTGCTAAAAATACCGCTTGCCAACACTGCGCATGGCATGAAAAAACCGCAGATCGCTTGACATAGATCAATACGCATCAGTCAAGCTTTTCTTAAGCTTGAGACTCACATCAAAGGAGTCTCATCATGTACCAGCGTATTTTGATTGCCACCGATGGCAGCGAGCTGTCGGAAAAAGCCGTCTCTAGCGGCATTTCGCTAGCTGTGGCGCTAGACGCAGAAGTCATCGCCTACAGCGCCGTGTCGAGCTATCCCAGCATGTATTTTGAAGGTGCTGTCGTTTTGACTGCATCAGAAGTGGGACGGATTGAAAAAGCGTGGCATCAGGAGGCTCAGGCTATGGTGGATGCGGTGCAAGAAGAAGCGCATCGCCACAGCGTAAAAGCCAAGGCCATCACTGGCGCACACACAGGCTCAGTGTCTGAGAGCATCATCAAAGCAGCCAAAAAACACAAATGCGATTTGATCGTCATGGCCTCGCATGGCCGCAAAGGCCTGGGCCGTGTGCTGCTAGGCAGCGAGACGCTGGATGTGCTCACGCATTCCCATATTCCTGTGCTCGTTTTGAGGTGAGCGCTATGAATATTTTGCTTGCAGCTGATGGCAGCGCCTACACTAAAAAGGCTTTGGCTTTTTTGGTCAACCACGCCACTTTATTAAGTGAGACAGACCATTTGCATGTCTTGCATGTGCAGATGAAAATGCCGCCGCGCGTGAATTCTGTGGCAGGCAAAGAGATGGTGATGAACTATCACACCCAAGAAGCAGAGAAAGTGCTGCAACCCATCCGTAAATTTCTAGATCGCCACGGCACGAACTACACCGCAGACTGGATCATCGGTAACCCGTCGATAGACATCGTTAAAACTGCGAAAACAGAAAAATCCCAAATGATCGTGATGGGCACGCACGGGCACAGCGTGATTGGCCGTCTGCTGATGGGCTCGGTGGCGCAGCGCGTGGTGTCTAGTTGCGATGTACCGGTGCTGCTCGTGGAGTAACCCCGATTCGCCAAGCTTTCGTGCTTATCTCAACCCAAGGAGATTCATCATGACAACAACGCGCAGACTTTGGTGGAGCTTAGGCACATTGCTCGTGCTTGGTTTTGGTATTTTGCTCTGGATGGGCGGAGAGATTCACCGGCAAGCGCCACCCATGCCTGAGACCGTGGTCTCCGAGACGGGCAGCGCAATCTATACCCGAGCGGATATTGAGCGCGGCAGGCAAGTGTGGCAAAGCATTGGCGGCCAGCAACTGGGCTCGATTTGGGGGCATGGTGCGTTGGTTGCACCCGATTGGTCGGCAGATTGGCTGCATCGTGAATCGATTGCCTGGCTGGATATTTTGGCGCAGCGCACAAACTCTCGGCCCTATGAAAAACTCAGCGCTAGCGAGCAAGCGCATTTACAAACTGATCTGCGCCCACTCGTCCGTAAGAATACTTTCGATCCCAATGCCAACAGTATTTTGATCAGCGCAGACCGTGCACAAGCCATTGCACAAGTCTCGCAGCACTACGAGAGCTTGTTCTCCAGCGACCCCGCCACGCAAAAACTACGCTCGGGCTATGCGATGCGCGAGAACACGATTCCTGATGCACAGCACCGCAAAGCCATCGCAGCATTTTTCTTCTGGACGAGCTGGGCAACCGTCACCGAGCGCCCCGGCTTGTCCATGAGTTATACGCAAAATTGGCCTTACGAGCCTTTGGTGGGCAATTCGCCCACGCCATCCGCCTTGATCTGGACGGTATTCAGTATTGTGTTCATGCTCGCAGGCATTGGCTTGTTGGCTTGGCATCACGCCGTATGGCATCCAAAAGACATTGCCAACGCGCCAACGCCACCTTTGAACGACCCACTCCAAGATCTTGTCCCGACAGCTTCGATGAAGGCCACTGCCAAATATTTTTGGCTTGTGATTGCACTCTTTCTTGTTCAAATTCTGCTCGGCGCGATCACCGCGCATTACCAAGTTGAAGGACAAGACGCTTACGGTATCGCCTTGTCTGAGGTCTTGCCCTACAGCATCACTCGCAGCTGGCATACGCAATTGGCCGTGCTGTGGATTGCCACAGCATGGTTGGCGACCGGCTTGTATATTGGTCCCGCCATTTCCGGTCATGAGCCAAAGTATCAAAGACTAGGTGTGAACATCCTATTCGTATCTTTGTTGGTGATTGTGATCGGTGCCTTCGCCGGGCAATGGCTCGCTGTCATGCAGAAACTGGGCTTGGAGCATAACTTTTGGTTCGGTCATCAAGGCTGGGAATATGTGGACATGGGGCGGTTTTGGCAATGGTTTTTATTCATTGGCTTGCTGCTCTGGTTGGTGCTCTGCGGCCGCGCGCTATGGCCCGCATTGAAGCGCAAAGATGAAATGTCGTCCATCGTTGGTCTGCTGTTTTTATCGACCGTGGCTATTGGGCTGCTGTTTGGTGCGGGGCTCATGTGGAGCGAACATACGCATTTGTCGATGGTGGAATATTGGCGCTGGTGGGTCGTGCATCTTTGGGTGGAGGGCTTCTTTGAAGTGTTTGCAGTGGCAGTGATCAGCTTTATTTTTGTGAGGCTGGGCTTGGTGCGCGGCAGCACTGCCACCGTGAATGTGCTGTTTGCCACAATCATCTTCATGGCGGGCGGTATCTTGGGCACATTCCATCATCTGTATTTCGCTGGCACGACGACTGCTGTGGTGGCACTCGGCGCAAGCATCTCAGCGCTGGAGGTGGTGCCGCTGGCATTGATTGGCCTTGAAGCCTACGAGACTTGGCGGCACAGCCGAGCCACGGCTTGGATGGAGCGCTATCGCTGGCCTGTGATGTTTTTTCTGGCGGTGAGTTTTTGGAATTTAGTGGGCGCTGGCTTGTTTGGTTTCTTGATCAATACGCCCATGGCACTGTATTACATGCAAGGCCTCAATCTCACGCCACTGCATGGCCACACCGCACTGTTTGGTGTGTATGGCATGCTGGGTATTGGCTTGATGCTGTTTTGCTTGCGCGGCTTGAGGCCGGATGCGCAATGGAACAACACCACTTTGGCCAGTGCATTTTGGTCACTCAATATCGGCTTATCGCTGATGGCTTTGCTCACCTTGCTGCCCATTGGCGTGTTGCAACTGCAAGCTGCGCTGGAGCATGGCTATTGGTTTGCACGCTCGCAAGATTTCATGGGCAAGCCGCTGATTCATTTGCTGGTATGGATGCGCGTGCCTGGGGATATCGTCTTCAGTGTGGGCGCGCTGTTGATCGGCTGGCTTGTCTTCAGAATGTGGGTCAAACCGAATCGCAGGCGCGCTGAGCTTGCGCCCAAGCCCGTTTGAATGACTAAACTGTCTCACACATGCACGCCAGTCGTATATTTATAAGCTATTTCTGCATGTAGCCGGCGTATTGATTGCGCGGAGTGCTATTTAATCAATAGCACTCCGTATCTACTTCGGATTGCGATTGAGCGTCGTAGCGCGGGCCACTCACGTTGTGGCGATTGATCATTTGATTGAGTTGTTCTACTTGCGCTGAACTCAAACTAATATCCTGCGCAGCGAAGTTATCCTTCATGTGCTGGACATCAGTCGTTCCGGGGATCGAGACGATGTGATCGTCTTGCGCGAGCACCCAAGCCAGTGCAAGCTGCGCGATGCTTACGCCCATGTCTGTTGCCATCGCTTCCATCGGGGGCAGTAATGCAAGATTTTTCTGCAAGTTATCGCCCTGAAAACGGCTCATGGTGCGGCGAATATCTTTCGCATCGAGCGTGTTCATGTCCGTTAGCCCGCCAAAAAATTTCCGCGCCACTGAACTGAAAGCCACAAAGCCCACGCCCAGCTCTTTGCAAGCTTGCAGCACCGCAATCTCCGGATCGCGCGTCCACAAGCTGTATTCGCTTTGCATCGCTGCAATCGGGTGCACCGCGTGCGCTTTGCGCAAATTCTCCGCGCCCACTTCAGATAAACCAATCTCGCGAATATGCCCCTTGCGCA
>JANNED010000056.1:0-2225 GCA_031388245.1 Variovorax sp.
AATCGCCCGCATGGTGCGTTCCATCATTGCCAGCGGCGGCCCGCGGACCTTGCCTTCGCGCGAGTTGCGGGTGGCGGCCGATCTGGCTTCGGCCCTGCTGAACAAGGCGTTGAACGCATTTGCCCGGCTCGACACCACGGCGGCAGTTTCGATTCTGAAAGAAGACGACCAGATCGACCAGGAGTTCGACGGCTTTGTGCGCAAACTCATCACCTACATGATGGAAGACCCCCGCATGATTTCGCCCAGCCTGGATTTGTTGTTCTTGGCCAAAGCGATTGAGCGAATTGGCGACCACGCCAAAAACATTGCCGAGTTCATCATCTACGTGGTGAAGGGCGAAGACGTGCGGCATGTGCCGATGGAACAGATTGAGTCGGTGGTGCGTTAGCGCCGGCCGAGCAAGGTATTCAAATGCGTAACTTGCCAGCAGTCTTGATCGTTGAAGACGAACCCGCCATCGCTGAACTGATGGCGGTGAACCTGCGCCACAACGGCTTTCGCACCACCTGGGCGATGGACAGCGTGACCGCGCAAAAAGAGCTCGATGCTGTTTTGCCCGATGTGATTTTGCTGGACTGGATGTTGCCGGGTGAAAGTGGCCTCGCGCTGGCCAAGCGCTGGCGCAACCACAACCGCACCAAGGCTGTTCCCATCATCATGGTGACGGCCCGCAGTGATGAGGCCGACCGTGTGAACGGGCTGGATGGTGGTGCCGACGACTACATCACCAAACCCTTCTCCACCAAAGAGCTGCTGGCCCGTGTTCGTGCCGTGTTGCGTCGCCGCGCGCCCGAGCAGGCCGGTGGTGTGGTGGCAATTGCCGGCCTGGCGCTGGACGGTGCCACGCACCGGGTCACCTTCAACGAGCAGGCCTTGAAGATTGGCCCCACTGAATTCCGCCTGCTGCAATACCTGATGAGCAAACCCGAACGCGTGCACAGCCGGGCGCAGTTGCTCGACCAGGTGTGGGGTGACCACGTCTTTATTGAAGAACGCACGGTGGACGTGCATGTCAAGCGCCTGCGCGAGGCCCTTGGCGATGCCGGCGTGTTGGTGGAAACCGTGCGCGGCGCAGGTTACCGGGTAACAGGTCAGCCTGCCGCTTGACCTCGCCCCTATGGTAGCGTCGCGTGCAATGTAATCATTGGTGAAGGCAACCAACACGTGAGGCTGTTCTATTTACTGGCGTGTCAGGTCAGCTGCGGGCTGCTGGGTTGGTGGCTTGCAGGGTTGGCTGCGGCGCGGGCTCCGCTGCACGGCGCATGGATTGGTGGCTTGGCTGGTTCCATGCTCTGGTTGTTGCTGGATGCAAGGGGCTACGCCGGTTTGCTGGGATGGCTGCGCCAGGGGGACACAAAATCCGAAGTGAAACTGGCTGGTATTTGGCGCGGTGTTTATGAGCGGGCGCGCAAACTGCTGCGGGACCGTGAGCGCGTGGCGCAAGATAGCGACAACCGCTTGCAGCAATTTCTGGAGGCCTTGCAGGCTTCGCCCAATGGCGTCGTGCTGTTGGACACCCAAAACGCGATCGAGTGGTTTAACCAAACTGCCAGCACCCACTTTGGTTTCCAGACCGGCCGCGACCTGATGCAGCACATTGGCAACCTGGTGCGTGACCCCGGTTTTGCCAATTACCTGGCTGAACGGGATTTCGGCAAAAGCCTGGTGATGCCAGGGCACGCCGCTACGGCGTCGCACCCGGTGCGGATTTCACTGCAAATTCACCCCTACCGCGAAGGGCGCAGCCTGCTGCTGTCACGCGACATCACGGCGCTGGAACAAGCCGAGGTGATGCGGCGCGATTTTGTGGCCAATGTGTCGCACGAAATTCGCACACCACTCACCGTGGTCAGCGGGTTTGTCGAAACCCTGCAATCGTTGCCATTGGAGGAACTGCAACGCCAGCGTTACCTCGGCCTGATCGCCCAGCAGACCCAGCGCATGGAAACCCTTGTGAACGACCTGCTCACCCTGTCACGCCTGGAAGGCAGCCCGCCAGTAGGCCGTATCGAATGGCAGCCCCTGTCTGCCGTGCTGCGCGGTTTGTCGAGCGAAGCGATGGAACTATCGGCCACGTTGGCGCATGCCAAACAAGCCCAGCACCGGATCGCATTGAACGATTCGGCCGAATGGCAAGGCCACGAGATTGGCGGCGCAACGGCCGAATTGCACAGTGCCTTCTCCAACCTGGTCGGCAATGCCGTGCGTTACACCCCGGCGGA
>JANNED010000183.1:0-2054 GCA_031388245.1 Variovorax sp.
GCGTGGTGCTGGTAATTGACCACTTCAAAATCTTCATATTCGTAGTCGAAAATAGAAGCAGGTTTGCGCTTGATCACGAGCTGCGGATATGGGAAGGGCTCGCGGGTGAGTTGGGTGGTTACTTGGTTCTCATGGTTGCTGTAAATATGGCAATCGCCGCCCGTCCAGATGAAATCGCCCACATCCAAATCGCATTGCTGCGCGAGCATGTGGGTGAGCAAGGCGTAGCTGGCGATATTGAAAGGCACGCCGAGGAAAATATCGGCGCTGCGTTGGTAGAGTTGGCAAGAGAGCTTGCCTTTGCCTCCGGGCTCAGTGGTTGGTGCCACATAAAACTGAAAAAACGCATGGCAAGGCATCAGCGCCATCTTGGGCAAATCAGCCACATTCCAAGCGCTCACGATGATGCGGCGCGAATCAGGATTGGTTTTGAGCTGCTCCACAGTTTGCGCGATTTGATCGATATGCCCGCCATCAGGCGTCGGCCAGCTGCGCCATTGCACGCCATAGACCGGCCCAAGATCGCCGGTTTCCTTGTTCGCCCATTCATCCCAGATCGTCACGCCGCGCTCTTGCAGCCAATTGGCATTGCCATCGCCGCGAAGGAACCAGAGCAGTTCCAAAATGATGGATTTGAGATGCACCTTCTTCGTCGTCACCAGCGGAAAGCCCTCGGCAAGATTGAAGCGCATTTGATGGCCAAACACCGAGCGCGTGCCCGTTCCGGTGCGATCCGTTTTGGCGATGCCGTGCTCAAACACATGTCGCATGAAGGTTTCGTATTGGTTGCTGGGCATATTAAGAAAATAGTTTTAAACCTTGCGCGAGCCTGCTTTAATTTGCGTCAGGCCAAATGTGCTGACGAGTGAAGAATCATCTCTTCGTCAATCACAAATCATTATAGAGCTGGGCATTTTCAGCACCCTCATCACAGCAGAGCTGTACTACTTTTGATGGACTCGCGAAGAAATTTCTCAGATATCAATGCGCGATGAAGATGCTATTTAAAAAATATTTATCTTTCGTGTTGCTCGTATTCAACACCGCGCTCCAAAAAGAATGCTTTGTTACTACATGTGAAAAAGCGTGTGGAATAACATACACATGTATTTCAAGTACATGTTTTCTAACAATAACGCGATTTGCGCTGAGCCAAGAAAACACACTCATTTTTAAAGGAAATAGCTATGACATTTACTTCAATGTTCAAAGCCGGAGCAGCACTCTCATTGGCTGGCTTACTCGCGGCATGCGGCGGCGGCGGAAACTCTGCCTCGCCTACGGGTTCAGGAGCCACACCATTGCCTGAGCT
This sequence comes from Variovorax sp., assembly GCA_031388245.1. Taxonomy (GTDB): domain Bacteria; phylum Pseudomonadota; class Gammaproteobacteria; order Burkholderiales; family Burkholderiaceae_C; genus JANMDU01. The sequence continues at coordinate 1,313 of JANNED010000183.1, forward strand.
GCCAGCAGTTGCATGGGCCAGTCCAGCGGTGTTCGTGGCGCCAGGCGCAGCGAGCAAATCGTTTGCGATGGAGAACTGCACGCGCAGAATTGATATCAACACCAACACAACAAGTCAAAACATTCCATCTTCAAGTTTGTACACCGCAAGCCTAGTGATCACATCCAGCGGCGATATCAGCATGAAAGCGGCGACTACCGAAACAGGTGCAATCAGTACTTTGTGGAATACAGTGTTTGCCAATATGCAAAATACTGCTTGGTCCGTATCTGGTACAACGCAAACGCCTTCGTACACGATCAATGGAAACTCAAATGGTCGTGATGAATATCAGAATTTCAACATTTACAGCGCACAAGGCGAGTCAAGTGTTAATTTGTATTCGTATTCTGGCCAACGTGACAGCAGCACTAATAGCTACACAAACACTTATGCCAGTATTCAGTGCAATCTGATTGATCCGCTGGCTTTGCAAGTCAATGTAGATGCGGCGCGCGCTGCTAAAAATCTCGGAACTGCCGCAGGTGTGGATACTTTTGATAACTACGACGTTCCTGGGCGCATTGAAGGCGGAAAAGCATTCTGGGCAGACTCTGGCGCAATGCCGCAATTCAGAAATCTTCGCTTTGATCTGGCGACTGGTGAATTGGCCAGCAACCCAAGCACCACGGGTACGTACAGCTCCTTGAGCCTCTCCTTGCCAACGGCTGACACGCAATTTGGCTCTTACGGAGAATCCTTG
>JANNED010000195.1:0-11989 GCA_031388245.1 Variovorax sp.
TGGCGCAACACTTTCTGTATTGGAGGTTGTTTCTATCAGCGGACTTGAGAGCACGGAAGACACGGAGGATGCACGGAAGACACAGAAAATACAATTTTCTTTTCTGTGTCTTCCGTGAAACTTTCGTGACTTCCGTGTTCCATTCTTCAATTCAACAATCAGGCGTTTTGCTCAAACGCCGTATAAGCCGTCTCGTCCATCAGTGCAGCCAGTTGGCCAGCATCTGAGAGTTTGACTTTGAAAAACCAGCCCGCTTTGAGCGGATCGCTGTTGGCAAGCGCTGGATCGGCACGCAAAGCTTCATTCACTTCGATGACTGTGCCGCTGACTGGCATGTACACATCAGCCGCAGCCTTGACGCTTTCCACCACGCCCGCCACATCTTTCTGCGCATAGGTTTTGCCCACTTCTGGCAAATCGACAAACACCACATCTCCCAGCGCGTCTTGCGCATGGTGCGTGATGCCCACGGTGGCGGTATCGCCATCGACGTTGAGCCATTCATGGTCTTCGGTGTATTTCATCGTCATGAGAGTTCTCCTAAAAGTAAATGAAATGGGGTCAAATTAAATGGGGTCACAAATTAAATGGGGTCAGATACCATTTAATTTCCACGGTAATAGCGCTGCGGCACAAAGGGCATGGCGCAGACTTTCATGGGGACGGGTTTGCCGCGCACCATGGCGTGAACAATGGTGTCTGGCGCTGTGAATTCGAGCGCAACGTATCCGATGGCAATAGGCTGGTTGATCGTGGGCGCAAGCAGGCCGCTGGTGACTTTGCCGATTGGCTGGCCTTCGATGCTGAAGAGCTCCGTGCCATCGCGCACGGGGATGCGCTCTTGGGCGATCAACCCCACTCGTTTTCTAGATGGTTTCGTATCAGTTGCCGGCGTATTCATTGCGCTGTATGCTAGCAATTTTGTAGCACCCGGAAAACCTCCGCTGCGTTCTCCACCGCCGCGCCTCACCTTTTGAATCGACCAGAGCAGCGCCGCTTCGATCGGATCAGTGCTTGTGTCAATATCGTTGCCATACAAACACAGCCCAGCTTCTAAGCGCAGCGAATTACGCGCGCCGAGGCCAATGGGTTTGACTTCAGGCAGAGCAAGCAGAGCGCGAGCAAAGGTGTCTGCTTGCGCGCCCGGCACGGAAATCTCCACGCCGTCTTCACCGGTGTAGCCGCTTCTTGTGATGAACAATGGGATGCCTTGCCAATTGAAATCACCACCTGTCATGAAAATGAGTTTTTCAACGCCAGGAATCATGCGAGACAGCGCTGCCACAGCTTGTGGGCCTTGCAGCGCAAGCAAAGCGTCTTGCGGCATGTAGGTGAGCTTTGCTGTTGGATGGCTTGCTGTCAAGCGCGCATTCATCCAAGCCAAATCGCCATGTTTGCAAGCGCCGTTGACAATAATGAAAATATGGCCACCACGATTGGTGAACATCAAATCATCGATGATGCCGCCTTCATCGTTGGTGAGCAGGCCGTAGCGCTGCTTGCCCATACTGAGGCCCAAAACATCCATTGGGATCAATGATTCGAGTGCCAGTGCGCGAGCCTCATGCGTCGGCGCATCAAGGCGCACTTGCCCCATGTGCGAGACATCAAAGAGGCCGGCGGCAGTGCGCGTGTGCGCATGCTCGGCCATGAGGCCGGCGGGGTATTGCACGGGCATCGAATAGCCAGCAAATGGCACCATGCGAGCTCCGAGCTCAAGGTGCAGTGCATTGAGCGGGACTTGAAGCAATTCTTGGGGTGATGGACTATCAGACATGCAGGGTTTCCAAATCAAAAATAGACACAGGCCAACGATGAGCCTATGGATGATTGAACCCTGTTGTCCGCTTTACCTGAGAGATTCATGGCAGACCAATTCTCGCCACTTGCCCCTTCGGTGGCTTGCAGTTTGCATGCAAGCTCTCTCCAACAGAATGTGAAAACCGCGTGGTTTTCGGTGCTTGTCCTTTTTGCCTGAGCGTTCACTTCGCATTGAAGCTGCGCCTTCGGCGATTCAGTGAAGAATTCTCTCCAAGCTGATCAGATTGTACGTGAGCACGGTGCTCTATTTGTAGGCAAGATCGCGCAAAGTCAGGCTAATGCCTGGGATATAGGTAATCAGCATCAGGCATCCCAAAATGACCAGCACGAAGGGCAGGAGATACGGGATGATCCGATCCAGCGATATTCGCGCGACTGTACAAGCCGCAAAAAGATTCACGCCGAAGGGCGGCGTGATCATGCCGAGCGCGAGATTGACCACCATGATCAGACCAAAATGCACGGGATCGATGCCGAAATGCATGGCGACAGGCGCGAGTATTGGGGCAAGCACGATGATGGCGGCGCTGGTTTCGATGAACATGCCGATGATGAACAGCGCAGCATTCACGCCTAGCAAAAACATGGCGGGGCTTTGCAATACTTCTTTCAAGTACTGGCCAATCGCATCGGGCACGCCCGCTCGCGTGATCAGGAAAGCAAAAAGCCCTGCGTTAGCGATGATGAACATGATCACTGCGCTGGAGATCACCGATTTCTTCAAGATTTTGTAGAGATCAGCGATTTTGATCTCGCGGTAAATCAACATGCCGACGATCAAAGCGTAAAACACCGCTACTGCGGAGGCTTCGGTTGGTGTGAAAATGCCGCCATAAATGCCGCCCAAGATGATCACCGGCATCATCAGCGCCCAGCCGGCTTGCCACGAGGCATTGAGGAAGGACAGGCGCCCATCGCCATCATTCTTGCCATAGCCTTCGATGCGGCAATACACATACACATAAAGCATCAATGCCAAGCCGATCAAAATACCGGGCCCAAATCCTGCGATGAACAGCTCGCCAATCGAGACTTCTGCGCTCACGCCATACAAAATCATCGGAATGCTCGGCGGAATGATCACGCCCAGCTCAGCGCTGGTAGCTTGCAGCGCCGCAGCGTAAGGTGTGGGATAGCCATGCTTGATCAGCGCAGGAATCAAAATCGCACCGACAGCGAAGGTGGTGGCCACCGATGAACCGGAGACGGCTGCAAAAATCATACAAGTGAGCACGCATGTCATCGGCAAACCGCCTTGCACGCCGCCCACAATCGACTTGGCAAACTCGACCAAGCGGCGCGAGATCCCGCCGGTCTCCATGATGTTGCCCGCAAGAATAAAGAAAGGAATCGCCGCAAGCGGAAATTTGTTGATCGAGGAAAACATTTCCTTGACCGAAATCAGCATATTGACGTTGCTGATTTGAATGCCGACGAGGGCAGACAGGCCAATGGACACAGCAACGGAGACGGTGAGTGCAAAGCACAGCACCATCGTGATGATCATCATGCTACTCATTGCGCGGTCTCCAACTCAAGGCGCTGTGGATCAATCAGATTTCCGATGATGCCGATCACGCTAAACACACCGCCCACAGGCATTGCCAGATAGGCCCAAAACATACTCACATCTTCCAAGCCAATCGTCGTTTGCACTCTACCGCGCACAGCATATTGCCAGCCCCACCAGATGATGACGAAGATCAAAATGAGCGCTGCAACCGTCACCACATAATCAAGCACGCGTTTCATCTTGGGCGGGCTCCAGCGATACAACACGTCTACGCTGACCATCGCACCTTGACGAAAGGCCGCTGCAATGCCCATGAAAACCATCCAAATCAGCGAGAAGCGAATCAACACCTCCGTCCACTCGGCAGGGCGCTCCAAAATGAATCGCGTGATGATTTGAAACATGCCGAGGCTGGCGGAAATCGCCAACATCAGACAAGCAATCAACATCGCAAGAGAAGTGGTGAAGCTCTCGAATTTAAGGAAGGCGGTTTTCATCGTTTTATGGCCTTGGTCTCTCAAAAAAATACGCCGAAAACATCAGTTGCCGGCGTATTTAGTGCATATAGTGCTACGAAAAACGTAGCGTTGTTCATTATCGGACAGCGCGAATGCGATCAATATTGGCTTTGCCGAATTGCTTTTCAAACTCTGCATTCACAGGCGCGAGTGCAGCGATGAATTTAGATTTATCGACGTTCTCCACCACCGTCATGCCTTTGCTGCGCAACTCGGCCACGCCATTGGCGTCATCTTGGTCAACCCGGGCGCGACCGGCTTTAGCACCTTCTTTGGCGGCCTCTAAGAAAGCTGTTTTATCAGCCGCAGAAAGTTTGTCAAACACGCCCTTGGTCATGAGGAAAATCGCTGGCGAATACACATGGCCCGTGAGCGAGAGATGCTTTTGCACCTGATCGAATTTGGCCGACATGATCACCGATAAAGGATTTTCTTGGCCATCGACAGTGCCTTGTTGCAAGGCAGTGAACACTTCTGGGAAGGCCATGGGTGTCGTGACGATGCCAAAGCCTTTGTAAGCTGCGACGTGGACGGGGTTTTCCATCGTGCGCATTTTGAGACCTTTGAGATCGTCAGGTGAATTTACCGAGCGCTTGGAGTTGGTCATGTGGCGCACGCCGTTTTCGCCCCAAGCCAAAGCCTGGAAGCCTTTGGATTCGAATTCTTTGAGCATGTCTTGGCCGATTTGGCCATCGAGCACAGCGCGTGCATGCGCTTTGTCGCGGAAGAGGAAAGGAATATCTAAGATGCGGGCGCTAGGCACAAAATTGGGCACAGGGCCAGTGGAGGAGAAGGTCAGCTCTTGCGTGCCGAGTTGCACCGATTCAATGCTTTCGCGCTCGCCGCCCAATGAGCCAGAATAAAACGGCTGAATTTTGTAGCGGCCAGCAGTGCGCTTTTCAACTTCACGGGCGAAGGTGTCAATCGCCACACCTTGGTGGGAGTTTTGTGCCACGGAGATGCTGATCTTCATGGTGGTTTGAGCGATGGCTGGGCTTGCAGCAATGAAGCCGGCGGCAAATGAAGCAGCAAGAAAAAGGCGAGATAGTTTCATGGGTGTCTCCAAAAATATTTGATGCAGTAAAGCGGGACAAAAAACGGGGGGGGGGTGGACTGGCTACTAAACTAAGAAAAGTCTAACGCCAAAAGCTACAAAAGCACTCAGGGGATGCCCGGGGATGCCTAGGCAAAGCGCACGTTTTTAGGCGAACTCTTTATGCAGCTTTGAGCTCTGGATGATGCTCGGCAATGTGCGCACGCACGATCTCTTCAAAGCTGGCGTTGGGTTGCATGCCAAGCCCACGCGCACGCGGCGAGCCCATGCGCGTCGGCCATCCGCTAACGATGCGCTCAACGGCGGGATCAATTTGCCAATCAAGCAGGGCGTAGGCCTGATCGCCTGCAACGCGGCGCAGGGTGTCGGCCATCTCGCCCACGGTGGTGGGCACGGCGGGCAAATTCAGCGCTGTCAGTGAACCCCAATCAGTATCCGAAGTTTCCATGCAGGCCATGATGTGCTCCACGGTTTTACCCGGCGACGAAAGTGAATGCACCACATCGGCCTTGACGGGAATCGTGCAGCGAATGCCCTTCAAAGGCTCGCGAATCATGCCGCTGAAAAAACCAGAGGCGGCACCGTTGGGCTGGCCGGCACGCACGGATACGGTGGCCAAGCGCGCTGTGCGAGCCACGATAAAGCCCTTGCGAGCGTAATCGGCCATGAGCTGCTCGCCGATGAGTTTTTGGATGCCGTAGCTGGTTTGAGGCGTGGGCAGGGTCGTGTCCACAATCTCATAGGGAAATGCATGATGCGATGTCGTGCCAAATACAGCAATTGAACTGGCGAAAAATACGGTCGGCTGCGTTTTTAAAGCGCGGCAGCTCTCCAGCATTGCATGCGTGGTGGCATAGTTGCTGCGCATGCCGAGATCGAAATTGGCCTCGCATTCGCCGCTCACGGCAGCCGCCATGTGAAACACAGCGGCTACATCCGCATGCCGCGCAAGCAAGTTGGCCGGCGTACTCTGCAGTTGATCAAACAGATCACCGACTTCGCTGGAGATACGAGGATCAGCAGCGAGATCTGCGGGCGCGGCCACGCGGTCAGCCAACACAATGCTGGAGATGTCGCACGCTGCTTGGCCGCGCAGCTTGATGCTGCCGCGTCGTAAGAGTTCACGTGCAAGGCGTGCGCCGACAAAGCCAGCGCCTCCAGTGATGATGATTTTCATGATGAGCTCCAGAGACCTTTGTAGAGCATGTACGCCGCGAGCACATACAAAACACAGGCAAATATGCGCTTCAAGCGTTTCACGTCCATGGCATGCGCAGCTTTTGCGCCGACGGGTGCCATGAACACGCTGGTGATGGCAATCAATGCCAATGCAGGCAGCCAGATGTAGCCCAGCGAGCCTTGTGGCAGGCCTTCCAGTCCATGGCCGCTGATCGCGTAACCCATGGCGTTAACCACAGCAATTGGAAAGCCCAATGCGGCAGACGTGGCCACGGCATTGTGAATCGCCACATTGCACCAAGCCATGAACGGCACGCTGATGAAGCCGCCGCCAGCGCCTACAAGACCAGAGAGAAAACCAATGATGCCACCGCTGGCCAGCTGCCCTGCCGTGCCGGGCATCTGGCGCGTCGGCGCGGGCTTTTTGTCAAGAAACATCTGCGTCGCTGAAAAAGTAACGAATGCGCCGAAAAAGATGGCCAGCCAAGAGCCTTTGAGCAGGGCGAATACACCTAAACTCGCCACCAAGCCGCCGATCACGATGCCAGGCGAGAGCCCTTTGACAATATCCCAACGCACCGCGCCCCGCTTGTGATGCGCACGCACACTGGAGATGCTGGTGAAAATGATCGTGGCCATGGAGGTGGCAATCGCCATTTTCACGGCCAAATCAGGCGATGCGCCGCGCGTGCTCATGATGTAGGTCAGGAAAGGCACCATGACCATGCCGCCGCCGATACCCAGCAAGCCCGCCAAGAAACCAGTGCCCACGCCGAGGATGAGCAATTCAATGATGAGCAGGAAATCGAGTGTCATTGTTATGATTTTTTGAGAAAAAAGGTGCTTGCAGCTGATGCGCTGGACCGGCATCCTGAACCGGGGTTCAGGTGGGCGAGATCAGCCACACATTGGGTTCATCTGACGCGAGATGATCACGCTTGCGTGGCAATTTTCAAGCCCGAGCTCGTAGAGCATTGGTACAAGAATATAAAGCCCAGAGCGGCTGCAAGCAATTTGATTTTAACGCGCTAGGCGGATTTGCGTGCAAGGCCATGGAGTATCCAACCCGCCGCGCACATGCCGAATGTGGCGGTGACGCTGACGACGGAACCATAGCCGTGGCAATTGAGGCTGCCGTCTGCGTCTCCAACGGCGCAAGATGGATCGGGCGGGGCGACGGGTTCTTTGCTGAAGACGCAGTGGATACCGATTTTTTTATCGCGCGCTGCGCCATGCTGACGGCGCAGGCGGTAGCGCAGGTCAGACAGCAAGGGGTCGTGGGTGGTGTCGGCCAAATCGGCGATTTCGCATAAGTGGGCATGGCGTTTGCCTCCAGCTGCGCCCACCGTGATGAAGAGCGGGGCGTTTCGTTGGAGGCGTTTGGCTTGATCCATCGCCCACACGGCGAGCATGGCCTTGGCGCTTTGCTGATCGCAGGCATCAATCACTGCATCAAAATTCATAGCAACTAGCGCAGGCCAGTTGTCAGTCGTGGCAAATTCTTCGACGGCGTTGACCTTGCAATCGGGGTTGATGAGAGCAATGCGCTCTTGCATCGCCTGCACTTTGGCTTTGCCCACGCTTTGCGTATCCGCATGAATCTGCCGGTTGATGTTCGATTCCGCCACTTGGTCAAAATCAGTCAGGGTGATTTGCCCTACGCCGCTGCGTGCCAACGCCTCTGCTGCCCAAGAGCCCACGCCGCCAATGCCAACCACAGCCACATGCGCGGCGCGAATGGCTGCTGCGCCGCCAACGCCATACAAACGCTCTAGGCCAGAAAATCGCCGCGCGAGATCGACCTGAGCGCTTGGCGCAAGCTCTGCCATCAAACCATTTTCTCCAAGCGCCACATTTGGTATTTGAAGGCCAGCACTGCGCCAGCAATGATGGCAGCCACGGCGATGAAGCTCATGGTCGATAACGTAGAAACACCGCTGAGGCCCTGCCCCACCGTGCAGCCCATGGCCGTGACGCCGCCCATGCCCATGAGGGTCGCGCCCATCAGATGGTTGGCGACATCTTCGGTGCCGCCAAAGCCTTCCCAACGCAAGCTTTTGCTGCATATTGCCATGGCAGCCGAGCCCGCGATCACGCCCAATACGGAGGCAATACCCAACGTGATCACTTTGGATTTGTCGCTGAAAAACATGAACCAATCGAGCGTGTAGGCCACGGGTGCGACAAAGCTGAGCGCTTCTGCGCGCCCCGAATTGGTGGCCACAAAGGCTTCTTGCAAAGTTTCGGGGTGCTCAGCAACAAAACCCAATGATCCGCTCGCCCACCACATCGCCGTGATCACGCCGCCAATGCCCAAGCCAGCGAGCAAATTGTCAAAGCTGCGAAATTCTTTGTGCGCCAGGGCCCAGAGCACCAAGCCACCCCCCACCACAGCCGCCGTGAGCAGTTGCGCCAGCTGGATTTTGATGCCAAAAAGACCAACCACCGGCATAGATACTGCGCTGAGTGCTACTGAATTAATAGTGAATTGATCCACAGTGGCCACGCGAATGACCGCTGGCAAGCCCTTGAGCGTGGCAAACGCAGCGATCCCCATCACGATAAAAACCACCACCGATTTCAAGCTGCCCCCGCCAATCCGCACCAGCGTTTTGCTGCCGCAGCCCGAGGCGAGCACCATGCCAAAACCAAAGAACAAGCCACCCACCAGCGCAGAAAGCCAGAGCACGCGGCTGCTCGCGTAAAGTGTTTTGCTGGGATCTACTTTTCCCAAATAGACCAACACACCAAAGCCGAGCATCGCCACGCCAGCAGCCAATCCCCATTGGCGCATGCGCTGCCAATCGCCCATGTTGACAATATCACTCACCGCGCCCATGGTGCAGAAATGGGTGCGCTGGGCAATCGCTCCAAACACAAAGGAAATCACAAACGATGCGAGCAGCACCTGTTGGTTGAGCGAATTTAATTCTGTCACTTGCATAACCCGATTTTAGAGGAGCAAAACAGTGTCATACAAGCCGCTGCTGGTGTGCTGTGATTGTTTTATTGCCCGATGGCTTGGCGAATCGCCTCGATTCGGGCGCGATTGACCCCAAAATCTTTTTGCCCGATTCGACTGGCGCTGCGCACTTCGATGATGCCTTTGCCCGCATCCAGCGCGAATTCAACATCATCGGTGAATTTGAGCAATGCGGTGGTGCTTTGCGCATAAATGTAGCCCGGTTCTTGTTTGACGAGCGTGGTGCGTGGCATGGCTTGCAGGGCATTGGCGATTTTTTTCATCTCTGCGCTGCCATCGTCCGTGGCTTTGAAGGGCGCAATCCGGCTGTAGGTTTGCTGTGGATGATCGGGCCAGAGGTCGGCTTGGCTGGTGACGGAGTTAGGTGTGCGTGACGGACGTTTGAGCTTGCCTTCTTTGATGCCCAAATCATCGGGAGCTTGGCCTTTCAACAAACCAGCTTGGCCTGCAATGAGCAAGGCCAAGGCCACAATCGCGATGGCGAGTACGAACAGAATAAGGTAGCGCATGATGATTCCTTGGAGATAAGTAGGCTGAGGAAGCGCTCAACAACGCACCCTAGATTTGCCATGAGGTTGTAGCAGGTCTTTGTGGGAGGCTCAACTTAGAAACAACTGGCGCTGTCTCGGCGATGACTTTGCCGCGCTTGAAAACTTTGAGTCGCGCGGCTCTGAGGCGCAGGGCCTCCACCGGATCACGGGCTTGCAGCAACACGAAATCTGCGTTGCAACCCTTGCCGATGCCGTAGTCTTTCAAGTGCATGAGCTTGGCGGGGTGGATCGTCACCGCATCAAAGCATTGTCTCATGGCGGATTGTGAAGTCATCTGCGCCACATGCAGCCCCATGTGCGCGACTTCCAGCATATCGCCGCTGCCCAGCGAGTACCAGGGATCCATCGCGCAATCTTGCCCAAAAGCCACGGTGAGGCCATGCGCCAACTGCTCAGGCACGCGTGTCATGCCGCGCCGCTTGGGATAGGTGTCGTGCCGGCCTTGCAGGGTGATGTTGATCAGCGGATTGGCGATCACGCCCAGATCGGCTTCTTGCATTAGCGGCAAAAGTTTGCTCACGTAATAGTTGTCCATACTGTGCATTGAAGTCAGGTGGGAACCCACGATGCGGCCCTGTAGCCCTAAACGCTGCGCCTCAAAAGCCAATGTTTCGACATGGCGCGAGAGTGGATCATCCGATTCATCGCAATGCATATCCACCAGCAGGCCGCGCTCAGCGGCAATCTCGCACAGCAGCTTCACGCTTTGCGCACCATCAGCCATCGTTCGCTCAAAATGCGGAATGCCGCCCACCACATCCACGCCCTTGTCTAAGGCGCGTTTGAGGTTGCTCAGAGCACCCGCAGAACGCAACACACCATCTTGCGGAAAGGCCACGAGCTGCAAATCAATATAGGGTGCAACGCGTTTTTTCACCTCTAGCAGCGCATCGACTGCCAGCAAGCGCTCGTCGCAAATATCCACATGCGTGCGAATCGCCAGCAGCCCTTTGGCAACCGCCCAATCGCAATATTGCATGGCCCGGTTCACCAATGCCTCTTGCGTGAGCAGGGGCTTGAGCTCGCCCCACAGCGCAATGCCTTCCAGCAAAGTGCCGCTTTGGTTCACACGCGGCAGGCCGTAGCTCAAGGTGGCATCCATGTGGAAATGCGCATCCACAAAAGGTGGCGTAAGCAGTTGGCCCTGTGCATCCAGTGTCTCATGCGCATCGGCTTTCAAGCCCAGCGCGACTTCTTGGATTTTCCCATCCTGCACTGCCACCGATGCATTCGTGCGGCCATCGGGCAAGGTGGCATTCGTGATCAGTAAATCGAGCATCAACGCTCTCCTTGGATATACGGTTTCATGAGCGCTTGTGGGTATGTCGCTTTGCGAGCCACGATCACCAGCGCGATGATGCTCAGAATATACGGCAGCATCAGGTAAATTTGATACGGCAGCAACGCGCTGCCTGCTTGCTGCAAGCGCAGTTGCAGCGCATCAAAAAATGCAAACAGCAGCGCGCCCAACAGAGCCTTGCCGGGCCGCCAGCTGGCAAACACCACCAGCGCCACGCAAATCCAGCCTCGCCCATTGATCATGTTGAAGAAGAAGGCATTGAAGGCCGAGAGCGTGAGAAACGCGCCCGCCATGCCCATGATGGCTGAGCCTGCCACGATGGCGGCGGTCCGCGTGGCGGCCACGGAGATGCCTTGGCTCTCGGCGGCATGCGGATTCTCGCCCACCATGCGCAGGGCAAGGCCCGCTGGTGTGCGATACAGCGCGTAGATGAAGAGCGGCACGAGCAGCAGTGCCAGCAGCGTGGGCGGCGTTTGATCCGACAGAATCGGAATCGGCAGCCAGCTCATCTCGGCAAACGGCTCAATCGTGGGCGGCGTATTCACCTTAGGGAAGAGCACGCGATACGCGTAATAGCTCATCGAAGTTGCCAACAAGGTCAGTCCCAATCCCGCTACATGCTGAGAGAGCGCCAAGCCCACCGTGAGCAGCGCATGCAGCAAGCCTAAAGCAGCCCCCACGCCAGCCGCCACCGCCATGCCACCCCAGAGCGACGCGCCTTGGTAAACCGCCAGCCACCCCGCAAACGCCCCTGCCACCATGATGCCTTCAATGCCTAAATTCAGCACTCCTGCCCGCTCGCAGAGCAAGACGCCCAGTGTGCCCAAAATCAAGGGCGTGGCAATGCGCAGCACCGCCACCCAAAACTGTGGGTTGACGAGGATTTGCAGGGTGTCGTTGAATATTTCCATCTCTACTTCCACCGCAGCCGATACTGCGCCAGCATCAGCGCCACCAACATGAAAATCAGCGAGGCCGCCACGATCACATCGGCGATATAGGTGGGCACGCCCACCACGCGGCTCATGCTGTCTGCGCCCACCAGCATGCCTGCCACGAAGATGCTGGCT
>JANNED010000196.1:0-2812 GCA_031388245.1 Variovorax sp.
CATGGGGCATTTCCACGCCGGGCAGCTGCGCCTCCCGATCTTGAGCCCAAAGATCACGGCTCAGGCGGCATTGGTCTTTCAAAGCCTCCAGCAAGCTGCCGGGCAGCATCACCACCCGGTCTTTGCCGCCCTTGGCCTCGCGCACAATGATCGCTTTTCGGTCAAAATCAACATCTTTGATGCGCAAGCGCAGCCCTTCCATCAAGCGCATGCCGCAGCCATAGAGCAGCGATGCCAACAATTTATGCTGCCCATCCAGTTTGCCCAGCAAAGCCTGCACTTCCGGGCGTGTCAGCACCACTGGAATACGTTTTTTCGGCACGGGCCGCGCCAGCTCATCCATCCAGGGCAGTTCGATCCCCATCACCTTCTGGTACAAAAAAGCAAGGCACTGAGTGCCTGGCGGTGGGTGGATAGAGATACCTTGCGCTCAACGGCCAGATGCGTTAGGAAAGCCTCCACCTGCGCCTGTGCCATGTCGCGCGGATGCCGCTTGTGATGAAAATAAATGAACTTTTTAACCCAATACACATACGCCTCTTCGGTTCGCAGGCTATAGTGAAGATAACGTAATTGTTCCGCAACTGATCCAGCAGCCGAATTGACTTGAATACAGGTGTGCTAGTTTTTCTGGAGTTATTATGACTGTTCATGTATACAGTATATCGCCAGCAAGCCATATTGCAAGCGGCTTGGCGGGCGTTTGCGCTTCCGATGTTAGGGAGACAAAAGCCGTGATGGGTGGACAGAAACCTGTCTCCCTATATTGAGTTAGACATCAAATGGGCCTTCGACAGCAGTTCCGCTTTTCTGCACAGTCCGAGACATTGGTCGAACAGTTCTTACGCGGGCTGGCCGAGGTCGCGACGCTCGACGAGGAGCGCGAGAAGTTTTTGTTCACCGAAGCATTTAGCAAGCGGGCCTTCGAATTCCACTGCGTCATTGTTCAGGGCGGCATCGACGTAGACCGGTCCGGCGAATACTTCGAGTTCCTCGGTGTGTTCGTTGAAGCCCTGACCGGCGAATTTGGGCGAGTAACGATGGAGGACGCATGATGTCTAACTGGTCATTACAGCGGACCTGCGCCAGCTACGCTGGCTGGCCCGCTGAATTTTAACGTTAAACCGTTGAGCTGATGATCGCACTTAAGTTACTGTTGCTTGCTGTTGTCGTTGGCTGCATCGCATACGCTGCTATCAGCATCTTTCCCCGAAAACTTGCTTTGGCACGGAGACTGGGGCCCAAGACTACAGATTTCGACTTAATCGCTGCTGCAAAAAGTGGAGACCCTGAAGCCGTCGATCTTTATCGTAAATCTCGACGTTTGCTTTGGATTGCGATCCCCAGCGCGGTCGGCTTGAGCGTGCTACACAGCTTAACTAAAGATCCCAAGGGAAAGTTATGAAGAGGTTTAACAGGTTCGTCGATTGGACCCGCAACGGCGGGCATCGTCGTCACCACGTTTCAATACTGAGTGCGCCGTTGTGGTCCACTCACGGCCAACGTTAAACCTCCTCGCATAGTGCGAGCAAGCGAGATTTTTAATCGAAAACGACCTCTAGCCGGCATAAATACTGCACAAGGCGCTATGAATTTAGTAGTGATTTATCGCGCAGCCTGATCTGAGTTTGTGCTCAGACGCATAACCCCCACCCGCTGCCGCAGCGTGCTTTAAGCTTTTTTGTTGAGAGGTGTTTGCCATTGCCTTTGCGGGGCCGGTGCTCGCTTTAGCGTTTGACAAGCCGACAGCCCTGTCGCCGCGCGATAATCTGCGGCATGACTCAACCCATCGCCCAACTTCTCCCCGCCATCACCCTCGAATCCGCCCCCAATCCCACCACCGCCGTGATCTGGCTGCACGGCCTGGGGGCCGATGGCAACGACTTTGCTGGCCTTGTGCCGGAAATTGATTTAGCAGGCTGCGCGCCGATTCGCTTTATCTTCCCGCACGCGCCCAGCATGCCGGTCACGGTCAATGGCGGTTACGTGATGCCAGCTTGGTACGACATTTTTGGCGCGAATCTCTTGAACAAACAAGACGCCGCTGGCATTCAAAAGTCAGAGCGCGAGATCGTGGCGCTGATTGAAGGCCAGGCCGCCAAAGGCATCGCTTACGAGCGCATCGTGCTGGCCGGGTTTAGCCAAGGTTGCGCGATGGCACTGCACACCGGCCTGCGCTTCCCGCACAAGCTGGCGGGCATCATGGCGCTGTCGGGCTACCTGCCGCTGGCCGAGCGCTTTGCTGCCGAGCGCCACACCGCTAATGCCGCCACACCCATCTTCATGGCGCACGGCACGCAAGACCCCGTCGTGCCATTAGCGCGCGGGGAAGATTCGCGCGATGCCCTAGCCGCGCTCGGCCACCCCGTGCAGTGGCACGCCTACCCCATGCCGCACAGCCTGCACCCCCAAGAAATCAAAGACATCAGCCGCTTTTTGCAGTCTGTGCTGCCGGCCTGAGCTTGATTGATGTATATTTACATACATCACTGTGATTGAGAGTCAACATGCATCGCACCCAAATTTACCTGCAAGATGATTTGTACGACCACCTCAAAACCCGTGCCCGCAACGTAGGCGTCAGCATGTCTGAGTTGATTCGCCGCACGCTGGAGGCCGACATTCAAAAAGACCCCGTGGCCGACGCACGGGCCTACTTTGACCGCTTAAAGCCCCTGCAAAGCTTTGCCAAGGTAGATGCCGAGAGCTATGTGCGCAGCATTCGCAGCAAAAGCCGCATTTTGCGCACGGGTGAGGGCGCATGATGCCCGAACGGTTGGTGCTGGACACCAACATCGTCATCGAATTACTG
>JANNED010000223.1:0-1756 GCA_031388245.1 Variovorax sp.
CAAGGCGCGGATGAGCTCACCTTCCTCGACATTACCGCCACCAGCGACGGCCGCGATTTGATTTTGCCCATCATCGAAGCGGTGGCGAGCCAAGTGTTCATTCCGCTCACCGTGGGCGGCGGGGTGCGCACGGTGGATGATGTGCGGCGCTTGCTCAACGCTGGAGCGGATAAAACATCATTTAACTCAGCAGCGATTGCCAACCCGCAAGTGATTTACGACGCTTCGCAAAAATACGGCTCGCAATGCATTGTGGTAGCGATTGACGCGAAAAAACGCAGCGCAGAAGATGCTGCGCGTCTGGGCGAAGATGGTAAACCCGTGGGCGCAGGTTGGGATGTGTACAGCCACGGCGGCCGCAAAAATACCGGGCTGGATGCTGTGCAGTGGGCGGCAAAAATGGCAGGGCTGGGCGCAGGAGAAATCTTGCTCACCAGCATGGACCGCGATGGCACGAAATCTGGCTTTGATTTGGCGTTGACACGCGCTGTGAGCGATGCCGTCTCCGTGCCTGTGATTGCCTCGGGCGGCGTGGGCACGCTTGAGCATTTGGCCGATGGCATTCAAACCGGCGGTGCGGATGCGGCGCTGGCAGCGAGCATTTTTCATTACGGTGAATTCACGGTGCAGCAGGCCAAGGCGTTTATGGCGGAACGCGGGATTCCTGTACGAATTTGAAGCATTATTGGCACTTAGCCGGCGTGTTTATTGCGTAGAGTGCTATTATTTATGTAGTGCTTGATGTGCTTCGTTTGGATGGGTCGGCCTCGACTGTGCTTGGGTTATTCCCCTCCGCGGCTGTCCTCCTTCGGGCTTTGCCCGAATTCCCCCTTTATGCCGCTACGCGAGACAACCCAAGCGCAGCCGAGGCCTGTTAGCAAACTTGAGCGCTTCGTTCCCCCACGTTAACTGCTTCAAAGACAGCAGCACGCTGAGGTTGGAACTTCCTGCACTGATCACAGGCCATAGCGCGCCAAAAAACCAACAGAAATCAAGCACAATCCAAGAATGAATTGGTTAGACAACATCAAATGGGATGCTCAAGGCCTCGTGCCTGTCATCGCGCAAGAAAAAGGCTCGGGTGATGTGCTGATGTTTGCTTACATGAACCGTGAAGCGCTGCAAAAGACCGCTGAACTCAAACGCGCTGTGTATTTCAGCCGCTCGCGCAGCAAGCTTTGGTTCAAGGGCGAAGAATCTGGTCATGTGCAAACGGTGCACGATATTCGGCTCGATTGCGATGCGGATGTGATTTTGCTCACCGTGACACAACTCGGCCATGAACCGGGGATTGCTTGCCACACCGGCCGCCACAGTTGCTTTTTTAACCAATTGCAGGATGGCGGGCAAGAAAAACAATGGAAAAGTGTGGATGCGGTCTTGAAAGATCCTGAGCACATCTATAAATAACAGCCATGACTTCCAACGATTCTCTCGACCAACTCGCAGCAGTGCTCGACAGCCGCAAAAATAATGGTGGCGATCCTGAGACCAGCTATGTGGCGCGCCTGTTTGCCAAAGGACCTGATGCTTTTTTGAAAAAAATCGGCGAAGAGGCCACCGAGGTAGTGCTGGCCTGCAAAGACGCCAGCCACGGAAGCGATGACAAACTTAAACAAAAAATCGTGAGCGAAACGGCTGATTTATGGTTTCACAACATGGTTGCGCTGTCTTACTATGGCCTCTCGCCGCGCGATGTGCTGGCCGAACTTGAACGACGCGTGGTCCTGAGCGGACTAGATGAGAAAGCGGCGCG
>JANNED010000236.1:0-20780 GCA_031388245.1 Variovorax sp.
GCGATGGTTTTAGCGCGAAGCGGCCATGCCGTCACGGTGCTGGAGCAAGCCGCTGAGTTTGGCGAAATTGGCGCGGGCATTCAGCTCGGCCCCAATATTTTTCGCATGTTGGATTATTTAGGGCTCACTGAAGAAGTCAACAAGGTGGCCTATTTTCCGCCCGCGATGGGCATGCGCGATGTGCGCACGGGGGAACTCGTTGTCAAAGTTCAAATGGGCGATGCGGCGCGGGCAGCCTATGGTGGCTTTGCCTATGGCGTGATCTACCGCAAGGATTTGCATGATGTGCTGCTCAATGCTTGCCGCGCGGACGGCGGCATCACGCTACGCACGAACGCAGGTGTGGCTTCGTTTGCCCAAGATGCACGCGGCTTGACTGTGACGCTCAAAGATGGCGAACAAGTGCAAGGTGTAGCGCTGATCGGTGCAGATGGCCTTTGGAGCGGCATTCGGCAAACGATTGTGGGCGATGGCAAGCCGCGCGTGAGCGGGCATATTGCGTATCGCGCCGTGTTGAAGAAGGATGACGTGCCGCCCGAGCTGTGGAACGATGACGTGCAGCTCTGGGGTGGCGAAAAAACGCATCTGGTGACGTATCCGCTGCGCCGGGGCGAGCTGTTCAATCTGGTCGCTGTCTTCCATTCCAACAAATACGATGAAGGCTGGGATACCTTTGGCGACAACAGCGAACTTGAGCAGCGCTTCGCCGATGCACACCCAACGGTGCGCGCCCTGATGGCAAAAATCAACGTGTGGAAGATGTGGGTGCTTTGTGACCGCGAGCCGGTAAAAAACTGGAGCCAAGGCCGCGCCACGCTGCTGGGCGATGCGGCGCATCCGATGCTGCAATATCTGGCGCAAGGCGCAGGGCAGGCGATTGAAGATGCTGTGGTGCTCGGCAAAGCCATTGAGCATTGCAAAGGGGATTTTGAAAAGGCTTTCGTTGCCTATCAAGACAAGCGCTATCTGCGCACCGCGCGGGTGCAACTCACCGCTCGCTTTTACGGCGATATTTATCATGCCAGCGGCGTGACGCGCGAGCTGCGAAACTCAATCTTTCAAAGCGGCAAAGATGCAGCAGGTTTTGCCGGCTTGAAGTGGATGTATGAGGGCATTGATCCTCACAATTTGTTTTGAAAGATTCAAAGATGCTCACCCAAACCATCCATCCTGATCGGGCGCAGCTCTACGCGGATATGTCGCCATCCCATCTCACGCCGCTGTGGGAAGTGCTGCATGCGCTGGTGCCGCCGCAGCCGAAAACGCCTTGCCTGCCTGCATTGTGGAAATACGAAGAAGTGCGCCCTTTCCTCATGCGCGCAGGCGCGGCGATCACAGCGGAAGAGGCGATTCGCCGGGTGTTGATTTTGGAGAATCCTGCGCTGCGCGGCCAATCGTGCATCACCCAATCGCTGTATGCCGGCTTGCAGCTCATCCTGCCCGGCGAAGTCGCGCCCAGCCATCGGCATACGCAAAGTGCGCTGCGTTTTATCGTCGAAGGCTCGGGTGCGTACACGGCAGTCGATGGCGAGCGGACGATGATGACCCCCGGCGATTTCATCATCACGCCGAAATGGACTTGGCATGATCACGGGCACGAAGGATTGGCGCCGATGGTGTGGCTAGATGGATTAGATATTCCCACCATTCGCTTCTTTGATGCCGGCTTCGCGCAAAACGATGTCAATACATCGCAAAAAGTCACCAAACTTGAGGGCGCGAGTTTCGCCAGCTATGGCCACAACATGGCCCCCGTGCGAGGCGGCTCACCATTTGGCAACACCAGCCCGATCTTCAGCTACCCGTATGCCCGCACCCGCGAAGCCTTGCATACGCTGGAGCGCACAGAAAAGCTCGACGCATGGGACGGCTTCAAGCTGCGCTACACCAACCCGCTCACAGGCGACTCCCCGATGCCCACGATGCAGACCTTCATGCAGCTGCTGCCCAAAGGTTTTCAAGGTGCGCCGTACCGGCAAACGGATGGTGCAGTGTTCAGCGCAGTAGAAGGTTCGGGCCAAGCGCTTATCGAATCGCATCATGGCAGTTATGCGTTTGCGTTCACCGCGCGTGATCATTTTGTCGTCCCCTCGTGGCACACTCTGCGTTTGAATTCAAATGATGGTTGTGTACTGTTCAGTTACTCAGACCGCCCGATCCAACAGGCGCTGGGCATTCATCAAGAAGAAAGGTTTTCCTCATGAGCTATGTGTTCAATCCGCCAGCCGTGGTCAGCGTGCCCGTTGCGGGCCGCGCAGAGCGCTTCCCCGTCAACCGCGTGTACTGCGTGGGGCGCAACTATGAAGAACACGCCAAAGAAATGGGCTTCACAGGCCGCGAGCCACCGTTTTTCTTCTTGAAGCCAGCCAACGCCATTGTGGTGGTCAACGCAGGAGAGACGGGCAGCATTCCGTACCCCAGCCTCACCAAAAATTTCCACCACGAAATTGAGCTGGTGGTGGCCATTGGCACTGGCGGGAAAAACATCAAAGCTGCCGATGCTGCCCAGCATATCTTTGGCTACGCTGTCGGCCTGGACATGACACGCCGCGATTTGCAAGGCGAGATGAAAAAAGCCGGTCGCCCTTGGTGCATCGGCAAAGGCTTTGACCATTCCGCGCCGATTGGTCCCATCGTGCCCGTAGCGCAAGCCGGAGATATCAACAACGCTGAACTGGCCGTGACGGTGAATGGCGCGCATCGCCAAAAGAGCACGGTGGCCAAGCTGATTTGGAACGTGGCTGAGACGATTGAATACCTGTCCGCTGCTTGGGATATGCAGCCTGGCGATTTGATTTATACCGGCACACCTGAAGGCGTGGGTGCAGTGGTGAGCGGCGATGTGATGGTCGGCACAGTGGCGGGGCTGCCGGATCTTCACGTCAAGGTCATTTGATCGCTTTTTAAGAAAAATTGGCACTTTGCCGGCATAGAATATGCATTAGATGCTACTAAATTCGTAGCATTGATTGCAACCATCCAAGGAGCTTTTGCATGAAAATTTTGGGACAATTGGCCAAATTCTGTGCCATTTTTGCAGGTTTACTGATGGTGTTCATCACGCTGATGACCGTCACCAGCGTGATCGGGCGAGACTTTTTCGGCAAAGCCATCACGGGGGATTTTGAATTGTCGGGCGCGGCTTGCGGCGCGGCAGTTGGCCTCTTCATGCCTTGGTGTCAATACAAGCGCGGCAACATCATTGTGGATTTTTTCACCGCAAATGCCAGCGTTGCCACACAAAGCATGCTGGATCGCCTTGGCGCTACTGCGCTCGGCATCGTGATGGCCGTGCTCGCTTGGCGCACCACTTTAGGCGGCATCAGCGCGTTCAAATCGAATTCGGGCACCATGATGCTCGGCTTTCCAGAATGGATTGTTTATTCAGCCATCGTGCCCGGCTTGGCTCTTGCTGCCGTGATTGCCTTTGCGCAAGCGATCCAAGGCCCTGATGCGGACACCCAAGAATCTAACCCGGAGTTGGCAGTATGAGCGGTATTCAATTAGCACTCTTGATTTTCGGCGTGATGCTTGGGCTGATGGCGCTGCGCGTGCCGATTGCCATCACGATGTTCGTCGCTGGTGTCACGGGTTATTTGATCCAGCGCGGTTGGGGCCCATTGGCCAGCTTCTTGAATTCTCAAGCTTATGCGCGCTTTGCGAGCTACGATTTGTCTGTCATCCCCTTGTTTATTTTGATGGGCCATTTCGCCACACAAGGCGGCATCAGCAAAGCGCTGTTTGCTTTTGCCGCAGGTGTGATGGGGCGCTTCAAAGGCGGGCTGGCGATGGCTGCGGTGTTCGCCTGTGCAGCCTTCGGTGCGATCTGCGGCTCATCGGTGGCCACGGCAGCCACCATCACCAACGTGGCTTACGATGAAATGCGCAAACATGGCTATTCTGGCCGTTTAACGACGGGTACGTTGGCTGCAGGCGGTACTTTGGGCATTTTGATTCCCCCTTCTGTGCCGCTCGTGATCTATGCGATTCTCACCGAGCAAAACATTGCCAAGCTTTTCATGGCGGCGATGGTGCCTGGCATTTTGGCGATGCTGTCTTACATGATTGCGATTGCGCTGTATGTGCGCTTTGTGCCCGGCCATGCGCCTGAGAAAAACGACATTGCCAAGCAAAAAATGAGCGAAGCACTTTCTGGCATTTTGCCGATTGCTGTGATTTTTGTTGTTGTATTTGGTGGCATTTACGGCGGCTTGTTCACACCCACGGAAGGTGCGGCTGTCGGCGCTTTTTGCACCTTCGTGGCGGCCATTTTTAAGCGCGAAATGAATTGGGAAAAATTCAAGAGCTGCTTCTACGCCACCGCAGAAAGCTCGGCCATGATCTTCTTGATCTTCCTGGGCGCAGACATCATGAATGCCGCTCTCGCGCTCACACAAGTGCCCGGCCAACTTGCTGAGGTCGTGGGAAGCTGGGGCTTGTCGCCGGTGATGGTGGTGGCCTGCATCATGCTGTTTTATGTGGTGCTGGGCTCAGTGATGGATGAGCTGTCTATGATTTTGCTCACCATTCCCATCTTCTTCCCGATGATCATGGGCTTGGATTTCGGCATGAGCAAGGAATACACGGCCATTTGGTTTGGCATCATGGTGCTGATGACGGTGGGCTTTGGCATGCTCGCGCCGCCTGTGGGGCTGAATGTGTATGTCGTCAACAGCATGACGAAAACCAAAGGCGATGCGGTGCCAATTGCAGAGAGCTATCGCGGCGTGATGCCTTTCTTGATGGCTGACACGATTCGTGCGCTTTTGGTGCTCTTTTTCCCGATGATTTCGCTGTGGGCGTTGCGCTTTGTGCAGACTTGAGGCCTTGGCTTGCTGAGATTGAAGAACACGGAAATCACGGAAACAACACGGAAGACACAGAAAAACCAAAAAAGGAATTTTTCCGTGATTTCCGTGCAACTTCCGTGGCTTTCGTGTTCTCGAAATCTTTCAACACCCACTGGCTTCAATCTAGAAGTCAGGGTAAATCCGCTCAAACTCAATTCATAAGATGACTTATTATTTCGTCATTGTTAAACAGGAGTGTTTTTTATGATTCAACGTCGCAGCCTAATCAAAACCGGCATCGCAGCTACGCTCGGTGGTGCAGGTTATTCCAGCTTCGCTCAAGCGCAAGTCACCTTGAAGTTCCATACCTTCATGGCGCCTCAATCCAATGTGTGGCTGTCCATGCACAAAGCGTGGATGGACAAAGTAGAGAAGGATTCTGGTGGCCGCATCAAATTTGAAGGCTATCCTGCGATGCAATTGGGCGGCACGCCCGTGCAGCTCTACGATCAAGCGCGCGATGGCGTGGCTGACATCACCTGGACGCTGCCCGGCAACACCGCAGGTCGTTTCCCACGTGTGGAAGTGTTTGAGCTGCCTTTCATGATGAGCAATGCTGAAGCCACATCCAAAGCGTTTTGGGAGTATGTGCAAACCGTGGCGGTTGACGAGTTCAAAGAAGTCGTGCCACTGGCACTGCAAGTGCACGGCCCCGGTGTGATTCACACAGTGGACAAGCAAGTCAAATCGGTGGCTGATCTCAAAGGCCTCAAAATGCGAGCGCCAACCCGCCAGGTCAACAAACTCATGGGCTTTTTGGGCGCTACGCCAGTCGGCATGCCACTGCCTGCGATCCCAGATGCCCTGTCTAAAGGCACGATCAATGGTGCGGTAATTCCATGGGAAGTCGTGCCATCGGTGAAAGTGCATGAGCTCACCAAATTCCATGCGGAGTTTGACCCAGCAGGCGGTGCGCTCTACACCACCACCTTCGTGATGGGCATGAACCGCGCCAAATACAACAGCCTGCCGCCTGATCTCAAGCGGATCATTGATGACAACTCTGGTCTGGCCACTTCTGCTTGGCTCGGTAAAACACAATCGGGCAACGACCCCATTGGCCGCAAGTCAGCCAACGACCGCCCTGGTAACACGATCTTCACGATTGACATCGCCGAAGCACAAGCATTCCGCCGTGCCTCGCGCTTGGTGGAAGTCGAGTGGGTGGAAGACATGAACAAACGTGGCTTCAACGGCTACAAGCTGCTCGATTCAGCGCGCCAGTTGATCGAAAAGCACACCAAGGTGGCTGTTGCTCCAGCAGCCAAAGCGCCTGTGAAAAAAGCCTGATCATTTTTTCCGCACACACAGCCCCGAGTGCGCAAGCTTCGGGGCTTTTTCATGGATTGTCCCGAGGCTTTTGACATGCGGTACGAGTAGGCTATTCACAAGCCGCTAAACTGCCCACATGTTTACCCGCGCCCCTGTCAAACACTGCCGTAACTGCGGCACAGCTACCGAGCAGCGCACGCCAGACGATGGCGACACCAAGCCCAGAGCCGTCTGCCCCGCCTGCCACACGATCCATTACGAGAACCCGCTCAATGTGGTCGGCACCATTCCCTGGATCATCGAAGGCGGTCAACTCAAAGTCTTGCTCTGCCAACGTAACATTGAGCCCCGCAAAGGCTTCTGGACGCTGCCTGCGGGATTCATGGAGCTCAATGAGACCACCGCGCAAGGCGCTTTGCGCGAGACTCGCGAAGAAGCCGGCGCGGAGATCAAAATGGGCGAACTTTTCACACTGATCAATGTCGAGCGCGTCGGCCAAGTGCATTTCTTCTACACCGCAGCTTTGCAATCTACCCTCTTCAACCCCGGCCACGAGACCATGGCCACACAGGTCGTCTCAGAGGCGGATATTCCATGGGACGATCTCGCGTTTCGCACCGTCAAAGAAACTCTACAACGCTTCTTCGCCTCGCCACCCACTGCTGCGCAAACGATGCATCATTTCGATATTTGAGCGCTTTGGGCAGCAGCCCTAAAAATACTATCAATTCAATAGCAGCCAACACAATAAATACGCCGGCAACATGCCGAAATCGCTTTAGAAAAGCGTAGAAAATACTTCTTGAGCAGCCACAAATGTCTCTTCCAAATCGGCATCACTGTGCGCCGCGCTGACGAAGCCGGCTTCGTACAGTGCGGGCGCAAAGTAAACGCCACGATCGAGCATGCCGTGGTAGAACTTGGAGAACAAAGCTGTGTCGGTTTTGACGGCTTGCTGATAATTTTGGGCGAGCTGCGGCTGCAAGAAGAAACCAAACATGCCGCCTTCACTGTCTGCGCTGTATGGCACGCCGGCAGCCTTCGCAACCTTGCCCATGCCTTGCACTAGCGCATTTGTACGCGTGCCGAGGTTTTCATAGAAGCCGGGCTTTTGAATTTCTTTCAATGTCGCCAATCCGCAGGCTGTGGCAATCGGGTTGCCGCTGAGCGTTCCAGCCTGATAAACGGGCCCGAGCGGCGAGAGCTGGCGCATCACTTCTTTGCTCGCACCGAAAGCGGCCAACGGCATGCCGCCGCCAATCACTTTGCCCAGCACTGTCATATCCGGCCTGATGCCCAGCACTTGCTGAGCACCACCCAACGCCACGCGAAAACCCGTCATCACTTCATCAAAAGCCAAGAGCGCGCCGTGTTGCGTACAAAGCTCGCGGCAGCGCTGCGCAAAAGCCTGAGACGCACGGATGAAGTTCATGTTGCCAGCAATCGCTTCGATCATCAAACACGCGATGTCGTTGCCATGCAAAGCAAAGCATTCTTCGAGTTGAGGAATATTGTTGAATTCGAGCACCAAGGTATGCTGCACGACTTCGGGCGGTATGCCAGCGCTGGTGGGGCTGCCAAAAGTTGCAAGCCCTGAGCCTGCTTTGACCAGCAGCGCATCGGCATGGCCGTGATAACAGCCTTCAAATTTGATGATTTTGCTGCGCCCTGTCGCGCCGCGCGCCAGCCGAATCGCGCTCATGCCCGCTTCCGTGCCTGACGAGACGAGGCGCACCATCTCCATGCTAGGCATCAGTTTCAAGATTTCCTCAGCCAACTCGACTTCGCGCTCAGTCGGTGCGCCAAAGGAAAACCCATCCATCAGTGCTTTCTGCACGGCTTCAATCACCGCCGGGTGGCCATGTCCCAAGATCATCGGGCCCCATGAGCCGATGTAATCAATATGGCGCTTGCCATTGGCATCCCAAAAATATGCGCCCTGCGCACGTTGGACGAAACGGGGCGTGCCGCCGACAGCGCGAAACGCGCGAACGGGTGAATTCACGCCGCCAGGAATGCTGCGCTGCGCACGCTCGAAAAAACTTTGGTTCAGATCCATGGCTGTATTAAAAATCAAATGTCAGTGCCGTGTGGCGTTCGGGGGAATACCCAACTCGTACGAGCCATCGTCTTGTTCGTCCTCTGCATCGGTTTCTTCTTCATCGTCATCCCCTACTTGCGCCCAAAACATACGGTCTGGGATGGCTGCGCCCATGCCCGGCTGAAAGGCAGCCAACAAACTGCCATTCACATAAATACTCGCCTCTCGCACGGCTTCGGCCAGCTCATCTCCGCTGGCCAACAAGGTCGCTAGAGTCGCAGAAAACGTATCCCCCGCGCCCACAAAGTTTGCTTCATAGCGATCAAGCACCACGCTGGTGATGATGGATTCTGGCGAGGCAGCGATGGTGTCCGTCGTCTCAAGCTGCACACTGGCACTCGTGATCACCACATAGGGCACGCCATGCTCTGCGGCGGCGGCGGCGATATCGCGCGGGCCAGGGCGCTTGTCGCTGCGCCATTCTGGCAGCAGCCAACGCCACAACACATCGTAATTGCCCACCAGCACGCTGGTTTGCGGCAAGATCAGCTCGGTCAGCGCATCGAGGTAAGACTCAATTTTGTCGCGTTCCCACCACGAAAGCGGCGTCACCTGGGTAATCACGGGGATCTCTTCGTAGTCAGCCGTGATTTCAGCCACCACGGCAAGCGCCTCGGGCGAGCCCACAAAACCGATTTTGAAGACCTCCACGTCCATGTCTTCCAAAATCGTGCGAGCCTGGCTCTCCACAGCATCGGCATCGAGCTCAATCAGCTCAAAAATAGTGGAGGTATCGCGCACCAAAATGCCCGTTGTCACTGGCAAAGCGTGCCCGCCAGAGGCAGTGATTGCAATTTGGTCAGCAGACAAACCCGCTGCGCCGCTGGCATCCATGACGTTGAAACTCATCACACAAATCGGGGCATCGTCGTCGGTTTCTTCGTCAACAGAAGAGGAAGAAGCGGAGCTAGGCGTCAACATAGGGTGCAGAAGATTGGGGTGAGAAGTTGACCGATGGATACTGGTTTTCTGCCATCCATCGATACTGTGCAATGTTTGGCAAGTTTGCGCTTGAGTGTCGATACAATGCAACAGTATGGGCTGTTTAGCCAATTCTATGGCGAATTTCTAAGAAAGACATTCGGGAGCATGAGTGAGAGTAATTCAATGAAAACATGGATGTGCCTGATTTGCGGCTGGATTTACGACGAGGCCGGTGGCGCTGACGATCATGGCATTGCCCCAGGAACACCTTGGGCGCTGGTTCCGATGAACTGGACATGCCCTGAATGTGGTGCGCGCAAAGAAGACTTTGAAATGGTGCAAATTTAAGTTACGCTTATGCTGTAACTGAATGTGGCAATAATCTTGAAGTCTGTAAATACCATCAGCAGGAGACCCGTGTGAGCACACCCAGTGGAGTCAAAGTGCTGGTCATTGACGACAGCAACACCATCCGCCGCAGTGCGGAAATCTTCCTGAAACAAGGCGGGCATGATGTCATGCTCGCTGAAGATGGCTTCGACGCGCTGGCTAAAGTCAACGACTATGCACCACACCTGATCTTCTGCGACATTCTCATGCCCCGCTTGGATGGCTACCAAACCTGCGCCATCATCAAGCGCAACGCGCACTTCGCTGGCACCCCCATCATTATGTTGTCCTCCAAAGACGGGATTTTTGACAAAGCCCGTGGTCGCATGGTGGGCAGCGAAGAATACTTAACCAAACCCTTCACCAAAGACCAGTTGCTGCAAGCTGTGCTGCAATTTGGCAAAACTTAACACCGAATTGAGAGGTCTCCTATGCCCATTTCCAAAGTACTCATTGTTGACGATTCCAAGACCGAGATCATGTATCTCACAGATCTGCTCACCAAAAATGGTTTCAGCGTTCGCAGCGCAGAAAATGCCGAAGATGCCTTCAAAAAGCTCGCTGAAGACAAGCCCGAGCTGATTCTGATGGATGTGGTGATGCCAGGCCAAAACGGTTTCCAACTCACCCGCGCCATATCTCGCGACCCGATGTTTTCCGATGTGCCGATCATCATGTGCACCAGCAAAAACTTAGAGACAGACCGTGTTTGGGGAATGCGTCAAGGTGCGCGAGATTACATCACCAAGCCTGTTGATGCCAACGAGCTGATGGCCAAAATCAAGGCGTTGGGCTAAGCTATCTGTTCATGCAACTTATCTAGCATCTAAGGAAGATCTCTTTTCATGGCAAACCGGCAAGCATTGCGAGACCTGCAAACACGCTTGGCAGCTCGTCTGCAACAAGCGCGTGCGGAGGGTGTCGCCCCTGGCTGGCTGGCTGTGGAGCTGATGGGCCGGCAATGTCTATTGCCCTTGGCTCAATCTGGTGAAATTTTTCCCATCACCAGCGTGCAAAAAGTGCCCTACACCCAAGACTGGTTTATGGGTGTGGCCAACTTGCGCGGCGGCCTGTATGGCATCGTTGATCTGGCCAGTTTTATGTCTGGCACGGCTTCTCAGCGCAATTTCGATGGCAGCAGTCGCGAACAAGCCCGGTTGATTGCGCTGAACAGCGCCATGGAAGTCAATTGCGCGGTCTTGATTGATCGCTTAGGTGGTTTGCGTGGCGTGGCCGATTTTGTGGCTCGTGATGCGGCGCCCGATGGCTCGCCTGCTTTTATTTCAGCGCATTACACCGACAAAACTGGACAAGCTTGGCTAGAGCTGGATTTACAGCAGCTGGCCAGCTCCCCAGAATTCCTTGGCATTGCTGCATCTCTCGCCTGAGCAATCCCATGACACTTGCTTTTTTCCCCTAAGCCCAGAACCACTTCGAGGCACTTACTATGTCAGTCGCACAACGTCTCTCCAGTCTGTTTAAACGAGGTCAGGCATCTGCCGAACCTTCTCTGTTGTCTCAAGTCGGGCTGACTGCCGATGAAGCTTATGCCTTGGATCAAGTCAAAAGCCCGCCAGTCGCCATGTCAAACACTTCAGACCAAGACGCGACTGCAGATCTGACAACGCCTTTGGACACGGGTTCTGCGGTGAGTTTGCCACTGCTCGGAACGCGCGATCCGGCTGAGCATCGACGCATTTTGACGGTGTTGCTGATCGTGGCTTTGGTGGTCTTCGTGGCAGTGATGGCCTTTGCACTGGCTCAGGCGGATAACGTGGCGCGTCAGGTGGGCGCTTCTGGTCAATCACTGATGCAGTCGCAGCGCCTTGCCAAATCAGTGTCGCAGGCGCTCGTGGGATCGCCTCAGGCTTTTACCGAGGTGTCTGACAGCTCTGCCGCATTGGCAAAGAATGTGCGCGGATTGAAAAACAGCGATGCAGAATTGCGTCTGACTCAAGTGGCGCCAGGCATCGTCGAAGAAGTCGATAAAGCCATGCCATTGGTTGAGCGCGCAGAAAAAAATGCGGCAACTGTTATCGGACAACAGAAAATTTTGACCCAAGTGGGCAGTGCGCTGCGCACCATCAACCGTCAATCCTCTGATCTGCTAGAAGTGGCTGAAACAGTCTCTTCGCTCAAGCTACAGCAAAATGCTCCCGCCGCAGAGATTTCTGCCTCAGGCCAGCTTGTGATGTTGACGCAGCGGATCGGTAAATCTGCAAACGAATTCTTAACGATGGAGGGTGTGAGCCCCGAAGCCGTATTTTTGCTGGGCAAAGATTTGAATTCGTTCAAGGAAATTGCACAAGGCTTGCTTGAAGGCAGCCCCGAGCTGCGCCTAGCAGCCGCCAAAGATCCGCAAACCCGCGAACGTTTGGAGGCGCTGCTCAAGCAATACGAAGAAACGCGCGGCCAAGCAGGTGCGATTTTGGGTAACTTGCAAGGTCTGGTTTCAGCCCGTGAAGCGCAATCAGCCATCGTGGCCGATTCCGAGCCTCTGCGTAAACAACTCGAAGATTTGCAGAGCCGTTTGTCAGGCCAAACGGGCCTGGGCTTTGGGCCTTTGTTGATATTGGGTTTGATGGGTGTGATGGCTGTTTTGGCTGGCTTGGGCTTGGCTAGGGTTCAATTGGCAGAAAGCCGTAAAGGCCAAGCCGTTGCTGAGCAACAACGACTCATGGCTGAAGGTCAAGAGCAAGAGGCCAAACGCATCAATGATGCGAATCAAGCCGCTATTTTGCGACTCATGAACGAATTGCAATCTGTGGCTGAAGGTGATTTGACACAAGAAGCCACCGTGACCGAAGACATCACGGGCGCCATTGCCGATTCCGTGAACTACACGGTGGAAGAGTTGCGCTCATTGGTAGGTAACGTGCAAAACACGGCGACTCGGGTGGCGCAAACGACGGCGGTGGTGGAAAGCACCTCCACCGAATTGTTGGCCGCCTCCACCGAGCAGCTGCGCGAGATTCGCGAAACCGGCCAGTCTGTACTCGATATGGCAGGCCGAATCAACGAAGTGTCTGGACAAGCGCAGGAATCTGCACAGGTGGCGCGTCAATCACTGTCTGCTGCTGAATCGGGCTTGCAGGCGGTACAAAACGCCATCGGCGGTATGAACGCCATCCGTGACCAGATTCAAGATACCTCCAAACGTATCAAGCGACTGGGTGAATCGTCTCAAGAGATTGGAGAGATCACCGAGCTGATTTCTGACATTACCGAGCAGACGAACGTGTTGGCGCTGAACGCTGCGATTCAAGCCGCATCAGCCGGTGAAGCCGGGCGAGGCTTCTCGGTGGTTGCGGAAGAGGTGCAGCGGCTGGCTGAACGCTCCGCTGAAGCGACGAAACAGATTTCTGCACTCGTGAAAGCGATTCAGACCGACACACAAGATGCTGTAGCCGCTATGGAGCGCTCCACGCAGGGTGTGGTGGAAGGAGCGAAACTGTCTGATAACGCCGGTACGGCGCTGGTGCAGATTGATTCGGTGTCTCGCCGCCTCGCCGAGCTGATTGAAGACATTTCTAAATCTGCTTCCCGCGAAGCTGATTCTGCCAACGTGGTGGCTGGAAACATTCAACACATTTTTGCCGTGACGGAGCAAACCGGTGAAGGCACGCGCTCCACAGTGCAGCAAGTGCGAGATCTCTCACGCGTGGCGGAAGAGTTGCGCCAATCCGTGTCGCGATTCAAGATTGGCTGATCGCTTGGGGCTGGGCTGAATCAGCGCAGCCCCAAATAACGATCCATTCACCAGGACAAATGAACCATGGCCACCACTTCCAATGCATCTGCTGGTTCTGCGATTGATATCGGAGTCAATGACTTAGGCCCCTTAGCTTGGGTACTGGATGAGCTGCGCAAATCGCTTGATTCAGCCACCAAGGCGCTCAAACGTTATGTGCGAGATGCAGAGCTGGCCAAAGGCTCTGATCTGAATGCTGCGGATGCCAGCCAACTGCGTATTGCGCGTCAGCAATTGCATCAATCCGTCGGCGCTTTAGAGATGGTGGGCTTCACATCACCGGCCAGCATGCTGCGCGGCATGGAAGGTGCTGTTCAAAAATTTGTCGCAAAACCCGAGCTTTGCACGGATGCTGCTGCTGTCAAAGTAGAGCGCGCAAGCTTTGCACTTTTGGGCTACTTAGAAGCTTTACTGGTGGGCAAATCCCCATCTGCCGTGGAGCTGTTTAGCCAATATGCTGATGTGCAAGAGCTGGCAGGTGCCTCGCGTGTTCATCCCGCCGATTTGTGGGCGGTGCCCTGGCGTTGGCGTGATCTCGAAGAAACCGGCGTGATGCCGATTGAGCTGGATGCCAATTTCAGGGCTCGCTTTGACAAATCTGCCTTACAAGTCGTAAAGGCCGGCGATACAACGGCTTGTGCAGAATTAGCGCAATTAAGTGCTGGTCTGGCGAGCCAATCTGCGAAAACCGTTGATTCAAACTTTCGCACGTTCTGGCGCATTGCTGCTGGCACGCTAGAGGCTCTTGCTACAGGCTCGTTGATTGCTGATTTGCATGCCAAACGTACCATATCACGCCTGTTGATCCTGCTGGCAGCGCACACCAAAGGTGACATGAGCGTGCCAGAACGGCTCGCGCAAGATTTGCTGTTTTTCTGCGCCCAAGCCTCCCCGAAAGGGATGACCCCCTTGCTCGGAGAAGTGCGTATGGTTTATGGTTTAGCAAGCCATATTCCTGTGGATTACAGCAAAAGCTTTTATGGGCAATTTGATCCCAGTCTGTTGGTTCAAGCACGCAAACGAATTGGCCAATTGAAAGAGTCTTGGTCTTCGTTTACTGCCGGTGAGCTCAGCAAGGCCAAGCCGGTGCAAGACCAAATGTCTTTGCTGATCGATTCGATTGGCAAATTGCTTCCGCTCTCAGGCCAAAGCTTGATCGCTGCTCTGAATGAAGTGGTGGACAACACCGCACGCCAGCAAAAACCACCCGAGGCCACACTCGGCATGGAAGTGGCTACGGCAATTTTGTATCTTGAAGCCAGTTTTGAAGATTTTGACCCTGAAGACAAACAACAATCGAGTCGAATCGCACATCTGGCACAGCGGGTTCAAATGGTGCGCGGCGGTGCGCCAGGCCAGCCTTTGGAATCTTGGATGGAGGAGCTGTATCGTCGCGTGAGCGATCGCCAAACCATGGGCTCAGTTGTGGGCGAACTCAAGCTGACTTTGAGCGAGCTTGAAAAAGTGATGGACGCATTTTTCCGCGATCCGCAAGACAAAGTTTTACTCAGTGATGTTCCGGGCAAGCTCACGCAAATGCGTGGTGTGCTCGCGGTGCTTGGTTTGGAGCAAGCCTCGCTCGCCGTGATGCGAATGAGGGAAAGCGTTGAGCAAATCTTGGTCACGGAGATTGACGAAGAGCGTGCGCGCGCGACGGGCACCTTTGAAAAACTTGGCAACAATCTGGGCGCTTTAGGCTTTTTGATTGATATGCTGAGCTACCAGCCTGTGTTGGCGAAGAAGCTTTTTGTGTACGACGAAGAAGCTGGTGAACTCAAACCCTTGATGGGTCGCAGCGTGGTTGAAGAGACGGTTGCCATTGCCAGCCCAGCAGGTCAATTCAACCCCGATGCCACACTGCCTCTTGCTGCAGCAGGCCAATTTACAGAAACTGTCGCCATCAGTGCCCAAAGCGCCGCAAGTGCTGCTCGACCTGCCGCGCCGGCCGCAGCAGTTGTTGTGGATGCCAGCGAAGTTGATCCTGAGCTCTTAGAAATATTCTTGGAAGAGGCGCGCGAGGTCGCGGTGAATGGACTTTCTGCCACCCATGCTTTGACACTCGAACCCAACAACATTGGTGAAATGACAACCTTGCGCCGCGCCTTCCATACCCTCAAGGGCAGCTCACGCATGGTCGGATTGAATGTATTTGGAGATGCCGCTTGGTCGATGGAGCAAGTCTTGAATGCTTGGCTGGCTGACCAAAAGCCCGCCAGCCCCGAGCTCTGTGAGCTGTCTTCGCAGGCGTTGCACGCTCAACAAACTTGGATTGAAGAGATCGCGACGGGCGGTGGCAAGCAGCGCACTGCGCAGGCCTTTCGTGCCAGCGCCGATGCCATGCGCGCCCAAGGGCAGTTGCTACCGATTGTTATTGAATCGGTGGAGGCTGCGCAGCCCTCTGTGGAAACCGCAGCGGTTGCAGACATGCTTGCCCTGGAACTGGCCATGCCAGATGAGCTCGCAGCGCCTGCTGTAGCCTTGGATTTGCCGGAGTTTTCGCTGCCCGAACTGTCCGCACCTGCACTTTCGACAGCACTCGCTGCACCACCTGCCGCTGTGCAAGAGGATTTCTCATTGCATCTTGGTGATTTGGACAACTCACTGGCCGCTTCTGCCGAACCCGCCATGCTCGAACCCGAACCTTTCATCACGATTGCCACACCCGTGCCGCCCGTGTTTGATATACCACTCGTTGATGTCGTCCCAGAAGCGTACGCCGCCGAACCGACTCTTGACTTGATGGATTTTGAGTTTGACTCAGCGCTGAGCACGCCGGTGATTGCCGCTGCTTTGCCGGCTGCAACAGACAGCACTGCACTCACAGCTGACACAGGCTCCAGCGTTGATTGGTCTGCCTTGACGCAACCGATCACGCCGCTTACAACATCTGAACCCGCGCCGGCTGCCGTCTCCGCGCACGAACAACAAGCCTTGGTGACGGCAGATGAACTGGCGGCATTCGAGCAAGCGATGATGGCCATGGATGCTGAGCCGGTAGATTCGGCAGCCGCTGAGACTTTTGCCACGCCCACAGCCTTGCCCACCACCGTGCCAGATCAGACATTGGCAATTGATTCGATGGATTTACAAGCTTTGCAAAGTTTGGCTTCCACCACCCGTCAAGCTCAGCCCATGGTGTTTGGAGCGACTGCCCTTGCCACCACACTTCAAACCTCCCCTCAAGCGCTGCCCATTCACCAGCAGCCAGTCGATGAAAGTCTCGACTTCAACAGCATGGCCACTGAGCCGGCTGCGTTAATGCCAGCATTCACACCTGCCTCACCCAGCGATCTTGGCATTGATATTGGATCAAGTTTTGGCGCACCGGATCAGGCCAACTGGTGGGCGGCAGGTGCAGCGGGTGCAGCAGGCGTTGTAGCGGCTGGCATGGCTGCTCGCAAGCCCATTCTCGCCGCCGTCCCAGCCAGCTCAGCAGGCTCGGGTGGCTACGCCGCAGAAGAGCAATTCAAGGCCATTGGCCCGCTGCGTGTGAGCTTGCCTTTGTACAACGTGTACCTCAACGAAGCCGATGAATGGTCTCGTCGCTTGGCCAACGGCTTGGCCGAATGGGCGATGGAGCCACATGCCAGCGTGCCCAATGATGCCGTGGCTTTCGCGCATTCTCTGGCGGGCAGCTCAGCCACAGTCGGTTTTTCGGCATTGTCTGGTTTGGCGCGATCACTGGAGAACACGCTGGTTCATATGCAGCGTATCGAAGAAGATGGTGATTACGATCCACATCTGCATGCTAGCCTGTTTGTCAATGCAGCCGAAGAGATTCGGCACTTGTTGCACCAGTTTGCCGCTGGTATTTTGAAAGACAGCTCGCCGAAAGTGGAGGCTGATCTCGCTTACTGCATCCAAGCGCCCTTCCCTGTTGCTGACAACACGCTCACCGACGAAGAAGCCATCAGCGCCTTATTTTTAGACCAAAATGAGCCAGTACCCGGCATAAATACTGATGAGTTAGCTATCAAAGAGATAGCATCTGATCTTTCAACAGATCATCCCTCTGGTCTTTTACTGGATGCGCAGCCGCCGCTGGCGACAGTGATGGCATCGAAGCTTGAATCGAAATCGGATGTCGAGCCTGTAGCCAGTTGGGCCAACGCAGAGGTGTTTTCAGCACCCCAAACTGCGTCTGTCACGGAGCCCGATGCCAAACCTTCTGTCATTGAAGCCATGCCTCAATCGACGGCTGTTGAAGCTGTGAAAGCCGTGCCAGCACAGATGGCTGCTGAGCCAGTCGTTCTTGCGCCTGTTGTTGCAGTTGCCGCTGCTGCCATCTCGGCTGCACCCGTGCTCGCCGCTAGCCTGAGCGCTGCACCCGTGCTCGCCGTGCGCAGTCGCCAAATCGGCCAAGACGAGATCGACGACGAGATTGACGTGCAAGATGCGCTCGATCCCGATTTGTTTGAGATCTTTGAAGAAGAGGCGCTTGAGATTTTCCCCGCGACAGCCTCTGCCTTGAGGCAATGGACATCGCGCCCCGACAACATGAGCGCACGCGGCGAAGTGCTGCGCGGCCTGCATACGCTCAAGGGCAGCGCCCGCTTGGCCGGTGCCATGCGTTTGGGGGAGCTGGCTCACCGCATGGAATCCAGCGTGGAGACGATTCCCCACGAAGGCGCACAATCCACTGACATCGAACAACTGATGATTCAGCTGGATGGTATGCAGCACAACTTTGATGTGCTGCGCAACCCAGCTCTGGCCAACGAGCCCACACTGGCTGCTGTTGCAACGCCTATGGCGGCTGCCACTGAAGCGCAAGCCCCGGCTGCACCCTTGGCTTCGATGCGCTCCATGGCATCAGCCACCGGTATCGTTGCACCAGCCGCTTTGCGCAGCGCACCTGGACAAACAGTGCGCGTGAGAGCTCAGCTTTTGGATCGTCTGATGAACCAAGCCGGTGAAGTGATGATCACGCGCGCTCGGCTGGAAGCGGAGCTTTCGCAATTGCGCGGATCGCTCACCGATCTGGGCGGCAACTTAGACAAACTGCGCCTGCAACTGCGCGAGCTGGATGTGCAGGCCGAGTCGCAGATGCAAACCCGCTTGCAGCAAACCAAAGAGACCGAAGCATCGTTTGACCCGCTTGAATTTGACCGCTACACCCGCGTTCAAGAGCTCACCCGCATGATGGCTGAATCCGTCAACGACGTGGCCACGGTGCAGCGAAATATTCAGCGCACGATTGAATCGACGGAAGATGATTTGGTGATGCAAGCGCGCCAGACCCGTGATTTGCAGCGCGATTTGCTGCGCACGCGCATGGTGGAGTTTGAAGGCATTTCTGAGCGTTTGTATCGCGTGGTGCGCCAAGCGGGTAAAGATGCAGGCAAACAGGTCAAGCTCGATATCTTGGGCGGCACGATTGAAATGGATCGCGGTGTGCTGGATCGGATGACGCCAGCCTTCGAGCATTTGCTGCGCAACTGTGTGGCGCACGGCATCGAGGCCGCTGAAGTGCGTACGGCCGCCGGCAAAAATGCCAGCGGCGAGATCGTGATTACCCTGCATCAAGAGGGCAACGACGTATCCATTGAATTCCGTGACGATGGCGCGGGGCTGAACATTGCTCGCATCCGCGAAAAGGCTATTTCGCAAGGCTTGCTCGGTGTCGATGCCACATTGGCTGACAACGATGCCGCCAACCTGATCTTTACCCCCGGTTTCTCCACCGCCACGCAGATCACTGAGCTCGCAGGCCGTGGCGTGGGCATGGATGTGGTGCGCTCCGAAGTGGTTGCCTTGGGTGGCCGCATCGAGACAGCCACCGCCGAGGGCCAAGGCACAAGCTTCAAACTGGTGCTGCCCCTGACAACTGCCGTGACGCAAGTGGTGATGATGCGCATTGGCGCTTTGGCCATTGGTGTGCCGGCCAACTTGATCGAAATCGTGCGCCGCGCCTCGCTCAAAGATTTGCAATCCGCCTACAACAGCGGCTTCTATGAATACAGTGGTGAGAGTCTGCCCTTCTTCTGGGCTGGTGCGCTCTTGCAGCATTCATCAGCGAGCAGCGAGCCGGCCACCAAGACCATGCCAGTGGCCGTCTTCCGCTCGGCGGCGCAGCGTGTCGTGATGCATATTGATGAGGTGCTGGGCAACCAAGAGGTGGTGGTGAAAAACTTGGGGCCTCAGCTGTCGCGCTTGCCAGGTTTGGCTGGCATGACCGTGCTGGCCTCGGGTGCTGTGGCGTTGATCTACAACCCAGTGGCGCTTGCCACGGTGTATGGTGCGCAAGCCCGTGCGATGAGCTTTGATCCTGCACAGCCCCATGCTTTGGGAGGCCAAGCGCAGCCCAAAGACATCTCAGATGCCCAGCCCCGCGAATTGTCTGCCGACGCGCAGCCCGTGGTGCCGCTCGTTCCGGCCAATCCTGCCTCGATCTCGCCCCCGGCCATCCCGCTGGTGCTCATTGTCGATGATTCCATCACCGTGCGCCGCGTCACGCAGCGTCTGCTGCAACGCGAAGGCTACCGCGTCACCATGGCCGCTGATGGCCTGCAAGCTCTGGAGCGCTTGGCCGAAGAGCTTCCCTCAGTGATCTTGTCAGACATCGAAATGCCCCGCATGGATGGCTTCGATCTGCTGCGCAATGTGCGCGGCGATGCCAAATACAAGCACCTGCCTACGATCATGATCACGTCGCGTATCGCTGAAAAGCATCGCGAGTATGCGTTTGAATTAGGCGCGAATCACTACCTTGGCAAGCCCTACAACGAAGAAGAGCTGCTGAGCTTGATTCGTCGGTACGCAAGGGAAGAGGCGACGGTTTAAATCCGTTTTCTTTGCTCGATTTGTTGCTCTCGACAAGCAAAGCGATTCTGCCGCCAAGCCTCAAACACACTCACAGCCACTGCGTTCGATAAATTCAGACTGCGCTGCCCCTCGATCATGGGTAATCGCAATCTTTGCTCGGACGGGAAACTATCGCGCAAATCAGCGGGCAGCCCCGCCGTCTCGGAGCCGAAAAGCAGCCAATCGCCGGGCTGGTAAGCCTGCTCATACACGCTGTGGCTGCCGCGCGTGGTGAAGGCGAAAATGCGGTTCTGCTGCGGCTGGCAGGTGGATAGAAAAGCCTCCCACGAAACGTGCTTATGAACCGCGGCGTATTCGTGATAATCCAGCCCCGCGCGGCGCATGTAGCGGTCTTCCATCGAAAAGCCCAACGGCTCAATCAGATGCAAGCTGCAACCGGTGTTGGCACACAAGCGGATCACATTGCCCGTGTTGGGCGGGATTTCGGGTTGAAAGAGGATCACGTTAAACATGTTTCGATTGTCTCGCAGGAAATGCGGCGGCTGCGTTGTATCTTCATCCTGTGTCTTCGTCCTTCAAGGCGCGGGTAAACTCAAGGCGAATTCTCAGCCAGCATGTCACTCTTCAAATCCGCCTCCGTCGTCTCCCTGTGGACACTGGCCTCGCGCATCACGGGCTTGGTGCGCCAGCTCATTATTGCTGCGATGTTTGGCGCAGGGCCGATGAC
>JANNED010000247.1:0-5650 GCA_031388245.1 Variovorax sp.
GTTAGGGGATATCGGCAAAGGCCCTGCAGCCAACCCCTATCGCTTGATCCACGCCGCCTTGTATACCCTGCTTTGGGCACCCAGCCGTTTGTATGAGTTGTTGCCAATTGCCGTTTTGATCGGCACCATTTTCGTGATGGCTCGGCTCGCCCAAAGCTCGGAATTCACGATTTTACGCACCAGCGGCATGGGGCCATGGCGTGCTCTGCGCACGCTGCTGTGGATGGGCGTGGCCTTCACGTTGCTCACTTTCGCGATGGGTGACTACATATCACCGCAAGCGACTCGCATGGCGCAGCTGCTCAAATCCAAATTTATGGGGCAAATCAGCATTGGGCAAACAGGCGCTTGGCTCAAAGACAAGCAGCAGTTTTCTAGCTATGCGATCAATGTGGGTGCGCTGGACACGGATGGCAGGATGCGCCAATTGAAAATATACGAGTTCAACTCCAAAGGCCAAATTTTGGCCACCATCCAAGCAGAAAAAGGCGATTTTGAAGACGATGCTTGGCTTCTTCACAACGCAGAGCGACAAGAGTTTTTCCTTGCTGATAGCAAGCCCGGTGGCAGCACCACTTTATCGGCGACCCCAGAAAAAAACCATGTTGAGCGCAGCAAACTGCTGGCGCAATGGCGCTGGCCGACCGCCATCAGCGCGGAAATGGTCTCTGTGGCCTTGCTCAAACCCGAGCGCATGGGCACACTTGATCTCTTTCAATACATTCGCCATTTGCAAGCCAATGGCCAAACCTCTCAACGCTATGAAATCGAATTTTGGCGCAAGGTGTTTTATCCGTTGAGCTGCTTGGTGATGGTGGTGCTCGCTTTGCCATTTGCTTATCTGCACTTCAGAAGCGGTGCGATCAGCGGCTATGTGTTTTCGGGCGTGATGATTGGCATCAGCTTTTTTCTGCTCAACAACGTGTTTGGCTACATTGGTAACTTGAATGATTGGGAGCCGTGGCTGACCGCCGCGTTGCCCGGCCTGATTTATTCACTGGCCTCGTTGGGCGCGTTTACTTGGCTGGTTTTACGGCAATAGCAGCAACCCTAACCATGATCTCCAACAGCACCACGCCAGACGGCATCATCTTGTTTGCCCATGGCTCGCGCGATCCGCTTTGGCGTGGCCCCATTGAGGCGGTGGCCGCCCGTATTCGCAACGATCATCCCCAGCAAACCGTGGCCTGCGCATACCTTGAATTGTGTGAGCCCAGCTTGCCTGATGCCGCTCAAGAGATGATCACACAGCTTCTAAATACTACTGATTTGATAGCAAGCTATGTAGATACTATGCCGGCAAAAGCATCAAAACGCATAAAAATACGGATTGTGCCGATGTTTTTAGGCATGGGCAAACATGCCCGAGAAGATTTGCCCGAATTGGCTGCAATGCTGCGCTCCACGCATCCAGAAGTTGCGTTTGAGATCACAGCCACTGTGGGGGAAGATTCGCGGGTGACGGCTTTGTTGGCTCAACTCGCCGTGAGCGATTGAGAGAAGACGCTCGATTTTTCAGCGCCCTCTTCCACCGCCGCCACTGCGGCTGCGCCCACCGCGATTGCCACCACCAGAATTGCCACCACCGAAGCTGCCGCCGCCGCGTCGATTACCGCCTCCGCCTCCGCCTCCACCGCCACCGAAACCGCCCCCACCCCCGCCGCCTTGTTTGCGGAAACCATCTTGGGTGATGTAGCCAAACGATGTTTTGGTGGGATCGACACCAGGCGGCGGGCCATCATCGCCGTAGCTGCGGCCACCGCCACCGCCACCGCCACCGCCACCTGCAAAATTGTTGCCGCCCGAATTACCGCCACGGCCACGCTTTTTAGCCTGCATGTAGCCGCTTTCGTGGCTGATGCCGGCTTGGTTGAAATCATCGACCTCGTCGCCGTAGCCATCTTGTGCGCTGGTTTGGCGAGGTTGGTTTTGCTCGGTGCTGCGGTCATTGCCAGCGCCGTAGCTGCCGCCTTGCCCCTCACGCCCAGCGCGATGGCCAAATCTGTTGTCGGAGCGGCCACTGCCGCTGCCCTGCGTGCGATCGCCAAATCGACCGCTGCGCTCACCATTGCCGCTGCCGTTGCCGTTACTAATACCTCGGTTGCTACGTTGCGGGCCATCATATGGACGCGGCTGAGCTTCGCCAGCGCCTTCGCGCGGTGCATCCATTTGCCCGTTTGGGTACCCGCCGCTGTCTTGCAGCGGGCCATCTTGGCGCGGCGCACGATCATCAAAACCACCTTGCCCACCCGGACGCTCATTGCGGCCACGACGCACAAATTTGCCTCTGCGCTCGCGCTGCTCTGGGCGCGAGCTGTCGTTGCGCTGCTCGCGGCCTTCGCCACGGTTGTCGCGCTGATCACGCCGTTCACTGCGCTCGCCCGGCTCCACAGCAAACGCCTCTGCGCCTACTTTCATCTCTTCGCCGCCTTCAGCATCGACCAAGCTTTGTGTGATCTCGCGAATTTCAGTGTCGTTCAACTCCATGTACACGCTGCGGCGCAAGCCTTTGGGCAGGCCATATGAGCCGTAGCGAATACGAATCAAGCGGCTCACCGCATGCCCCATGCTCTCAAACAAGCGGCGCACCTCGCGATTGCGCCCCTCGCCGATCGTCACACGCACCCAGCGGTTTGCGCCGTCGCCGCCGCCATCTTCTATGCTGAGGAATTGCGCGGGGCCGTCTTCAAGCTGTACACCATCGAGTAATTTTTGGCGATTTTCAGGGGTGAGCTCCCCCAAAATACGCACCGCATACTCGCGCTTCAAGCCAAAGCGTGGATGCATCAAACGGTTAGCCAGCTCGCCCGAGTTGGTAAACAGCAGCAAGCCCTCTGTGTTCAAATCCAAGCGGCCCACCGAAAGCCATTTGCCAAATGGCAGGCGCGGCAAGCGGCGAAAGACCGTCGGGCGATTTTGCGGATCGTCATAGGTCACGATCTCGCCCGCTGGTTTGTGATAAGCGATCACACGTGCGCGCGGCTGCTGGATGCGCAGCTGGAGCAGCTTGCCCTGAATGCGCACTTCATCGCCCCATTGCACCCGCTGACCCACATGCGCGTTTTGGCCATTCACGGTGATGTGGCCATCGGCAATCATGTCTTCCATTTCAAGGCGTGAGCCGAGGCCGGCTTGCGCCAACACCTTGTGCAGCTTAGGGCTGTCAGGCAGTGGAGGCAGCACACGTTTCGGGGGAAGACGGCGCTCACCCTCTTGCTCAGCATCAAACTGGCCGGAGACGATTTCCGAGAAATCACGTGGCACGAAGGCTTCAAAGGTCGCCTCGGGCGCATCCGCCGCATGCTCGCCCTGCTGCTCGTGACTCTGCTGCTCATGAGCATGATGCGCGTGGCCCAAGTATGGGTCGCCTTGCTGCTGGTCGGCCTCATGCTGGGCTGGCAGATCGCTCTGCGTCGGCTGGTTTTTCTGCGCGTTGCCGTCGATGCGCTGGGCTGACGGGCTGCCGGGCGCTGTGTCTGAGGCTGTTTCTGAGGCTGTTTCTGACGGCATATTTTGTGCAGCCTCTGCTGCGCGTGCCTCTTCCATTTGCGCCTTGGTGCGGCGCACACGTTTTTTCACTTCGACCATCTCCGGGCCATCGGTTTGTGCAGCAGCCATATCTTGTGGTGGCTCATCGGCAGATTCTTTGGTTTTGCGAGGCGCTCTTTTTTTAGGAGCAACCAATGCAGAATCTGTGCCGGCTAGCGCTTGTTTTTCTTCTAAATTTTCAGGGTGATCGTTCATGGCGTTGGTCTTGTTCAGGGTGTTGTTGTGATCTCTGCTTGCGCAGCAGGCGTGTCGAGCTCCATGCCGGGCAAAGGCATCGCTAGGCTTTCCAGCATCTTGGCTTGTTGCTGAGGGTCATCAAGCAGTGGCAGTTTGTCCAGTGAATCCAGCCCCAAGTCATCCAAAAACTGCCGCGTCGTGGCAAAAAGCGCGGGGCGACCGACGGTTTCGCGGTGTCCAATCGTCTCTACCCAGCCTCTGTCTTCCAGCTGCTTGATGATGAGTGAATTGATCGTCACGCCGCGGATGTCTTCCATGTCGCCGCGCGTGCAGGGCTGGCGGTAAGCAATGATGGCCAGCGTTTCTAGCACGGCACGGGTGTATTTGGGTGGCTTTTCGGGGTTCAGCCGGTCAAGAAAAGTGCGCATTTCAGGCCGGCTTTGGAAGCGCCAGCCGCTGGCCACTTGCACGAGCTGCACGCCACGCTGCGTCCAATCGAGTTGTAAATCTTCAAGCAAGTTTTTGAGCGTGTCGGCACCCAGCTCATCTGCAAAAAGTGTGCGCAGCTCGGCCACTTTCAAAGGCTGGCTGGCGCAAATCAAAGCGGTCTCCAAGACACGCTTTGCGTCAGTTGTATTCATCTCTAGGATGTTCCTAAAACGATGTGGTCAGGGCGCGATCTTTCAAAAGATCGCTTGGGTTTTCAATTTCAAAACAAGGGGTGCGAGGCATCTGTGCAACTCGCTGGCCGTTCAGGCTGGCATTCAGACTGATCTTTTCGGTTGATAAAAGCACTGCTTCCCGCAGCGCTATCAATTTGTCTGATTGTAGCCCAAACCCAAAGCGTCACAGGCACTGAGCATGTCTGGCGGCAAACCGGCCTCAAAAGCCATCTCATCGCCCGTGATCGGGTGCTCAAAAGCCAGCCGCTCGGCATGCAAGCCTTGGCGCAGTAGCCCGCCAGCGGGGCGTCCGCCGTAGATCGCATCTGCAATCAACGGATGATGCACATGCGCCGCATGCACGCGAATTTGGTGCGTGCGCCCGGTGTGCAAAATGCAGCGCAGCAAGCAAAAGGCATCGGCAGAAATCTCATCAGATTGCGTTCGGAGTGCTTTATTTGATGCTTTGTTGGCTTCTTCCCGGCGTAAATACTGCACAGAGTGCTCTGAATTTGAGAGCAGTTCAAAATCCGTTGTGGCTTCTTTGCCCGGATACTGCGCCAGATCCACCACCGCCATGCGTTGCCGATTGCGCGGATCGCGGCCTATGGGCTGATCCACTTGCCGGGGGCTGATCCCCTGCCAAGGGTAATGCGCCATGGCCAAATACTGACGCTTGACCTCTCGCGCCGCAATCATACGGATCAGCGCGTCCATCGCCTCGCGGGTGCGCGCCACCACCATCAGGCCAGAGGTATCTTTGTCCAGCCGATGCACGATGCCGGCGCGTGGCAGCAAGGTATGGCATTCATGATGCGCCAAGAGGCCGTTAAGCAACGTGCCGCTCCAATTGCCCGCAGCAGGATGCACCACCAAGCCCGGCGCTTTGTTGATGATCATCAAATGCGCGTCTTCATAGACCACAGCGAGCGTTTTAGCCACCGCTGCATCGGGGTGGAAGGCCGTGTCTTGGGGCAGTGGCCGCTGGCGCACAATCAGCGCCTCGCCTGCTTTGAGTTTGGCTGAGGCTTTGCTGGCGCTTTTGCCCCCGACGATCACATCGCCACTGTCAATCAGTTGCTGCAAAAAACTTCGCGAGGAATCGGGCATCAGCTGCGCGAGCACGCGATCGAGCCGCTCGCCATGGTGTGCATGGCCAGTGGTGAAGTGATGCTCTTGTGTTTGGTGTGCAGCATCAGGGCTGCCCACATTGCTGAATGAAAAGCCCGCCTCATCCAGCTCATCGTCCAGCACAGCAGGCA
>JANNED010000251.1:0-2709 GCA_031388245.1 Variovorax sp.
CTCCACAAGCTGTAGCGCCCGCCCACCCAATCCCAAAATCCGAAGGTGGTGGTGATGCCGAATTAAATGGCGGTGGCTACATTGGTGGTGAGTGCAGCAAAATGCCGCGCAGTATCCGTTCCGCCTTTGATCTCAAACCATTGCTTGGATGACTGCGCATACGTCATCGTCTCAATTGTGGTGAAAGTTTTGGAGGCGATGAGGAAGAGCGTGTTTTTTGCGTTCAGCTTGCTGAGGGTGGCGGCTAGCTCGTGGCCATCAATGTTAGAGACGAAATGAAAGCGTTTTTTCGGCGTGACGAATTCGCTGAGTGCAATCGTGGCCATCGCCGGGCCAAGGTCTGAACCGCCGATTCCGATGTTGACCACATCAGTGATCGTATCGTCTGCGCGAATGCGCTCGGCGTAAGCGAGCATGGCATCAAGCACTTCATGCACGGCTTGGAGTTTTTCGACGTCCATTCCTAAATTAATAGCACTCTGCGCAGATTCTATGCCGGCGACTGGTCGTTTTTGCCTTAAAAGTGTGTGCAATACAGCACGTTGCTCCGTGCTGTTGATCGCCTCGCCAGAGAGCATCGCATCGCGCTGCTTAGCCACGCCACACTCACGTGCGAGCTGCATCAAGAGTGTTTCAGTGGCTGCGTCAATTCGGTTTTTTGACAAGTCTGCAAAGATGTGCGGCGCGGCTTGACTGAGCGCACTCACGCGACCAGCGTCTTGCGCGAATGCAGTGCGGGCATCGAAGGTTTTGCCAAAGGTTTGGAAATGTTGTTGCAGCAGTTTCCAAGAGGCAGTTTGATCGCAACGGAGCATAAGTTTTCTCGTGTACACAAAAAACCCTTCGACAAGCTCAGGGCGAACGGAATTTGAAAATCAAGCCGACTTGATCAAGTCTTCCAGCTTGAGCGCATCAGCCGCGAAAGCGCGGATGCCTTCCGCCAATTTCTCTGTGCCCATCGCGTCTTCATTGAGTGCAAAGCGGAAAGCTGCTTCGTTCAGTGACACCAAAGGCGCTTCTGTTTTCATAGCATTCTGCGCAGACAATACGCTGGCTAGTGGCTCACTCGATGCTGAAAGTATGGCTAAAAGCTCTGGACTGATGGTGAGCAAATCACAACCAGCGAGTGCGATAATTTGGCCGACATTGCGAAAGCTTG
The DNA here is from genome assembly GCA_031388245.1 of Variovorax sp. Lineage (GTDB taxonomy): Bacteria > Pseudomonadota > Gammaproteobacteria > Burkholderiales > Burkholderiaceae_C > JANMDU01. The sequence continues at coordinate 1,160 of JANNED010000251.1, forward strand.
CGCCCATCACTTCGGTTTGAATGCCGTTCTTCTTGTAGTAGTTATAAATCCGAGTTACCGACTTCACGCCGGGGTCGTTGGACAATGCGTTATCGGCCTCAATCCACGCTGCTCCGGCCGATTTTTTATACCAATCGTAGATGCGTCCCACAAACGGGCTGATGAGTTGCACTTTGGCTTCGCCGCAGGCCACGGCTTGGCAGAAGGCGAAGAGCAAAGTGAGATTGCAATGAATGCCTTCCTTCTCCAATTCTCCAGCGGCTTGGATGCCTTCCCAAGTCGAGGCCATTTTGACCAAAATGCGCTCCTGCGGGATACCTTCAGCTTTGGCCATGGCGATGATCCGCTTGGCGCGTTTCACATTGGCTGCTTGATCGAACGAGAGTCTCGCATCGACCTCCATCGACACGCGGCCGGGGATGATGCTCACAATCTCTTGGCCAAAGCGCACGACAAGGCGATCAATCAGCTCATCCATCGGCGCATTCGAATGCTTGGATTTCACCTCTTTAATCAGCGGCGCATATTCAGCCTTTTGCACCGCCTTCAAAATCAGCGAAGGATTGGTGGTCGCATCCTGCGGCTGGAACTGAGCGAGTTGCTTGAAATCGCCGGTATCGGCAACAACGGTGGTGAATTGTTTGAGAGCATCTAGTTGGTTCATGGCTTTGCAATCTGTGGTGTCCGTTCGGGCTGAGCTTAGCTTGTCCTGAGCTTGTCGAAGGGTCGAAGCCTGCGCGAACCCTTCGACAAGCTCAGGGCGAACGGTTTGAGTGGCGCTCTTTGATTATCTCGCGCCTAAGTTGCAATTGAGTTACGAGACTGCAACAACCGATACGCCATGCGAGCTGAGCGAGAGCGACACCTCTGCGCCCACCGTCAGCACATTCACCAAATCAGGAGACACCACGAAGATCGAGCCCAGCTCGCTGTCAAACGTGTATTCATAAAAGCTGCCCAAATACGCGCGCTTGGCCAAGCGCGCGGCCATGCCCAAATCGTTACCTGTTCCGGGAGGATTGATTTGCCAAGCCTCGGGGCGCACTGCCACCTTCACCTTGCCAGCAGCCACGAGCTTCTTCGGCGTGAGCTGCAAGGGTCCGAGCTTGACTTGGCCCGAGGGCAGCGATTCAGCGGGGAACAGCATCGCCTCGCCCATGAAGCCTGCGACGAATTCCGAAGCTGGAAACTCATACAAATCTTGCGGCGTGCCACGCTGCGCAATGATGCCGTGGTCCATCACGATGATTTGATCGCTCACGGCCAGCGCCTCGCTTTGATCGTGCGTGACGTAAGCCACGGTGAGCCCCAAGCGCTGCTGCAAGCCGCGAATCTCTTCGCGCATTTCGCGGCGCAGTCGTGCATCGAGGTTGGAGAGAGGCTCATCAAACAGCAGCACTGCAGGCTCTAGCACCAAGGCGCGAGCCAGCGCCACGCGCTGCTGCTGCCCGCCAGAGAGTTCGCTAGGCAAGCGCTCGTTAAAGCCCACCAAGCCCACATTTTTCAAAGCATCGTTGGCGCGCTGCAAAGCCTGCGCTTTTGGCACATTG
>JANNED010000333.1:0-24506 GCA_031388245.1 Variovorax sp.
GATGGCTACAACCTCTTCATGGGCGCGGTGCACCATTCGATTGCACCCAGCATGTATGCCAAGTTAGATTACGACATTGAAAAAGATTTCGTGCCGCTGATTTTGGTGGCCAATGTGCCGCAAGTCGTTGTTGTCAATCCGCGCAAAGTGCCCGTAGCGAATTTCAAAGAATTTTTGGCTTTTCTCAAAGCCAATCCCGGCAAGCTCAATTACGGCTCAGCTGGTGGCGGTACCTCGCATCATCTTGCTGGCGAGCTCTTCAAGCAGCAGACCAAAACTTTTATCACGCATATTCCGTATCGCGGCGCAGGCCCTTCGTTGCAAGGCTTGATTGCGGGCGATGTGGAGATGATGTTTGATGGCTTGGGCTCAAGCGCTGCGCATATCAATGGTGGCCGCATCAAAGCGCTGATGGTCTCGGGCAAACAGCGCAATGCGGCATTTCCTGATGTGCCTTGCGCGGCAGAGCTCGGTTTGCCCGATTACACGGTAACGACTTGGTATGGCATCTGGACACCGCGCGGCACGCCTGCTGATGTGCAAGCCCGTGCGATTGAGGAAATTCGCAAGGCCTACAACACCGATGAAGCCAAAGCGGCTTGGGCGCGGCAAGGCGCGGAATTTACGGGGCTGACAGGTGCGCAATTTGGCAGCTTTGTGAGCAGCGAGATCAAGCGCTGGGAACAAGTCGTCAAGCTCTCGGGCGCGAAGCTGGATTGATCAGCCCTGATTTGATCCGTCGTACCGCTGCCATGCTCAATCTGCAAGTGACGGGGCATATTGCCTCTCTTGTGATCAGCCACCCCGCACGCCGCAACGCGATGACGCGGGCGATGTGGCAAGCCTTGCCGGGGGTGCTCAGCAGCTTGCCGCACGACGCGCGCTGCCTCGTGATTCGCGGCGAGGGGGATCACTTTTGCTCCGGCGGTGATATTTCCGAATACCCCAGCTTTCGTTTTGAAGAGAGTAGTTTGCGAGCCTTCCATGAGGACGATGTGGCACCCGCGCTTGAAGCCTTGCTCGCCCTCGACACTCCTATCGTGGCCATGATCGCTGGTCACTGCATGGGTGGTGGGTTGGAGATTGCATCGTGCGCAGACATTCGCATTGCAGCTGATTCAGCCACATTCGGCGTACCGATTGCTAAGCTGGGTATGCCGATGGCGCAGCGAGAGTTGGCGATTGTGCTTCGCGCAGCGGGTGAGGCTACGGTGCGTGAGATGCTGCTGGAAGCCAAGGTATTGAATGCGCAAGAGATGAAAGCGCGTGGCTTTGTGCAGCGCGTCGTGCCAGATGCGCAACTACAGCAGGAGGCGATGGAGACGGCTGATCGCATCGCAGCGCTTTCGCCGCAAGCTGCCAAGCTCAACAAACAGTCTTTAAGGGAATTTTTTAACAATAATAGCTCCCTAGCCGTCATAAAACCTGCTCAGAGTGCTATCAATTCGATACCGATGGATTCTTATGCGTATGCCAACAGCGGCGAGCATCGAGAAGGTATTTCTGCGTTTCTTGCAAAACGCGCAGCTCAATTTAACCCATGAAAAATTCAAACATTTACGCCAACTTGCGCGAGCAGTTTCCCGCTGATTTAGATTCAATCGCCGTCGAGACCGACAACGGTTTGCACTACGCGTGGCGCGATATCGAGCGCGGCAGCGCGATGATGGCTAACTTGCTGCAAGGCCTCAATATTCCGCGCGGCAGCCGAGTAGCCGTGCAGGTTGAAAAATCTGTCGAAGCGATGATGCTTTACTTGGCCACACTGCGCGCAGGCTTAGTCTTCTTGCCACTCAACACAGCCTATCAAAGCGCAGAGATGGAATATTTCATCACCAATGCAGAGCCAGCTGTGGTGGTGTGTAGCAGTAAAAATTTTGGCTGGGTGTCAAAAATCGCATTCACCTGTGGTGCTCAGAGCGTGTTCACTCTAGACGGTGATCGCACAGGTAGCTTGCTCGATCGCGCTGTGCATTGCTCTGATATTCATAGCTGCTCGCGCAATGAAGACTGCGACTTGGCAGCTATTCTGTACACAAGCGGCACCACAGGAAGAAGCAAAGGCGCGATGCTCTCGCATGGCAATATGCTGAGCAATGCTGCGATGCTGAAAAGCTATTGGGGCTTTAAAACTGATGACGTGTTGATTCATGCTCTGCCCATTTTTCATGTGCATGGCTTGTTTGTGGCGATTCATGCCGCACTCATCAATGGCAGCAAGATGATTTGGCTCAACAAGTTTGACCCTAAGGCTGTGATTGCTGCAATGCCGCGCGCCACGGTCTTCATGGGCGTGCCTACGCTCTATACGCGTATGTTGGGTGAAGCAACGCTCAGCAAAGCAGCCGCAGCAAACATGCGCTTGTTTATCGCAGGCTCTGCGCCTCTTCTGAAAGAAACGCACGAAGAATGGGAGGCTGCGACGGGTCACAAAATCTTAGAGCGCTACGGCATGAGCGAGACAGTGATGCTGACCAGTAATCCGTATACCGCAGACACACGCTACAAAAACCAGAGCGAGCGCCGCGCCGGCACGGTGGGCTTCCCGCTGCCGGGCGTGAGCTTGCGCATTGCGGGCGATGATGGCAAAGCCCTGCCCACGGGCGAGATTGGTGGCATCCAGGTCAAAGGCCCGAATGTGTTTGCAGGCTATTGGCGCATGCCCGAGAAGACGAAAGAAGAGTTCACGGCTGACGGCTTTTTCAAAACTGGCGATGTGGGCAAGCAAGATGAGCGTGGTTATGTTCACATCGTTGGCCGCAGCAAAGACCTCATCATCTCTGGCGGTTACAACGTCTATCCCGCTGAGATTGAGGGCTATATCAACGAGATGGATGGCGTTGCTGAGAGCGCCTTGATCGGCGTGCCGCATCCTGATTTTGGTGAGGTGGGTATCGCGGTGGTGATCGCTAAGGCAGGCGCTGTCCTCAAACCGGAGGCCATTCTTGCCACACTCAAATCAAAATTGGCAAATTTCAAAATCCCCAAACGCTGCGAAATCGTTGCCGAACTACCGCGCAACACCATGGGAAAAGTGCAGAAAAATCTGCTGCGTGAGCTTTACAAATCCGTCTTCCAAAATTGATTGAAATCAGGAGTTAATTGGGGTCAGATACGCATTAATTCGCAGTGACTCTTCTTTTGATAGCACTCTGCGCAGGTTTCTTGCCGGCAAAGTGCTTATTTTGTTCATAAATCGTACCTTGCGGCAGCCTACGCGCTGTGCGGCTGAGCCCAGAGCAGCGAACCCTTCGGGTAAGCATCTGCAGTGCTCGCTGCTCAATCGGGCTCAGCCGCACAGCGCGTAGCCTGCCGCGAGATTGAGCGAGGTCGAGTGCGAACCGTCGGTTATCGGCGAAAAGTAATTTGATCGACCAGCGGCATGCCAAAAAACCAAGCCCATTCGTGTTTACGAGCAGTTGAGATAACTGTTAGACGCTGTTTGCTTGCTTCGTGTGTGACAAAATCACATCAAGAGTCGTTAGCACAGACCTCAACAGGAGACACTTCATGAAAAATCTTCGATTCGCCGGCGTATTCATTGCGCAAGCAGCTATCGCTTTAGTAGCATCTGCACTCCTCTCGGGCGCGACACTCGCACAAAGCGACTATCCAAATAAGCCGATCAAGATCCTCGTGCCCTTCCCACCGGGCGGCACCAGTGATGTGATGGGACGCATGATGGCTGAGCCGCTTTCGCGGGTTCTTAAAACACCTGTGACGGTGGAAAACGTGGGAGGTGGAGGCGGTGTCGTGGGCACGGAGCGGGGCGTTAAAGCTGCTGCTGACGGTTACACGATCATTCAAACCGGCGTGGGGCAAAACGCCGTGGCGCATGGCTTGGATCCGGAGTTGAACAAGCGCTACAACTCCAACACCGATTTTATTCACCTGAGCCAAATCCACCAAGGCCCGAACGTGCTGGTGGTCAATAGCGATCGTCCGTTTAAATCACTCAAAGATGTGGTGCAGTTTGCCAAAGCCAATCCCGGCAAGCTCGATTACGGCTACACCCATGCGGCCAGCGGCCACATGGCGATGGAATTGTTCAAGCAGACCGCTGGCATCTTTATGACGGGCATTCCTTATCGCGGCGGTGGCCCGATGCTGACTGCTGCGATCAGCAATGAAATTCCCTTCATGTTCATCAACCAAGATGTGGCGCTGCCGCATGTGAAATCAGGCAAGCTGCGCGCGCTGGCTGTGAGCAGTTTGCAGCGCAACCCGCTCTTTCCTGATGTGCCCACTGTGGCTGAAAGTGGCTATCCGGGCTTTCAGGCGCTATCGTGGAGCGGTCTCTCAGTACAAAAAGGCACGCCGCAGCCGATTGTGGACAAGTTAGAGGCCGCAATCAAGGAAGTGATGCAGTCGGAAGCCATCAAGCAACGCATGGCCGCCCAAGGCTTCGTGATTCCACCTTTGGGGCAAAAGCCTTACGTTGAGTTTGTCGCCAAAGAAATTGTGCAGTGGGACAAAGTGATCAAAACGGCTGGCATCAAAGCGCAATGATTGAGGCTCAACCATGACAGCGAGAAAAACCTACGAGCAACTGCGCTCTGCACGCTGGTTTGCGCCCGACGATCTGCGCGGCTTTGGGCATCGCTCGCGCGCCATGCAAATGGGCTATGACCATCAGGACTGGCAAGGCAAGCCGATCATTGCCATCTTGAACACGTGGAGCGACATTGGCAATTGCCATTCGCACTTTAAAAATCGCGTGGAAGAAGTCAAGCGCGGTGTGCTGCAAGCGGGCGGCTTCCCGCTTGAGATTCCTTGCATTTCAGTGGCAGAGAATTTCGTCAAGCCCACCACGATGCTTTATCGCAATTTGTTGGCAATTGAAGCCGAAGAATTGCTGCGCAGCCACCCGATTGATGGCGCGGTGCTCATGGGCGGCTGCGACAAAACCACGCCCGGCCTGCTCATGGGCGCATTCAGCATGGGCTTGCCCTGCATCTATTTGCCCGCTGGTCCGATGCTGCGCGGCAATTGGAAAGGCAAGACGCTCGGCTCCGGCTCAGATGCCTGGAAATATTGGGACGAGCGCCGCGCAGGCAACATCACCGATGTGCAATGGATGGAAATTGAAGGCGGCATCGCCCGCAGCGCAGGCACCTGCATGGTGATGGGCACAGCGGCCACGATGATGGGCATTGCCGAGGCCTTGGGAATGACGTTGCCCGGTGCATCCAGCATCCCCGCAGTCGATGCCAACCATCAACGCATGGCCACGCAATGCGGCAGGCGCATCGTGGATATGGTGTGGGAAGACCTCACGCCGGCGCGGATGTTGACTCGCGAGAGCTTTGAGAATGCGCTCACCGTGGCGATGGCCGAAGGCTGCTCTACGAATGCGATCATTCATCTGGTGGCGATTTCTCGCCGCGCAGGCATTCCTTTGACGCTCGATGATTTCGATGCCTTCTCGCGCAAAGTGCCAGTCATTGCGAATATTCGCCCGAGCGGTGATAAATATTTGATGGAAGATTTTTATTACGCGGGCGGGATGAAGGCGCTGATGAAAACGCTGCTGGATGCGGGCATGTTGCATCGCGATGCGCTCACGGTGAATGGCCACACGGTTGCCGAAAATTTGAAAGATGCCGAGACGTACAACGACGATGTGATTCGCCCGATTGCCAATGCGATTTACAAAGAAGGCGCGCTTGCTGTGCTCCGAGGGAATCTTGCACCCAACGGCTGTGTGATCAAGCCCAGCGCTTGTGCTGAAAAGTTTTTAAAGCATACCGGGCCTGCGCTGGTGTTTGACGACTATCCTTCGCTCAAAAAAGCCATCGACGATCCTGATTTAGACGTGACGGAAAACCACGTCATGATTCTGCGCAACGCTGGCCCGCAAGGCGGCCCCGGTATGCCAGAGTGGGGCATGGTGCCGATTCCTACGAAGCTCGTCAAACTTGGTGTGCGCGACATGCTGCGCATCTCAGATGCCCGCATGAGCGGCACAAGCTATGGCGCATGCATCCTGCATGTGAGCCCCGAGAGCTATATCGGCGGGCCGCTGGCCTTGGTGCAAAACGGCGATTTGATTACCGTCAACGTCCCAGAGCGCACCATCCATTTAGAAGTGAGTGAACAAGAGCTTGCACGCCGCAAAGCCGCATGGCAACCACCACCCAAACGCTTCGAGCGCGGCTACGGCCACATGTTCACCCAACACATTTTGCAGGCCGATCAGGGCTGCGATTTTGATTATTTAGAAACCAGTTTCGGTGCACCCGTGCCCGAGCCTGTGATTTATTGAAATGACGTTCCCCCTATTGCCGCCTGCGGCGTCCTTTCCCCAAGGGGACACCGCTGGTGGACTGGCAAAGCCAGATCCACGGCGGTTGCTTGGAAAGACATTAACTAAACATCATCATGCCACTTAACCCAACAACAAAAACCAAACTCATGGCGGTCAGCACGGCTACGCTCTGCACAGCCCTTTTCAAACGCGGCCTGCGCAATCAATTTATTCAAGACGTGCGCCCTCTCAACGCTACGCTGCCCAATATGGTAGGCGTTGCCTTCACGCTGCGCTACATCCCTGCGCGTGAAGATCTCAATCAGATCACGGTGTTTCAAGATCGAGCGCATCCGCAGCGCGTCGCGGTCGAAACATGCCCGCCGGGCAGCGTGCTTGTGTTTGACAGCCGCAAAGACGCACGCGCCGCTTCCGCTGGATCGATTTTGATCAGCCGCCTTATGGTGCGCGGCTGTGCAGGCGTGGTCACTGATGGGGGTTTTAGAGATTCGCCAGAAATCGCAGCGCTTCCATTCCCCGCATATCACAACCGCCCCAGCGCCCCCACCAATCTCACGCTTCATCAAGCACTCGACATCAACGTACCCATTGGCTGTGGCGATGTGGCCGTGTGGCCGGGCGATGTGATGGTGGGTGACAAAGAAGGCGTGATCGTGATTCCAGCGGGTATTGCTGACGAAGTAGCCAAAGAAGCCGTGGAAATGACGGCCTTTGAAGATTTCGTCACGGAGATGGTCGTTAAAGAAGGCCGTAGCATTCTTGGCCTCTATCCGCCGACTGAGCAAAAGAGCAAAGATGATTTTGCAGCTTGGATGCAAGCGAACTCACATCGTTATCCGTTGTGAATTTGAGTATTTTGACCACTTTGCCGTCATAAATGCTGCTTAGTTTGCTACAAAATAGGTAGCACTACTCTTGCGATCCTAATCGAGCAATCAAGTCGCGCAGCGCCTGTATTTGTGCTTCCTTGAGCTCAGACAACGGCGGACGCACAGGCCCTGCGCCATGGCCAACGAGGGTCGCGCCGGCTTTCACAATACTCACCGCATAGCCTTCGCCTTGATTACGCAGGGCGATAAAGGGCAGGAAAAATGTTTGCAGCAATCGATCCGTGGTGGCCTTGTCGCCATCGCGGTAAGCGTGATAAAACTGCATCGCCGTGCGCGGAATGAAGTTAAATACGGCGGAAGAATAGGTCGGCACGCCGAGCGCGCGATACGCATGGCAATACACCTCAGCAGTGGGCAAGCCGCCCAGATAGGCAAAGCGATCCCCCAGCGTTTGATAAATGCTAACTATGCGCTCAATATCTCCCAAACCATCTTTGAAGCCAATCAGATTGGGGCACGTATCTGCCAACACTTGCAACGAAGCCGCGCTGAGCTTGCAAGCCCCACGGTTGTAGATGATCACGCCTAGCTTCACGCTGCGGCACACTGCCTGCACATGGGCGATCAAGCCTTCTTGGCTGGCTTCGGTCAAGTAATGCGGCAGCAGCAAAATGCCTTGCGCTCCTGCGGCCTCGGCAGCTTGCGCATATTGGATGGCCAAGCGAGTTGCGCCGCCAGCGCCGGCCACGATGGGCACTTTGCCTCGGCAGGTTTGCGCGGCAACGCGAATCACTTCTGTGAATTCCACGGGATCGAGCGAGAAAAATTCACCCGTGCCACCCGCTGCAAACAACACCGTTGCGCCATAGGGCATCAGCCACTCTAAGCGCTGCGCATAGCCACGCGGATTGAATTGAAGATCAGCGTCAAAATCAGTCAGCGGGAAAGAGAGAAGGCCGGTTTGCAGCGCGGCCTTGAGGTCTTGGGGGTGCATGGTGTCTCCGGAAATTTTTATGTATGTCATCATACAACTAAAATCAAAATAAGCACATGGCTGCCGCCAAAGACTCAGGTTGGCTGATGAATCTGAGGTGGCGATCTTGAGGTCACCCGCAAGGTCAACTCAGGCCCCTAGACTCAGCGATTCTGCGGCTTTGCGCCGTCGTTCTCGGCTGTTGCCTAAGTGGATGCGCATGGCGGCGCGCGCAGCCTCGCTGTCTTGCTGGGAGATGGCTTGCAAAATGCTCTCGTGCTCCAAATGAATGGTGCGCAAATAGGCTTGCCTAGGCTCGGCGTGCTGCGTGGCGGGGAGCTTGGCGCGGGGAATTTGGCCTGAGCCCAATGATTCAAACAATTGGGAAAAATGGCTGTTTTGGGTGGCTCGCGCGAGCTCTGCGTGGAAGGTGTAATCTGCCTCCACGCCATCGCCGCCTTGGGTGATGGCTTGCGAAAAACGATCCAGAGCCACGCGCATTTTGAGTAAATTCTCCTCTGAGCGTCTCACTGCAGCCAAGGCAGCGGCCTCCGTTTCCAAGCCAATGCGAAGCTCCAGCACGGCCACGATTTCACGCAGCGTCTTGAGCTGCTCAGGGTTGACCTTGAAGCCCGCCTCGATGCTTTGCTTTTGCACAAAACTGCCAATACCATGGCGCGTGACGATCTGCCCCGTGGTTTGCAGCCGCGTGATGGCATCGCGCACCACCGTGCGGCTCACGCCAAACTCATCGATGATCTCTGCCTCAGTGGGCAGGCGTGCGCCAATCGCGTAGGTGCCTGCTCGAATGCGCTCGCCCAATGCATCGACCAAATCGTGTGCCAAGCCACGTGTTTTGCGCAAAGGGCGGTGCGGGTTCTGAGAAGCGGAGGAGCCAAGAGCATTCATGAGTATGGGTTTGTACTAGGATCGTCAGGCTATTCTGAGCATAGAATAGTTGTATGACCTCTGATCACAACTCTATTGTCTATGGCTCAGTGCCTAAAGTCAAGCGATTGCTGCTGACGGGTGCGGCTGGCGGTTTGGGGAGGGTGCTGAGAGAGCGTCTTGTACCGTTTGCCACGATCCTGCGGCTCTCGGATATTGCAGATTTAGGCGAGGCAAAAGCGGGTGAGGAAATCATTCGCTGTGATCTCGCAGACAAAGCGGCCGTGGATGAATTGGTCAAGGGCGTTGACGCGATTGTTCATATGGGCGGCTTGTCCACGGAGCATGCGTTTGAGCAAATTTTGGAGGCTAATATCAAGGGCGTGTTTCATTTGTATGAAGGCGTGCGCCGCCATGGCATCAAGCGCGTGATCTTCGCCAGCTCCAATCATGTGATCGGCTTTCATAAGCAGGGCGAGATGATTGATGCAAATTGTGCCAAGCGCCCAGACAGCTATTACGGCCTCTCCAAATCGTTTGGTGAAGATCTGTCGCGTTTTTATTTTGATCGCTATGGCATAGAGACCGCTTGCCTGCGGATCGGCTCATCTTTCCCCGAAGCCAAAGACCGCCGCATGCTCGTGACTTGGCTGAGCTATCGTGACCTTACCGAGCTGATTCGCTGCTGTTTGTTTGCGCCAACGCTCGGCCATACGATTGTGTATGGTGCGTCGGATAACAAAGACAAATGGTGGGACAACTCTGCTGCTGCGCATCTGGGCTTCAAGCCGCAAGACAGCTCGGAGCAGTTTCGCGCGAAAGCGGAAAGCTTGCCGCCGTTGGCTGAAGATGACCCGGTGCGGATTTACCAAGGCGGCGGATTCGTCAAAGCGGGGCCGTTTGAATGAGCGTGCAAGTTGAGCTCGTCGTGGATGCAAAAAACGCTGTGGGCGAGAGCCCGCTGTGGCATGTGCCAAGCCAAGCTTTGTATTGGGTGGATATTCCCGCGAAAACCTTGTACATGTGGAAAGCGGAGCAGGGCGTGCAGACTTGGCATGCCAGCGAGATGATCGGCTGCATTGCACGGCATGAAGCAGGTGGCTTGATCGCTGGCATGGAAAGCGGTGTATTTCGTGTGTTGCCGCAAGCAGATGGCAGCCTGAAAGAAACCTTGCTAGCCAACATCACGCATCCCACGCAAGGCATGCGCTTCAACGATGGCCGCTGCGACAGGCAAGGCCGTTTCCTCGCCGGCACGATGTTGATGAATATGGCGGCTAGCCGGCAAGAAGGTTGCGTGGTGTGCTATGAAAATAAGAGTGATTTGCGGCAAGTATTTGCAGGTTTGTACACACCGAATGGTATGGCTTTCAGCCCCGACGGGCGCACGATGTATTTGAGCGATTCGCATCCCCAATCCCAGCTCATTTGGGCATTTGACTACGACACAGCCAGCGGCACGCCAACCAACCGCCGCGTCTTCGTCGACATGAACGCCTTACCCGGCCGGCCCGACGGCGCAGCCGTGGACACCGATGGTTGCTACTGGGTCTGTGGCAACGATGCCGGTCTGATCCATCGCTTCACGCCGCAGGGCAAGCTCGATCATTCCATCGAAGTACCGGTGAAAAAACCGAGCATGTGCAGCTTCGGCGGCGCAGACATGAAAACCCTGTATGTCACATCGATCCGCCCCACTAATATAGATTTGACGGACCAGCCCTTGGCGGGCGGTGTGTTTGCCTTGCGCCCCGGCGCACAAGGCATCGGAGAGCCGATTTTTCAACCGCGTTAACTTGTAGGAGACATCTATGAAAACTTTCCGCCACCACCTGTTGGCTCTATCTGTCGCTGCATGGCTTCCAGCCGCCGCAATCGCGCAAAACATCGTGCTGAAATCACACGACACGCATCCTGCCGGCTACCCCACCGTCGTGGCCATTGAAAGCATGGGCAAAAAGCTCGATGCCGCCACGCAAGGGCGTATCAAAATTCAAACCTTCCCCGGTGCAGTGCTCGGCCAAGAAAAAGAAGCCGTGGAGCAAGTCCAGCTCGGCGCGATTCAGATTGCCCGCATCTCGCTAGGCGTGATGGGCCCGGTGGTCAATGAGGTCAACGTGTTCAACATGCCTTTCGTGTTCCGCAATGAAGCACACATGCGTGCCGTGATTGATGGACCGATTGGCCAAGAGATTCTCGATAAAGTGACGGCCAGCCCTGGGCGCTTGGTCGGTTTGGGCTTCATGGATGGCGGCTCGCGCAGTTTGTACACCAAGAAAAAAGTGACCAAACCTGAAGACCTCAAAGGCCAAAAAGTGCGCATGATGGGCAACCCGCTCTTTGTGGACACGATGAACGCGATGGGTGGCAATGGCATTGCGATGGCCTATGGCGAAGTGTTTACCGCGCTGCAAACTGGCGTGATTGACGGTGCTGAAAACAACCCACCAAGCTACTTCACAGCCAATCATTTTTCAACGCCCGCAAAGTTTTATGCGCAAACCAATCACTTGATCATTCCAGAGATTTTTGTGATGTCAAAAGTGGCTTGGGACAAGCTCACCCCTGCCGATCAAACCCTGATCAAGCGCCTCTCGCGCGAAGCGCAGCTAGAGCAGCGCGGCCTGTGGGACAAAGCCGTGGAAGAAAACGTGACCAAGCTCAAAGCTTCCGGTGTGGAATTCGTGGCGGTCGATCAAAAGCCTTTCTTTGATGCCACAGCGCCCGTGCGTGCCAAGTATGGCGAGAAATTGCTGGATCTGATGAAACGCGTTGAGAGCACGCGTTGATCTCATCCATTGCATTGCAACGTGTCGCGCTGTGGGCTTCGATATGAAGCCCTTGGCGCGGCAGCTTTTCTAGCATCTTGAAAGCCATCATGAAACACGCTTTTCTGCGCTTCAACGACATCATTTATCTGGCCTGTGTTTGGATTTCTGGTCTGTCCATCGCCTTGATGTCGCTCATCATTCCTTGGGGCATCTTCACGCGTTATGTGCTCGGCACAGGCTCGCAATGGCCTGAGCCGATTGCGATTCTGCTCATGGTGGTGTTTACTTTCCTTGGCGCTGCGGCAGGTTATCGCGCAGGGGCGCATATTGCTGTGGGCATGATGACGGAGCGTTTGCCAGAGCAGGTGCGCGGCATGCTCGCTCAAGTTGTCACCTTGTTGATGGGTGCAGTCGCGGCTTTCATGAGCTGGTATGGCATCAAGCTATGTATCGCACTGTGGGGCCAAGGCATCAGCGAGTTGCCTTGGCTGCCGGTGGGGGCAACTTATCTGCCGGTACCGATTGGCGGGTTCATTACCTTGCTGTTTGTGATCGAGTTTTTCTTTTTGGGCTCGCAAGCCAAGCGCGCCGTCGTCACTTACGACCATGAAACGATGGAGGTGATTTGATGGATGCATTCGTACTCTTGGGCAGCTTCATTGCCCTCATGTTGATCGGCATGCCCGTGGCCTATGCGATGGGTTTGGCGGCGATTTTGGGCGCACTGTGGATTGACATTCCGCTGGATGCGTTGATGATTCAAATCGCTTCGGGCGTGAACAAATTCTCGCTGCTGGCGATTCCGTTTTTCGTACTCGCGGGCGCGATCATGGCCGAGGGCGGCATGAGCCGCCGCTTGGTGGCGTTTGCCAATGTGCTGGTGGGCTTTGTGCGCGGCGGCTTGTCGCTCGTGAATATTTTGGCTTCGACATTTTTCGGCGCCATCTCAGGCTCTTCGTTGGCAGACACAGCTTCCATTGGCTCAGTGATGATCCCCGAGATGGAGAAAAAGGGTTATCCGAGAGACTTCGCCACAGCCGTCACAGTGAGCGGCAGTGTGCAGGCGATTTTGATTCCGCCGAGTCACAATGCGGTGATCTACTCATTGGCCGCAGGCGGCGGCGTGTCGATCGCTGCGCTCTTTTTGGCAGGCGTGTTGCCCGGCTTGCTGCTGGGCTTGACGCTTGCCATCATGTGCCTGTTCATCGCGAAGAAACGTAATTTTCCTAAAGGTGAGGTGATCCCGCTCAAAGAGGCGTTGAAGATTTGCGTCGACGCGCTCTGGGGCTTGACGACGATGATCATCATCTTGGGCGGCATCTTGAGCGGCGTGTTCACCGCCACAGAATCCGCCGCGATAGCCGTGATTTGGGCATTCTTCGTCACGATGTTCATCTACCGCGATTACAAATGGAAAGACCTGCCCAAGCTGATGCATCGCACCGTGAAAACGCTCTGCATCGTGATGATTCTGATTGGCTTTGCTGCCAGCTTCGGCTACATCATGACGCTCATGCAAATTCCGCTGAAGATCACCACGACCTTTACCGAAATGTCAGACAACCGCTATGTGATCTTGTTTTACATCAACATCTTGCTGCTCGTTTTGGGCACACTGATGGACATGGCACCGCTGATTTTGATCATGACACCGATCTTGCTTCCTGTGGTCAAGCTGCTGGGCGTTGACCCCGTGCATTTCGGCATGATCATGATGGTCAACCTTGGCATCGGGCTGCTCACACCGCCAGTAGGTGGTGTGCTTTTTGTGGGCGCGGCGATTGCCAAGTTGCCGATAGAGACTGTGACGAAGGCGCTGATGCCTTTCTTTGGCGCTTTGCTGTTGGTGCTCGCCGCAGTGACTTACATTCCTGCGCTGTCGCTTTGGCTGCCCGGTCTGTTGCTCGCTAAATAATTGATAACTTTGATACTTTGAACCATGACTCCAGCCGTTGAATCCAGTCGCGTGTCCTACGCGCAAACGCAGCAACAAACCGCGCACGACACCGGCGATCGCATCGCCCACATTGCCTTGCAGCTCACCTTCCTTCCATTGGCCACACCCGTGAGCGATGCGAAGGTGCTGACGGGTAAGCAAAAGCCGATGACAGAGATTGCTTTTATCTTCTGCGAGATCACCACACGCGATGGACATAGCGGCATGGGCTTTGGCTACAGCAAACGCGCTGGCGGCCCGGGGCTTTATGCCCATGCCAAAGAGATTGCGCCGACGTTGATTGGCGAAGATCCCAACGACATTGCCCGCCTGTGGACGAAGCTCATGTGGGCGGGCGCGAGCATGGGACGCAGCGGCATGACAAGCCAAGCGATTTCGCCCTTTGATATTGCGCTGTGGGATATGAAGGCCAAGCGCGCGAATCTTCCGCTGGCTAAGCTTTTAGGAAGCCACCGCGAGAGTGTGCAGTGCTACAACACCTCGGGCGGCTTTTTCAGCACGCCGCTCGATCAGGTGCTCAAAAATGTGGAAGTCTCCCGCGAGAGTGGCATTGGCGGCATCAAGCTCAAAGTGGGGCATCCTGATTTGGCCGTCGATATTGAGCGCGTGAGCAGCGTGCGCAAAGTCTTGGGCGATGGTTTTCCGCTGATGGTGGATGCCAATCAGCAATGGGATCGCTTGAAGGCTGTGCGCGCTTGCCGGGCGCTCGAAGAATACGATCTCACATGGATCGAAGAGCCGCTCGATGCGATGGATTTTGAAGGCCATGGCGAGCTGGCCAAGCGCTTTGACACGCCGATTGCCACGGGGGAAATGCTCACGAGTTTCAATGAGCATCAGCAGCTGATCGAAGCCGGCACAGATTTCATCCAACCCGACGCCCCGCGCGTGGGCGGCATTTCGCCCTTTTTGCAGATCATGCAGATGGCCGATCAAAAAAGCCGCATGCTCGCGCCGCATTTCTCGATGGAAATCCATCTGCAACTGGTGGCGGCCTACCCGCGAGAAGGTTGGCTGGAGCATTTTGAGTGGCTCGCACCTTTGTTTAACGAGCAGCTCACCTTGAAAGACGGCCGCATGTGGCTGCCCTCGCGCCCCGGCTTAGGATTTACTTTGAGCGAGCAGGCGCAGGCTTGGACGAAAGAGCGGTTTGAGGCTGGTAAGAAGCCTTAATGCTATAAATTACATAGCGGCTCGCGCAGATTCTACGCCGGTAAAGTGCTTATTTCGCTTCAATTAATTGGGGTCACAATTAATTGGGGTCAGATACACATTAATTGGCGTGCATCGTTGGTTGGCGTTTCTCGCGGCAGGCTACGCGCAGTGCGTACGCGCCCAGAGCAGCAAGCCCTTCGGGCGAGCATCTGCAGTACTCGCTTACGAAGGCCGCAAAAACAACTCGCTTCGCTCAAACACGTTTTTGCTAAGGCGAGTACGCCTTACCTTCGAAAGCTCCGTGCTTCGAGCTTGCTGCTCAATGGGGCACGGACGCACTGCGCGTAGCCAGCCGCGAGAGCATTCACGGTGGCGTGCAAACAGTGGTGCGCAAAGATGATTCCAAATCGTACAAATATCAGAACGCAACCATAAGTTCGCTAAAAGCACGATGTGACAGCGCCGCGTGCGCTCTCGCCGAAGAAAGAGGCAGCGGAATACTATGAATTCAATAGCACGCTGCACAGTAAATACGCCGGCAATATGCCACTTTTGCTTGTAAAAGGCGTAAAAAAACCCGGCGAACCGGGTTTCTTATCAAAGCGTAAAAAATTACTTCTTCGCAGCAGGCGCTTTAGCAGCAGGTGCGGCTTTTGCATCCTTGGCAGGTGCAGCGGCTTTCGCATCTTTACCGGCTGGGGCTTTTGCATCAGCGGATGCTGCGGCTGGTGCTTCCTCTTCTGCGGCAGCAATGGCCACCACGGAGACGATCACAGGATCAATCTTGCCGCGCGTGACAGCTTTCAC
This sequence comes from Variovorax sp., assembly GCA_031388245.1. GTDB lineage: Bacteria > Pseudomonadota > Gammaproteobacteria > Burkholderiales > Burkholderiaceae_C > JANMDU01. The sequence goes on from JANNED010000333.1 coordinate 15,650, forward strand.
GCCTTTGGGCATGGTGATATTGCTCACGTGCAGGCTGACACCCTTCTTCAGACCCGACAAATCCACAGCGATGAATTCGGGCAAGTCTGCTGGCAAGCAAGAGACTTCGATTTCATTGACCACATGGTTGACCAAGCAAGCATCGAGCTTGATGGCTTGCGATTCGGCTTCGCCAGAGAAGTGCAACGGCACTTTCATGGTGAGCTTGGTGTTGGCGTCCACGCGCTGGAAGTCAACGTGCGTGACTTGTGGCTTGTAAGGGTGATACTGCACATCGCGCAGGAGCACCTTGGCCTCAACACCAGCCAATTCCATGTCGAGCACAGTCGCGTGGAACGCTTCTTTTTTCAGGGCAAACCACAGCGCGTTGTGATCGAGCTCGATCAACGCGGGAGCGGTCGTGCCACCGTAGACGATACCAGGCACTTTGCCTGTGATGCGGAGACGGCGGCTCGCACCCGTGCCCTGCTTTGCGCGCTCAAAAGCGGTAAATTTCATGAGTATTCTCCAGTAGAAGTGTGCCGCGACCAGCGCACCTCGATTTAACAAAGCGCCTCACAAAGAGAGCAGGGCGCTGCTTTGCAACTTTGAGGCTGTTGCCGCCTTTTTTTCTCGGGTCGGTCAGAACAGGTCTGATTGATCCGAGAACAAACTCATCACGGACTCGCCATGCGCAATGCGCTGGATCGTCTCTGCAAACAGGGGCGCAACGGAGACTTGGCGGATGCGATTGCAGGCGCGCGCGGCTTCCGCCAACGGAATCGTGTTGGTGATGACCACTTCATCCAGCGCTGTGCCTTTGGCAATGCGATCAATCGCAGGGCCGCTGAAAACAGGGTGTGTGCAATAGGCATACACTTTTTTTGCGCCGCGCTCTTTGAGCACTTCGGCGGCTTTCACCAGCGTGCCAGCTGTGTCGATCATGTCATCCATGATGACGCAATTGCGGCCTTCGATCTCGCCAATCACATGCATCACTTCGGAGACGTTGGCTTTGGGGCGGCGTTTGTCGATGATGGCTAAATCGCAGCCCAGCTGCTTGGCCAGTGCGCGCGCACGCACCACGCCGCCCACATCGGGGGAGACGACGATCAAATCTTCGTAATTTTTGCTGCGCAAATCGTTGAGCAACACCGGCGAGGCGTAAATGTTGTCAACAGGAATATCAAAAAAACCTTGAATCTGATCTGCATGCAAATCCATCGTGAGCAAACGGCTCACGCCCACGGTTTGCAGCAAATTGGCCACCACTTTGCCGCTGATGGGCACGCGGCTCGATCGTGGGCGGCGATCTTGCCGCGCATAGCCAAAATACGGGATCACGGCGCTGATGCGCTCGGCGGATGCACGCTTCAATGCATCCACCATGATCAGCAATTCCATCAAATTCTCGTTGGTGGGCGCGCAAGTTGATTGCACGACGAATACATCGCGAGCTCGCACATTCTCAGTGATCTCGACGGCGACTTCGCCATCCGAGAAGCGACCCACTGTTGCGCCGCCAAGTTTGATGCCCAGATGCGCGGCAATTTCTTGCGCCATCACAGGGTTGGCATTGCCGGTAAAGACCATGAAATCGGGGGTGTGCTGGGTCATGTCAGTGGCGGCTCGCTGAGAATAGATGCCGTGTAAATGTTGAAGGTGACTCGTCAGCTAACAAATGAAATTTGGCAGGGGAAGAAGGATTCGAACCTTCGCATGTCGGAATCAAAATCCGATGCCTTAACCAACTTGGCGACTCCCCTGCACTGGTTAGCCTTGCAGCCAACCGAAAAATGCAGTGTTTGCTAATACGCTAGAAGCTCAATCAGAGGGTGAACATCTAAAGACTTGCAGACTCTTTGCTGCCAGTTCGCAGGCATTGCGTTGGCTTGGGGCTGGAAATCAGCCGCGCAAGGCGCAAATACTGCGCTGCCAGAGCCTGTCATGCGTGGTTTTAAACCTTGCTGATTGAGGAGCGCAAGTGCTTGGTTCACTTGCGGCTCAAACAGAGCGCCGACAGCTTGGAGATCGTTGCAACCGAAGTTGTAAGGATTTTCAGCAAAGAGTGAGATTATAGCATTGGGTGTATTGCGCTTGAGCTCGGGTGAGCCAAAAATTGCAGGCGTGGGCAAGCCGCGCTCAGGCTTGACAACGACGAAATGCTGATCGGCATCGAGTATGCCGGTGGGCAAAGGCTCAATTTGCTCGCCGATGCCGCTGACCCATGCATTGCGCCCGCGCAGAAAGAAGGGCACATCGGCGCCCAGTGTTAAGCCAATTTGCTCCAGCTGGGCTCTGGTGAGCTGGAGTTGCCACAAGCGATTGAGGCCCAAAAGACAGGAGGCTGCATCCGATGAGCCGCCGCCCAGACCCGCTTGCGCAGGGATGCGCTTTTCGAGCTGAATGTGTGCGCCCAAGCTGCAGCCGGTGGCCTGTTGCAAAGCGCGCGCGGCGCGGATGCACAGATCTTCTTCGGGCAGTGTGGCGTTGTAAGAAGGCAGCATATCCTGGCGTGAAATCACGCCATCTTCTCGGAGCGTCAGGTGAATCGTGTCTTGCCAGTCAATGAGTTGAAAAACGGATTCGATCAGGTGATAGCCATCGGCTTTGCGCCCAGTGATGTGCAAAAACAAATTGAGTTTGGCAGGCGCACTCAGGTTGCGCAGCTCTTTCAAAGTTGCGCTCATGGCTGCTCCAGCGCAATACGCAGCACGGCAGGTGTGGGCAGCATGCGCCGGGCAACAATGCGGCCGCTCTGGTGCGCAGAAAGATCAACTTGCCATGCCGTATTGGGCGCTTGTGCAGGAGCGGTGCTGTGAGCGGCAGCATTTTTGCCTTGCAGCCAAGCAAAGAGATCATCAAGCGTGAGCGATGCACCCGTGGCAAGCTGCAGCAGCTCTTGCGAGGAACCAAACTGCTGGCGCTCATTGCCGCGCAATATCAAAGCCATGCCAGGCTGCCAGCGCAGTTGCATCACGATGGTGCCAAGCGGTGTGAGCAAATCAAGCTCGCCGTTGCGTGCATCGCCGCGCAGCTCAAATCCGCCAGAGAAAGATTGCGGTTGGGCGTTGGAGCCAGCCGCCGGATCTATCACCAGGCTGAGCCTGCCGACAAAAAGGCTCACATCGCGCTGGGGCTGGTTTTGTGTGGTGTTTTCAAGGGATTTTGAGCCAATTGCCGGCGTGCTGATTGCACACCCTGCTATCAAATGAATAGTAACCAACACCCCAAGTGTGAGCAAACCGCGTCGCTTCATGGCTGGGTTTTGTATCCGGCTTGCGTGAAATCAGCGTGCCATCACAGCTTCACGCGCAGGCGCTTGAGCGTCTCAACCAGCACCTCGTCTTCTTTGTCGAGCAGCATGCATTCTTTGAAGATCGCCATCGCTTTGTCTCGCTGGCCACTGGCCCAGAGCACTTCCGCCAAATGTGCGCCAATTTCCGCGTTCGGGAAGCTTTTGTAGGCTTTTTCTAGCAAAGCAATGGCTTCTTTGGTGTTGCCCAAGCGGAATTCAGCCCAGCCTAGGCTGTCTGTGATGGCAGGATCACCGGGCGCCAGTTCTAGCGCTTTTTGCAGCAGCGCTTTCGCTTCGGGCAAGCGCACATTGCGATCGGCCAAAGAGTAGCCCAGCGCGTTGTAGGCATAAGCGTAATCTGGCTTGACTTCGATGGCGCGGCGCATCAGACGCTCCATTTCGCCATAGCGCTGGAGCTTTTCAGCGGCGGTGGCTTGCTGGTAGATCAGCTCGTGATCTGGCGGCGTGCGCTCGTTGGCAATTTGCAATACATCGTAGGCGGCTTGGTACGCCTTGTTGGTTTGCAAGAGCTGCACCTCGGAGAGTATTTTCATGCGACGATCTGCTGCGCCATCTGCGCCCTGACGCTCGGGCAGCTTGCGGATCAGTTCGCGAGCTTCTTCCATCTTGCCTTGCTTGGCCAGCATGGAGGCGCGGCGATTTTGTGTGCTGACCAAGGCTTGAGGGCTGTCAATCTTGCCCAACCAGCTCTCTGCCAGAGAAAAGTCTTTGCGCTTTTCGGCTATTTGCGCCAAGGATAAATAGGCTTGGGTCAAGGCGCGCTGCTTTTCATCGGAGTTGCGCTCTGGCGCGATCAGCTCGATGAAGCGCTTGAGCGATGCGTCTGCTTTGTCAATTTGGTTGTCTTGCAGCTCCAGCGTGCCTTGCGTGAGCCATGCTTCGGCCATGTCTGGCTTGTCGCGCGTGAGGCGCTGCACTTGGGCTGAAGCCTCGCTCATCCGCTGCGCATCCAGCAATGCCCGCACATAGCCCATTCTTACCTCCGCCACGGCCTCAGGCGTATCCAAATAGCGGCGCACAATCGGCTCGGCGGCAGGCTGCTTCGGATCGAGCAGCTCCAGCGCAAGCAGCGCAGGGCCAATGGCTTTGGGATCTGCTGTTTGTGAGCGGTTTGCAGCATCAATCGCGCCTGTGGCATCTCCAGCGGCCAAGCGCATGCGGCCCACGGCTGTCCAGCTGGCAGCGGCTGTGGCATGGCTGGTGAGAAACTCAGCCAAAGCTTGCTCAACCAGTGTGGCAGCGGCTTTTTTATCTGTTGTACGGGCATACAAACGCGGAACGAGTGCAATGGCTGCGCTGCGCTCAGCGGCTGGCGTGAGCTGGATTTGTGTGCGCAGGGGCTCAGCCGTCTCGCCCAAACGATTGAGCGCCAGCAGCACTTGCAGCACCTGAAGATTGGCTTCGCGCGATTGCGGCTGGGCGCTTTTCCAAGCGCGGGCGGCTTGCAAAGCGGCATCGCCCGAGCGGCCTTGAATGGCCATATCGATGGCTCTTTGGTAGAGGCTGGCATCGTTGGTTTTGCGGGCAGCATCGAGCACCAGTGAGTAGGCGGTGCTGGCCGAGCCCCCTAAGCTCGTGATGGCGTTGAGCTCACCGAGCAGGAGCTGAAGAAACAGCTCACTGTCCATGGTGGAGTTGCTGATGGTCGCGGTGATGCTCGTGCTCGCTGGCGCGGAGGCGGCTGGGCGAGCCGGGTTGCGCTGCTGCGCTTGGGCATGGCTGGCTAGCGGGATGCCTGCAAGCAAGGCGCAGGCCACACAAGCAGATGCGAATGAGGCCGTGAAAGATGTAGAGCGTAAAGGCATCAAAGCATGATAATCGAATGGCATCAAAAGTTTCGAGGGTTGAAGAGTCTGTGAGGAATATCTGTGCCTGAATTACCGGAAGTTGAAGTCACGCGCCTGTCTTTTGCCAGCCGAATCGCTGGTGCGAACGTGCTGGATGTGCATGTGGGCAAGCCGCTGCGCTGGCCGTTTGGTGTGGGCTTGTTGGGCGGGGCGCAAGAGGCTGTGGATACATTGGCGGGCGCTGTGGTGCATGGCGTTCGCAGACGGGGCAAGTATTTGTTGATCGATACGCTTAAAAATGCCAAGCCGGGTTTGCTGGTCATTCATCTGGGGATGTCGGGCTCGTTGCTTTTTTCGCCGCGCTTGCCAGCGGCTGGCAAACATGATCACTTCAGTTTGCTCACTTCGCAGGGTGAGCTGCGACTGAACGATCCGCGCAGATTTGGCGCGGTCATCTTTGCTGGCTCCGAAAATGACAGCTGGCCGCGCAAGCTGCTTGGGGGCTTGGGGGTCGAGCCGCTCACCGATGATTTTGCGAGCGAGCCGTTTCATGCTGCGCTCAAAAAGCGCAGTGCGCCCATCAAGCAAGTGCTGCTGGCTGGCGATATCGTGGTGGGCGTGGGCAATATCTATGCCTCGGAGGCGCTGTTTCTTGCTGGCATCCGGCCGACTCTGGCGGCGAGCAAACTCAGCAGACCTCGCTCGGCAAAGTTGCACGCCGCAATCAAACATGTTTTGCAAGCTGCGCTCGACAAAGGCGGCAGCACCTTGCGCGATTTCTCCAGTGCGACAGGCGAGGGCGGCTATTTTCAGCTGGAGGCGAGTGTGTATGGCAGGGCGGGCGAGCCTTGCCGCGTGTGCGGCGCTGCGGTGAAAATGATGCGGCAGGGGCAGAGGAGCACATTTTTTTGCACGACTTGTCAGAAGTAGGTTGACTCCCGGCCACCCTGATGCATGCTCTGGGTGTGCTTGTTTTCCGACACCTCCTCGTTTTGAAAGGAAGCCACCATGAAAATCACTGTTGAAACCCTTGCCAATGCCCCCATCGCCAAAGTCTGGAGCGCCTACACATCGCCTGAAGACATCAAGCAATGGAATACGGCATCTGAAGATTGGCACACCACGCAAGCATCTGTCGATCTGCGTGTGGGCGGCGTATTCAGCTCGCGCATGGAGGCCAAAGATGGCAGCTTCGGATTCGATTTCGCGGGCACTTACACCAAGCTGGTGCCGCACGAACTGATCGAATATTCATTTGGGGATCGCGTTGGCGTGGTCGAATTCTTGCAAGCTGAGAAAGGCGTGATGGTACGCGTCACCTTCGATGCCGAAGCCACACACTCGATCGAGCAACAGCGCGATGGATGGCAAGCGATTTTGAATCATTTCGCCAAGCATGTGCAAACGGTCTGATCGGGAAAGCATGCGCATAGACATGAAAATTTATCCTCGGTGCCCTAGCGCAATAGAAATCTCTTTCGCCGTGGCTTGCAGTCTGGGCAGCCATTCTTCATTCAGGCGATCTGCAGGCGCGGAAATCGACAGGCCAGCCACCAAGCGTGATTGATCATCGTAGATGCCAGCCGCCATGCAGCGCACGCCGAGCTCGAGTTCTTCGTTGTCTCGTGCCGTGCCGTATTGGCGACATTTGGAGAGCTCGCGCTCGAGGCTTGCGAGCTGAGTGAAGCTGTTTTTCGTTTGACCAGCCAGGCCGGTGCGCGTGGCGTATTGGCGCACGCGAATCGGCTCGTCAAAAGCCAAAAATAATTTACCGACAGACGTTAAGTGCAGCGGCGCTCGCCCACCAATCGCTCGAACCACTTGCATGCCGCTTCGCTCGCTGTAAGCGCGCTCGACATACACAATCTCATCGCCTTGCCGCACGGAGAGATTGACGGTTTGTTGCGTGGTCTTGTGCAGCTCGCGCATCGCGGGCAGGGCGGCATCGCGCACATTCAGGCGATCTTTCACGAGATTGCCCAGCTCCAAAAGACGCAGACCGAGGCGATAGCTGCCTGATTCGGGGCGATCGACCATGCGGCCAATCGCCAAATCATTCAAGATGCGATGCGTGGTGGAGGGATGCAGGCCAGTTTTCTCGCTGATTTCTTTGAGCGAGATGGCGCCCTCGCGCGAAGAAAGCACATCCAGCAGCGCAAAGATGCGCTCGATCACTTGGATGGTGGGGGTCGTCGATGGTGTTTTTTTCATGCTAGGGATGAAGCTCAGGAATCAACATGAATTTTATAGTGTGAAATTTTCAACCCGTCAGACAGCTCGCCACACCCCATCCACCAGCAGCTCATGCGGCGCAAAATTCGCTTTGTAAGTCATCTTGGGGCTGGCCTCGATCCAGTAGCCCAAATACACATGCGCCAAACGGAGCTCACGCGCTTGCGCGATTTGCCACAGGATGCAGTATGTGCCGTAAGCCGCGCCTGCATCCGGCTCATAAAACGTATAAACCGCTGAAATACCCACCGAGAGCACATCCAAAATCGCGACGATTTTTAGAGCGCCCAGCGCATTGCCAACACCGGGCTCCCGAAACTCCACCATGCGCGAATTCACGCGGCTTTGCAGCAAAAACTGGGTGTATTGATCGATGCTGTCGTGATCCATGCCGCCGCCGGCATGCCGGCCATTTTGGTAGCGCAAATACAGCTGGTAATGCTCGGCCACAAAGCCCAGCTTCAGCACACGTACTTCTAGGTCAGCATGCCGTTTTTGCGCTCGCTTTTGGCTGCGCGTGGGCTCAAAATCCGCCACCTTCACCCTCAAAGGCACGCAGGCTTTGCAGCCATCGCAATACGGCCGGTAGGTGAACATCCCGCTGCGCCGAAAGCCTCGCGCCACCAGCTCTGAATACGCTTCGTTGTGAATCAAATGGCTGGGCGTGGCCACTTGGCTGCGCGCCACGTTGTCTGGCAGATAGCTGCACGGATAGGGCGCCGTGGCGTAAAACTGCAAAGTCTGAAGCGGAAGATCCAAAAGCTGCGTCATGGTTTGCTGCGGAGCGGTGGGAAAGCCGGCGTTGGTGATGGCGTGGTGGTTTCGGTGGAGGCCGCTGTGCTAAGGCGTGCATCCAAGCATTTCCATTCTACGGAATTCATCTGCCAAAGCAGCGGTTTTTTTGACGCTTCGCGACTGACGTGTTCGCAAAAAGCGGCGCGTGGCATTTCTTTTGCGCCAAGGGATGCCAGATGCGTGGTGTTTTGCTGGCAATCGATGATGGATGCACCTTGCCCAAGGCAGAGCGCCACCAAGGCGCAAAGCGCGATTTTCGAGGCATCGGTCGCGTGGGCAAACATCGATTCACCAAACACCGCGCCGCCCAGCGCTGTGCAATACAGGCCGCCCACGAGCTCGCTGTTTTTCCAAGTCTCGATGCTGTGCGCCAAACCCGCTTTGTGCAGCGCGATGTAGGCCGCTTGCATCTCGGGCAAGATCCATGTGCCGCCTTGGCCGTCCCTCGGGGAGCTCGCGCAAGCGGCAATCACAGCCGCAAAATCATGGTCAATCCGCACCTCGCAGCCCGGCGTGCGCAGAAAATTTTGCAAGCTTTTGCGCAAGCTTCGATGCAACTTGAAATCCGTCACGTGCAGCACCATGCGCGGATCCGGGCTCCACCAAAGAATCGGCTGGCCTGCGCTGTACCAAGGAAAAACGCCATGCGCATAAGCTTTTTGTAGGGTGGCCACTTCCAAATCCCCGCCGCCCGCCAGCAGCCCCGGCGCAGGATCAGCTTGACGCCAAGCCAGCGCCACAGGCG
>JANNED010000022.1:0-32545 GCA_031388245.1 Variovorax sp.
CATCTTTGCTTTTGATCGCTGCAAGTGCCTCCACCACGGCCTTTTGATAGCGCGGCGCGCCTTCAAAGTAATAGATCAGCGCGCTGCTGTCTAAGAAAGCGATCACCGCGCAGGCCAATCGCTGTTGATCTCGGCCAAGCGCTGCGTCATGGTTGTGCCTTCTAATGCGCCACCTTGTCGTAATGAGGAGGCATTCAGCAGCCAATCAAGCGCGCTGCTTGGGGCATTGCTGCTGGAGGCTTTTGCCATGAGTGATTCATAGGCGGCGGGGGTGAGCACAATGGCCGCTGGACGGTTGCGCTTCATGATGGTGGCTGCGCCGCGATGCAACGCCACATCAAGTGCGGCCATGCCGCCGCGTTTGATATCGGCAATGGTCAAGGTGTTCGTAAGGGTTCTCATTTCAGTACCTTTTTCGGTATCGATAACGGTATTATTTTAGCAAGGCCGTTGGGCTGTTATTTTAGCCAGTTATCACTTGGCGTACCACTACAATCGCTCTCATGGCAGACAAGTTACCCACTCAATATTCCGAAGGTTCGATCCGTGTTTTGAAAGGGCTGGAGCCCGTTAAGCAGCGGCCGGGTATGTACACCCGCACCGACAATCCGCTGCATGTCATTCAAGAAGTGCTGGACAACGCAGCAGACGAGGCGCTGGCGGGGCATGGCAAGCGGATCAAGGTGGAGCTGCATGCCGATGGCTCGGTGAGCGTGCATGACGATGGGCGCGGCATTCCGTTTGGCCTGCACCCGGAGGAGAAGGTGGCGGTGCTGGAGATTGTATTCACGCGGCTGCATGCGGGCGGCAAGTTTGACAAGGCGGGTGGCGGCGCTTACAGCTTTGCGGGCGGCTTGCATGGCGTGGGCGTGAGCGTGACGAATGCTTTGTCTAAACGGCTAGAAGTGACGAGTCACCGCGAGGGCATGGTGGCCAAGCTGGTGTTCTCTGGCGGCGATGTGATTGAAAAGCTGCATCTGCGCAAGCAAATTGAAGGCGACCGCAAGACGGGCACCAGCGTGCGCGCTTGGCCTGATTCGAAGTATTTTGATTCGGCGCTGCTGCCTATGCCTGAGCTGGTGCATTTGCTGCGCAGCAAGGCCGTGCTGATGCCGGGTGTGACGGTCTCGCTCTTGGATGAGAAGAAAAAAGACACGCAAACTTGGCAATACAAAGGTGGCCTGAAAGATTATTTGGAGCAAACGCTCACGCATGATGCGGTGATTCCGCTCTGGGAGGGCGATGGTTTTGCGCAAGACAACGATACTTTTGCCGAAGGCGAGGGCGCAGCTTGGGTGCTGGCCTTCACGGAAGAGGGCGCGCCAGTGCGCGAGAGCTATGTGAATTTGATTCCCACCAGCGCAGGCGGAACGCATGATTCGGGCCTGCGCGATGGGCTGTTTAACGCTGTGAAGAGCTTCATTGATTTGCATTCGCTGCTGCCCAAGGGCGTCAAGCTCATGCCTGAAGATGTGTTCGCGCGGGCATCCTATGTGCTCTCTGCCAAGGTGCTTGATCCGCAGTTTCAGGGGCAGGTCAAAGAGCGGCTCAATTCGCGCGATGCCGTGCGCCTCGTGAGCAGCTTTGTGCGCCCCGCGATGGAGCTGTGGCTCAACCAGCATGTGGACTATGGCAAGCGCCTCGCTGACCTTGCCATCAAAGCCGCGCAAACCCGCCAAAAAGCCGGGCAAAAGGTTGAAAAGCGCAAAGGCTCGGGCGTGGCCGTGCTGCCGGGCAAGCTCACGGATTGCGAGAGCAAAGATCTGGCGCATAACGAGGTGTTTTTAGTCGAAGGCGATTCAGCGGGCGGCAGCGCCAAAATGGGCCGCAACAAAGAATCGCAGGCGATTTTGCCGCTACGTGGCAAGGTGCTCAATACTTGGGAAGTCGAGCGCGATCGCTTGTTTGCCAACACTGAAATTCACGATATATCTGTAGCCATTGGCGTTGATCCGCATGGGCCTGATGACTCACCTGATTTGAGCGGCCTGCGCTACGGCAAGATTTGCATTCTGAGTGATGCGGATGTCGATGGATCGCATATTCAGGTGCTGCTGCTTACGCTGTTTTTCAAGCATTTTCCCAAGCTCATTGAGTCAGGCAATTTGTATGTGGCCCGCCCGCCGCTCTTTCGCGTGGACACACCCGCGCGCGGCAAAAAACCCGCCGGCAAGCTCTACGCACTCGACGAAGGTGAGCTCACAGCCATTCTCGACAAGCTGCGCAAAGAGGGCGTGGCCGAGGGCAAATGGACGATCAGCCGCTTCAAAGGCTTGGGCGAGATGAATGCTGAGCAACTCTGGGAAACCACCCTCAACCCCGACACCCGCCGCCTGCTGCCTGTGCAATACGGCAACATCGACGCCCTGCAAACCGCAGTCAGCTTCAATCAACTCATGGGCAAAGGCGAAGCCGCTGCCCGCAGAGAGCTAATGGAGCTGCATGGGGATGAGGTGGAGGTGGATGTTTGATGGTTAAGGCGCTTGCGACCATTCCCGTTGATTTACTGACTGCGCTTCGTGCGCTGATCGAGCAATCTCGCCAGCAGGTACTGCGGGCGGTGGATAGCGTGCAGGTACTGACCTGCTGGCAGGTTGGGCAGCACATTGTGGAGTTTGAGCAGCAAGGTCAAAATCGCCCAGCTTTCGGTTCGCGCTTGTTGGCGCATTTAGCTGAGCAGCTGACGCGTGAGTTTGGCAAAGGCTTCGATGTTACAAATTTACGCCATATGCGAGGTTTTTATCTGGCTTTTCCAATTCGCGACGCACTGCGTCGCGAATTGAGCTGGACGCATTACCGCCTACTTTTACGAGTTCAAAATGAGAAGGCGCGTCAGTGGTACGTGAATGAGACTGTCGCACAAAACTGGAGTTCAAGGGCTTTGGAGCGGCAAATTGGCTCCATGTACTACGACAGATTGCTCCTGAGCCAAGACAAGCAGGCCGTGCGCGATGAGGCAGTAAGCGTGACGCAAAACCTGTCGCCCGCCCGAGCTTTTGTTCGTGATCCAGTGATCTTGGAGTTTTTAGGCCTACCCGGCAGCGACAAATTACTGGAAGCCTCGCTGGAGCAGTCCCTGATGGACAAGCTGCAAGCCTTTTTGCTCGAATTAGGTAAAGGCTTTGCCTTCGTCGCAAGGCAGCAGCGCATCAGCACAGAGACCAAAGATTTTTATGTGGATCTGGTGTTCTACAACTACTTGCTCAAATGCTTCGTGCTGATTGACCTCAAGACCACGGAACTGAGTCATCAAGACATCGGTCAGATGGATATGTATGTGCGCATGTACGATGATTTAAGGCGCGGCGAGGGCGATAACCCCACCGTAGGCATCTTGCTCTGCGAATCCAAAGATCATTCTGTGGTGCGTTATTCAGTGCTCAACGGCAGCGAGCAGCTCTTTGCCAGCCGCTACAAGCTGGTGCTGCCCACAGAGGAAGAACTGCAAGCTGAGATGGACAGGGAGCGCGAGCAACTTAGCTTTCAGCAGCGGCTGAATGAAGAGGATCGCTCATGACTCCCCGCATCCGCCTACGCCCCACACTCGCCAGCGACATCACGTTTGTCCTGTCGCTGGAGCAGGACGAGTTGAACTTGCCGTTTATCACGCCTTGGGAGCGTACGCAGCATGAGGCTTCGATTCGGTTTCCGGATATGCGGCATTTCATTGTGGAAGGCGGTGTGGCTCTGGAGGCAGTGGGATTTTTGATTTTGATTGGATGCCGCAATCCGCATCAGTCGATTGAATTGAAGCGCATGGTGATTGCCAGCAAAGGCCAAGGCTTGGGACGGGCTGCTTTGCGGGTGGCTAAGCGCGTGGCGTTTGATGATTTGGGGGCGCATCGCTTTTGGCTCGATGTGAAATCGCGCAATGCGCGAGCCAAGGCTTTGTACGATTCAGAAGGCTTCGTGCTCGAAGGTACATTGCGAGAGGCGGTGCGGGTGCAGCCGCGTGCGAGCAGCATGCCTGCGGGGCGCGAGTCGCAGGCGGGGGCGGATTTTGATTCGCTGCATGTGCTGTCCATGCTTAAAACGGAGTTTGATGCGCGGCGTGCTCAGGGTATGGAGTTGGTGGCTTAACTTATGAACAAAATAAGCCATTACCCGGCATATATCCTGCGCAGAGTGCTATCAAATATGAAGCGATTGATAGCCACGCTCATGCTGCTTGCAGTATGGCCACTGGCTGCGCAGGCCGATGTGTGGGGCTATATCGATGCCAAAGGGGTGGCGCATTTTGCAGCGGAGAAGCTCGATGATCGCTATGAATTGTTCTTCAAAGGCAATACGGGGTTTGACACGAAAGATGGTCTGAATGCGTCATCTGGCTCATCCGCAAGCCAAGTGCCCGAGCCAGAGACGCCACGCAATGTGGGGCTGCCCTCGGGCAAATCTAAGCTGATTGCGTTTTTTGAAGTTTCGCCCAATTTCAAAGCCGTGCGTCATCACATGCGCGAGTCTGCGCAGGCGCACAACATTGATTTCGAATTGCTGCAAGCCTTGATTGCCACTGAGAGCGGTTTTGATGCGAGCGCAGTGTCTCCCAAAGGCGCAGTGGGCTTGATGCAACTCATGCCGCCGACTGCGCAGCGATATGGCGTGAGTGGCGATGCCAAAACGCCGATTGAGAAAAAGCTCACCGACCCGAAGACGAATATCAAAGCTGGCAGCCGCTACCTGCGCGATTTGATCAATCTCTTTCCTGGCAGGCTCGATCTCGCACTGGCAGCGTATAACGCAGGCGAGGGCGCAGTTCAGCGCTATGGCAACAAGATTCCGCCGTTCAAAGAAACACAAAATTATGTGGTGACGGTGATGCAAATTTACCGCCAGCTTAAGCCACCCGCTGCGCTTGCAGCAAAACCAGCAATCCCGCAAACGCCCAACCGCGTGCGCATGGAGTTTCCTAATGCTGCCCCCGGCCACATCATGGGGCGCGGCAACATGGTGCCACCACTCGCAGGCATGCCCACGGCCGCACAAGAATCTCCCAAATAAGTTTAGTTTTGAAGCACAGCAATGACCGATCAAACCACTCTCGATCTCGATCCGAATGACGACAAATCCATGCCCAGCGGCGAAAGCGCCGATGGCCTGAACCTCGCGCAATACGCGCAGCGCGCCTACCTCGAATATGCGCTCAGCGTCGTCAAAGGTCGCGCTTTGCCTGATGTGTGTGATGGCCAAAAACCAGTGCAGCGGCGCATCATTTATTCCATGCATCGCATGGGGCTGTCCTTTGGCGGTAGCAATGGGGTCAATGGCGCCAAGCCGGTCAAAAGCGCCCGCGTGGTGGGCGATGTGCTGGGTAAATACCATCCGCATGGTGATTCAGCCGCGTATGACGCGATGGTGCGCATGGCGCAGGGCTTCTCGCAGCGCTATCCGCTGATCGATGGGCAGGGCAATTTTGGCTCTCGCGATGGCGATTCAGCCGCTGCCATGCGATACACCGAAGCGCGGCTCGCAAAAATCGCCACGCTGCTGACGGATGAGCTCGATATGGGCACGGTGGATTTCGTGCCGAATTACGATGGCTCCGAACTTGAGCCGCGCTTGCTGCCTGCTCGTCTGCCTTTTGATTTGCTCAATGGTGCCAGCGGTATCGCTGTAGGCTTGGCTACAGAAATCCCGAGCCACAATTTGCACGAGATTGCGCAAGCTGCCGTTGCGCTCATCAAAAACACCAAGCTGACTGACGAGGAATTGTTCACGCTCGTGCCTGGCCCTGATTTCGCCAACGGCGGCCAGATCATCAGCCCCGCCTCAGACATTGCCGAAGCGTATCGCACCGGGCGCGGCTCGCTGAAGATCCGCGCACGCTGGAAGATTGAAGAGCTCGCTCGCGGGCAATGGCAGCTCGTCGTCACAGAATTGCCGCAAGGCGTGAGCACAGCAAAAGTCTTGGAAGAGATTGAAGAGATCACCAATCCAAAGGTGAAAACAGGCAAGAAAACGCTCAACCCAGATCAAACGCAGCTCAAAGCCAGCATGCTCGCTTTGCTGGATGTGGCCCGCGATGAAAGCAACAAAGATGCGCATGTGCGCCTCGTGTTTGAGCCCAAGACGAGCAAAACGGCTCAGCAAGAGCTGATCACCGCGCTGCTGGCGCACACCTCGCTGGAGAGCAGTTGCCCGATCAACTTGACTTCTATCGGGCTCGATGGGCGCCCCATGCTCAAAAGCCTGCGGGCAATGCTGTCTGAGTGGGTTGAATTCCGTGCCACCACGATTGAGCGGCGCTCTCGGCATCGCTTAGAAAAGGTTTTAGAGCGCATCCATATCTTGGAAGGCCGCCAGATCGCCCAGCTCAATATCGATGAAGTGATTGCCATCATTCGCCAAAGCGATGAGCCCAAGGCGGCCTTGATGGCGCGCTTTCAGCTCACCGACAGGCAAGCCGAAGACATTCTGGAGATACGCCTGCGCCAGCTCGCAAGGCTAGAGGCGATCAAGATCGAGCAAGAGCTGGCTGAATTGCGCACAGAGCAAGGCAAGCTGGAAGACATCATCAACTCCCCGGCCACGCTGCTCCGCTTGATGGTCAAAGAGATTGAGCAAGATGCCAAAGCGTTTGGTGATCCCGCCAAAGATCCGCGCCGCACACTGATTCAAGCTGAGAAAAAATCAGTGGCCGAGATCAAAATCCTGGATGAGCCGGTGACGGTGATCGTCTCTGACAAGGGCTGGGTGCGCACCCGCACAGGCCATGGCCATGAGGCAGCCAGCTTCGCCTTCAAAGCCGGCGATGGCTTGTATGACACGTTTGAATGCCGCACCGTGGACACGCTGCTGGCCTTCGGCAGCAATGGCCGGGTGTACAGCGTAGGTGTCTCGCTCTTGCCCGGCGCTCGCGGCGATGGCCAGCCCCTGACAACGCTGATCGAGCTCGAAAGCGGCACGCAGCTCCTGCATTACTACGCTGGCGCAGCCACGGCGCAGCTGTTGCTTTCCAGCAGCGGCGGCTACGGCTTCATCGCCAGCGTGGAGCACATGATCTCGCGCCAGAAGGCCGGCAAAGCCTTCATCACCACGCCACCGGGCGAGACCATTTGCAAACCCTCTCCACTGGAGATTTCGATACGAAATCAACCTTTGCCCGGCATAGAATCTACGCAGAATGCTATCAAATCAGTAGTGGCTACGCACGTCGCCTGCGCCTCCACCGGGGGCCGCATCCTCACCTTTGAGACCAAAGAGCTCAAAACCATGGCCGGCGGCGGGCGCGGCCTGATGCTGATGGATCTCGATGCCAAAGACAGCTTAGCCGGCGCAGCCGCCTACAGCCGCAGCATCAAAATCTCCGGCATTGGCCGAGGTGGCAAAGAGCGCGAAGAGCAGCTCGAAATTCGCAGCTTGAACAACGCCCGCGCCGCACGTGCCCGCAAAGGCAAAGCCGCTGATCTGGGCTTCAAGCCCACAGGCGTGGTGCGGGTGGAGTGAGTGACTGCTGACACGGCTTGAAAATGATGCGCCTGAGCGCCGTCAACGCACATGCTTGCAATTAACGATTGCACAATGCTCCCAAAATAACTAAAATTGCGGTCATGAACAGCAGGCACCGAAAAACTTTAGAGGCCGTGTTTGCCAAACCCACGCCCATTTCACTGGAGTGGATTCGCATCGAAGCTTTGTTTGTGGCATGCGGTGCGCAAATCGTTGAGGGTGATGGATCTCGAGTGCGCTTTGTGATCAATGATGTGGTTGCCACCTTTCACCGTCCACATCCGGCCAAAGAAGCCAAGCCTTACCAAGTCAAAGATGCACGTTTATTTTTAAACCAAGCCGGAGTGATGCCATGAATACGATGACTTTTAAGGGTTATGCCGCCCAAATTGTCTACAGCGATGAAGATGCCTGCTTTGTCGGGCATATCGCAGGCATCACCGATGTGGTGGGCTTTCATGCTGACAATGTGACAGAGCTGCGTCACGCCTTCGAGACGGCAGTGACGGACTACCTGGCCGCTTGCAAAAAGCTGGAGCGTCATCCTCAAAAAACAGCCAGCGGTAAACTTATGTTGCGTGTTCCACCACAGGTGCACAGCGCCGCTCTGATCGCGGCGCAAGTCAGCGGTATGAGTTTGAATCAATGGTCTGCCAATGTCTTAGGCCAAGCTGCACAGACGAGAGCCTGAAATCCTCAACGAGCCGCCGTGAAATCTACACAAAATGCTATTAAATCAATCGCATTTTTTATCGTTGCCTGCACGGTGTGCGCTCTTTCACTGGCGCAATCTGGTGCTGCGTTAGAAGCTGCCAATTCAACCGCTGCGACCACTCTGGACGCTAAGCAGAATCAAAGTACGGGCAAATCGGCGCAAGCCAAGCCAGCAGCCCCGATTCAAACCCAATTCAAAGCCTTTCGTGTGCATTTTGGCAAAGATGGCAAAGAAGAGCTGGAGCCTGCCAGCAGCGTCAGCCCCGGTGATGTGGTGGAGTATGTGGCGCTGCATCGCAATGTGTCTGCACGTCGGTTGCTGAAGGTCGATTTCAGCATTCCCATCCCTTTTGGCACGACGTTGTGGCTAGGCAGCATGCAGCCTGCAAGCGGGGTGCTGCAGACGCTGGAGGCAGCTGCCAAAGATGCCAAGCCAGATACACCCGGCAAAGATCGCCCGCGCGTGGTTTGGCGCTTTGATCAGCTCGATCCCGGGCAGAGCGTGAAGTTCAGCTTGCGAGTCAGCATTGATGCGGATGCCAGCCTCGCGCCCGCACCAGCGCCCAACCCGTTTCGCCTCAGTCAGCCACAACTGCGCAAGCCTTGAAGAAGCCTACTTTTACAACGGTGAAACGGCTGCGGCGTGCCAGTCAATCAATCTTCGCCCCCGAATACTGCACGGCTTCACCCCATTTGCGCGTCTCGGCGGCTTCATAGGCATTGAGCTCGGCGGCATTCATGAATTTGGCTTGTGCGCCGGCGGCAGCGAAGCGCTGAATCACATCGGCCTGCGCCAGCACTTTGGCTACTGCTTCTTGCAGCTTGGCAATGATCGGCGCAGGCAGCGCTTTGGGCGCATACAGCGCCACCCAGCCGGGTGTGTCGAAATCTCTCAAACCAATGCCCACACCATTCTCGGCAATCGTTGGCACGCCGGGCAGCGCTTCGCTTCTTTGCAAGCCAGCAAGTCCCAGCGCTTTGACTTTTCCGCTGCGAATTTGCGGGCCGCTCGATGCGATCGAATCAAACATCAGCGGCACTTGGCCCGCCATCACATCTTGCAGCGCGGGCGCGGAGCCGCGATAGGGGATGTGTGTGAGATAAGTGCCGGTGCGGCTTTTGAGCAGCTCCATGGCGAGATGGTTCGTCACGCCATTGCCACCGGAGGCGTAATTGAGCTGGCCGGGGCGCTGCTTGGCATAGCGCACCAGCTCAGCCACATTGTTAAACGGCGCACTCGGATGCGCCACCAACACGATGCCCACACTGGCGATATGTGCAATCGGTGTGAAATCCGCTGGGCTGTAGGGCCGCTTGGCGTACAGCAAAGGCGCGATCACTTGCGTCGATGTGCTGCCCAGAAGCAGCGTGAGGCCATCGGGTGGCGTTTGCAGCATGCTGCTGCTGGCCACCACGCCGCCAGCGCCGGGCTTGTTGTCCACCAAGAAACTGCCGCCCAGCTGCGCTTGCAGGCCTTGCGCAAGCGCCCGAGCAAACACATCCGTGCCGCCGCCAGCCGGAAAACCCACCACAATTTTCACCGGGCGGGCAGGGTAGTCAGCAGGGGGTGTTGCAATTTGCGCCGCCGCAGTCAAGGCAGAGGATGCTATCAATACAGGAGCATACTTTGCAGACAATATGCCGGCAATCAGCCCTTTTTTCATTAAATTTCGACGAGAAGAGGAGGTGGTCTGCATGGTGAGGTTTTCAATCTGGTTGGCGGTCAAGTGGCCAGTGTTTTGGGCCGATAAGCGCAGTATGCGGCCACGCCGCATTGAAAGCAAAGCGGTTTGCGCGCCATGCACACATAGCGGCCATGCAAGATCAGCCAATGGTGCGAATCCACCGCAAATTCCGCCGGCACGCGCTTTTCTAGCTTCAGCTCCACTTGCAGCGGATTCTTCCCCGGCGCTAGGCCTGTGCGGTTGCTCAGGCGAAAGATGTGTGTGTCGACGGCCATCGTAGGCTGGCCGAAGGCGACGTTGAGCACGACATTGGCCGTTTTGCGCCCCACGCCCGGCAGCGCCTCCAAGGCTTCGCGCGTACGCGGCACGATGCCGCCATGCTGCTCCACCAAGATACGGCACGTCTCGTGCAAATGCCGGGCTTTGCTGCGAAACAAGCCAATGGTTTTGATGTGGTTTTCCAAGCCCTTCAAGCCAAGATCAAAGATGGCCTGCGGCGTGTTGGCCAGCGGAAACAGCTTGCGCGTCGCTTTGTTGACCCCCACATCCGTGGCCTGCGCAGAGAGCAAGACAGCCGCCAAAAGCTCAAACACACTGGTGTATTCCAACTCCGTGTTGGGCAACGGATTGGCCGCTTTGAGCGTGGCAAAAAAGGGGTGGATGTGCTCTTTCTTCATGCCTGATGTTTATAAAATGAGCGAAATTAAGTGAAATTAAGAGAAATTTAGCGAGGATTCTCAAAAAAGACGTAATTTGAAGCGTAATCACTGATCTCAAAATACACGCGCTTTTCACCCGGATCGGCAATCAGATTGAGATTCTCATCCAGCACGCCATAGCCAAAACGATAAGGCCTTGGTTTGCCATCGTCGGTGCCCATGGCGGTGGAGAGCTTGTCGATTTTGATGAATCGGCGCACCAGCTTGTCACCTGCATAAATCTCCAGCACACCATTTGTGCCCGTCCAGTTTTGGATGTCGCGCTGGATTTTGTTTTGTTGCTCTTGGGTGCAGGCTTGCAGGAGAAAAATGGATAAAAACAAAGCGATAGCCGGCATAAATCCTCGATAGTTTGCTATTGATTTCATAGTCATTTTCATGGGTCAGTTTCTCGTTTTAAAAGTCAATCTTGGCTTCAAACACCACTGCGCTGGCGCACCGCTTCATACAAACACACCGCGCTGGCCACCGAGACATTCAGGCTCTCCACAGCGCCCAGCATCGGGATGCGCACCAGTTCATCGCAGGTTTTGCGGGTGAGCTGGCGCATGCCAGCGCCTTCTGCGCCAAGCACCAGCGCCACCGGGCCTGTGAGGTCAATCTCGTGAATGGTTTTTTCAGCGTCTTCGCTGGTGCCAATCACCCAAATATGGCGCTCTTTGAGCTCGCCCAAAGTTCGCGCCAAATTCGTCACCATCAGATACGGCACAGTTTCTGCCGCGCCGCTGGCCACTTTGGCCACCGTCGCGTTGATGCCCACAGCGTGGTCTTTTGGCGCGATCACCGCATGCGCCCCCGCTCCATCGGCCACGCGCAGGCAGGCTCCCAAATTGTGCGGATCCGTCACGCCATCGAGCACCAAAATCAAGGGCGCTTGGGGCTGCTCAGCCGCTTCGAGCTGGTCGAGCACATCGTCGACCGAGCGTGCCTGCACCAGCGGGTTGACCACGGCCACCACGCCTTGGTGCATCATGCCGCCACACATGCGCGTCAGGCGAGCGCCGTCAGAGTCGATCAGCTTGAGCCCGGGCGTGAGCGCAGCAGCTTCTTTGGCGCGGTCTTGAAATTGCTTCATGCGTGCATCGCGCCGCGTCACATCGATATAGAGCTCAAGGATCGATTGCGGCGAGGTTTTCAGGCGCACCCCCACAGCATGAAAGCCGTAGAGCATTTTGTTAGAAGTTGACATAGGCTTTGATTATCGCCTCTGAAGGCAATGCTATAATCGAAGGCTTCAATAGGCGCATAGCTCAGCTGGTTAGAGCACCACCTTGACATGGTGGGGGTCGTTGGTTCGAGTCCAATTGCGCCTACCACTTTCTTCGTAAGTGGGTGCGCCTACCACTCTCTTCGTAAGTGGGTGCGCCTACCAAAATCTCATCAACCGCTTAGGGTAAACCTAAGCGGTTTTTTGTTTTTCTGCGTGGGTGAAATGCCTAGAATGGTGCAATGCAGCACGTTGCATGTTGATTTTTGCCCGCTAGGAGCTTAGATTTTGGCCACTCAGAAAAACCCCCACGCCGCAGAAGGCGCAGCCGCCACGCGCATCATCAAAAAATACCCCAATCGCCGCCTCTATGACACCGTGAGCTCGGCCTACATCACCTTGGCTGAAGTCAAGCAGCTGGTGATTGACGGCAAGCCTTTCGCTGTGCGCGATGCCAAAACCAGCGAAGATCTCACCCGCTCCATCCTCTTGCAAATCATTTTGGAGGAAGAAACCGGCGGTGTGCCGATGTTCAGTGAGGCCGCGCTGGCCAACATGATTCGCTTTTATGGCCACACCATGCAAGGCTTCATGGGCTCGATGCTCGAGAAAAACATGCAAGCCTTCACTGATCTGCAAAGCAAATTCGGCGCAGGCGCTTTGCCCACACTGGGCGCTGTGCCCAATGCCAACCAATTCATGGGCAGTTTCATGGAGCAAAGCCAAACCATGGCCGCGCAAATGCAAGAGCAGATGCTCACTGCGTTTGGGATGAAGCGCTGAGGCTGTATGGCAAGCCAGCCAAGGGCGAGCTGCGCGGTCAGCTGCGCCAAGCGGCCATCGCCTTCTGAGACAATACAGGCATGATTGTTGCCTCCCCTGAAATTGCCCCCACAAAAATTCCCAGAGTCGGCTTCGTGAGCCTCGGCTGCCCGAAGGCTTTGACCGATTCTGAGCTGATCCTCACACAGCTGTCTGCCGAGGGCTACGAAACATCGAAGACCTTTGAAGGCGCGGATTTGGTGATTGTGAACACTTGTGGCTTCATTGACGATGCGGTCAAAGAGAGCTTGGACACGATTGGCGAGGCGCTGGCAGCCAATGGGCGTGTGATCGTGACGGGCTGCTTAGGCGCGAAGACGGTGGACATGAAGCCGGAAGACGCTCCTGAAATGATAGCTGCTCGCACAGGCTCGTTGCCGGCTGTTCCCTCAAACGATGCTCAAAACCTGGTCAAAAGCATTCATCCCAGCGTGCTCGCCGTCACCGGCCCGCATGCCACGCAAGAGGTGATGGATGCGGTACACAAGCATTTGCCCAAGCCGCATGATCCGTTTACCGATCTCGTCCCGGCTTTTGGAATTAAATTAACGCCCAAGCACTACGCTTACTTAAAAATCAGCGAAGGCTGCAACCACCGCTGCACCTTTTGCATCATCCCCAGCATGCGCGGCGATTTGGTGAGCCGCCCGGTGGGCGATGTGCTGAAAGAGGCGAAGGCGCTTTTTGAAGGCGGCGTGCGCGAGTTGCTCGTCATCAGCCAAGACACGTCGGCCTATGGCGTGGATGTGAAATACCGCACCGGCTTCTTCGATGGCAAGCCGGTGAAGACGCGCATGTTTGAGCTGTGCGAGGAGCTATCCAATCTCGCCGAGCCGAATGGAGCATGGATTCGCTTGCATTATGTGTACCCCTATCCGCATGTGGACTCTATCGTGCCGCTCATGGCCACGGGGCGCATCTTGCCGTATCTGGATGTGCCGTTTCAGCACAGCCACCCGGATGTTTTGAAGCGCATGAAGCGCCCGGCCAGTGGCGAAAAGAATTTAGAGCGCATCCAGCGCTGGAGAGAGATTTGCCCCGAGATTGTGATTCGCTCCACCTTCATCGCGGGCTTTCCGGGTGAGACGGAGGAAGAATTCCAGCACCTGCTCGATTTTTTGAAAGAAGCCAAAATTGACCGCGCAGGCTGCTTTGCCTACAGCCCGGTCAAAGGCGCTGCGGCGAATGACATTGAAGGCATGCTGCCCCAAAAACTGCGAGAAGAACGCCGCGCCCGCTTCATGGCCGTTGCCGAGCAGGTGTCGGCAGACAAACTCAAAAGCCGCATTGGTATGACCATGCAAGTGCTGGTGGATCACGCGCCTGCTCTGGGCAAAAAAGGCGGCAAAGGCAGAAGCTATGCCGATGCGCCCGAGATTGATGGCATCGTGCATTTGCTGCCGCCCGAGAAGATCAGCAAACAACTTCGCGTGGGCGAATTCACGGCGGCAAGGATCGTCGGCACGCAAGGCCACGATCTCGTGGCTCGGCCTGTGTAATCCTCAGAGCATGATCTGGCGGCGTTGCTGGTTTGTGTGCTTTGCGCAGGATTTTTGATGCATTTTGAGCTGTTTGCCGGCATTGAATATACCTAGTTTGCTATTAAAAAGTGAGCGACTGTTATGACAATTTCTACCTGTGATCTCTGCGATGCGCATGAAGCGGAATTTGCTGGCGGCCATGCCAAGCAACTGCGGCTCTTGCCTGATGTGTACAAAAGCTACGGCGGCAAGCCAAGCTTTCATGGCCAAGCGCACACGCTGCGCTGCCCAGAAGACAATTCTCGCGTGCGCGAGGCGGTCGCTCAACCGGGCGAGGGCAGGGTGCTCGTGATTGACGGCGGCGGCATGCTGCGCCGCGCCTTGGTTGGCGGCAATCTGGCCATGATGGCCGCAAAGAATGGCTGGGCCGGCATCTTGGTGCATGGCGCGGTGCGCGATGCCGCCGAGCTGCGCGCAGCTTCTCTGGGCATCAAAGCCTTGGCGCTGTGCCCGCTGCGCACCGATAAGCGCGGCCTAGGCGATGCAGGTGTGCCCGTGATGATCTCCGGCCATCTCGTGCAGCCGGGCGATTGGGTGTATGCGGATGAGGATGGGGTGTTGATCGCTGCGGTTGCGTTGCACTGAGGTTAATTCGCTCGTAGGCGCTTCGCGTTTCGCTCAAGGCGCGCGCCTGCCAGATGTCGCACCCTTTGGAAATTTCTCAGCTTTCTCAGATCCATCAGGCGGCGGATACCACCGTCTAGGTTGTGCGGCAGCTATTGCCACACGGAAATGCATTCTGTTGTTAAGGCACGCATCGTAGCGGGTCGCTCAAGCACCCGAAGTGAGTGCTTCGTCCACGATGGATATTGGCCGCGCATGTCGAATCCGATTCGGTTGCCCCAGCGAAAGAAGACGAGGAGATAGGGATCAACAACAGAGTAATGATTTCCAACTGCCCAATCTTGCTTGGTCAGACGCGAATCGATGAGAGAGAAGGCATCCGCTAAATTTCTCTTTCCTTTTGCCACGATGTCTTCATGCTGTGCGATGACATCGGTGAATGATTCTGGCCTCCATACTTGACGTATAGCTACAGCATGCACTGCTCCTGAAAGCCAATTAAACCACTCGATTGAGCGTATCAGTCCGTCTGGCGTTTCTGGAAGCAAACATTGATTTAAATTCGATGTTGCTAGATGCAAAAGTATGGCTGGTGCTTCCGTAAGAACCGAGTTTCCCGTCACCAGCACGGGCACCTTTCCTTTCGGGTTCATTTGCAGGTATTCTGGTGTATGCGTTGATCCGTCGGATGTAGAGGAATGCGATAGTTGAAACGGCAGGCCAATTTCTTCCAGAATAATATGTGGCGCTAAAGAGCATGCGCCCGGCGAAAAATATAAGATGGGTCGCATTGAATGAGAAGTGGTCAAAGAAGCTTTCAAATTAACTTTAACAGTTCACGTAATGTACGGCGCAAAGATCGAGGAATAAAAGAGTTGATATTCTGTGCAATGGTGCGTGTAGATTACCGAGTTTAGTTAGAGCAGTCTTCGCTTTTCAATGCCTCTCGGAGTGAGCCAAGGGAATACTTGAAAATCAATCCGCCAACAACACAGCCAACACATGCCTACCTTCGCCCGCGAGGATGTTGTAGGTGCGGCAGGCGGCTAATGTGTCCATCGTCTCCAAGCCAATCCGCGCTTGCATCAGAGCGCGTTGTAGATTAGGCGCGGGGAATTTGAGTTTGCTGCCGCTGCCGAAGATGACGAGTTCCGGGGAGAAAGCGGCGAGTTGCTCGAAATGCTCGGGCGTTAATGAGCCAAGCGAGATGCCATGCCAATCGAGCCGCTCGCCATGGGAGCCGATGACGATGGAGTGCGCTACTTTCTCTTGCTGCGGCTGCCCATCGACGAAAAAGCCGACGCTGACCCAGCCGGGGCCATAGCCAGTGATGACGGTTGTGTCGGCTTTATCAGGCTGTAATTTCATCAATGTCTCTGTTGCAATGCACAAAAATAGGTGCTGGGTTGTGGTCAAATTATAGTTTTCGGCTTTTAAACAAGCTCTTCTGAGGGAATTGCGATGAAAACCATCCATAAATCTGCCAAATTAGCCAATGTGCTTTACGACGTGCGCGGCCCGATTGTGGACGCGGCCAAGCGCATGGAAGACGAAGGCCAGAAGATCATCAAGCTCAATATCGGCAACCTTGCGCCCTTTGGCTTTGATGCGCCCGAGGAAATTCAGCAAGACATGATTCGCAATCTGCCGCAATCGGCGGGTTACTCGGACAGCAAAGGCATTTTTGCGGCGCGCAAAGCGGTGATGCATTATTCGCAGCAGCAGCAAATTGCTGGCGTCACGCTGGATGATATTTATCTGGGCAATGGCGCCAGCGAGCTGATTGTGATGGCTGCCAATGCGCTGCTGGACAATGGCGACGAGCTGCTCGTGCCTTCGCCCGATTACCCATTGTGGACGGCGGCCACCTCGCTCTCGGGCGGCAGCCCGGTGCATTACCTGTGCGATGAAGCCAATGGCTGGATGCCGAATTTGGCCGACATTCGCGCCAAGATCACGCCTGCTACCCGAGGCATCGTGGTGATTAACCCGAATAACCCGACCGGCGCTTTGTATAGCGATGAATTGCTAAAAGGCATCATCGCTATCGCGCGCGAGCACGAGCTGGTGCTGCTGGCCGATGAGGTGTACGACAAGGTGCTGTATGAAGACGCGAAGCACACCGCGCTGGCTTCGCTTTCCACCGATGTGCTGACGCTCACCTTCAATTCCCTGTCCAAAGCCTACCGATCGTGTGGCTACCGCGCAGGCTGGATGATTCTCTCTGGGCCTAAGCATATTGCCAAGGATTTCATCGAAGGCCTGAATATGCTGGCCAATTTGAAGCTCGGCTCCAACGTGCCCGGCCAATACGCGATTCAAACCGCGCTTGGCGGGTATCAGAGCATCCACGATCTCACCAAAGAAGGCGGCAGATTGCGCCGCCAGCGCGATTTGGCCTACGAGCTGATCACCGCGATTCCTGGCGTGAGCTGCGTCAAGCCGGAAGCTGCTTTGTACATGTTCCCTAAGCTCGATCCCGCGATTTACCCGATTGAAGACGACAGGCAATTCTTCCTCGAAGTACTCAAAGAAACCCGCGTGATGCTCGTGCAAGGCACGGGCTTTAACTGGAATGCGCCTGATCATTTCCGCATCGTCTTCTTGCCGCATGAAGATGATTTGCGCGAAGCTGTTTCTCGGCTCGCAAAGTTTTTTGAAAGCTATCGCAAGAAGCATGGCACGGATGGAATGGTCTCCAGTCAGAAACCAGTCGCTATCAAATTAGTAGCTGCCCGCGCTTGATTTATGCCGGCTACCGGCACTTTTTCCTTTAAAAAAACATGAAAAACATCCAAGTAGGTCTTTTAGGTATCGGCACAGTCGGCAGTGGCGTATTCGCTGTGTTGCAGCGCAATTTTGATGAGATTCAGCGCAGAGCAGGGCGGGGGATTGAAATCACGATGGTGGCGGATTTAGACACTGCGCGCGCCAAACAAGTGGTGGGCGACAAGGTGCAGGTGGTGAGCGATGCGCGCGCTGTGATTGCCAATCCTGAAATTGATATCGTGATTGAATTGATCGGTGGCTATGGCATTGCCAAGGCGCTGGTGATGGAGGCGATTGCTGCGGGCAAGCATGTGGTCACGGCCAACAAAGCTTTGCTCGCCGTGCATGGAGAAGAGATTTTTGCAGCGGCGCAGGCCAAGGGCGTGATGGTGATGTTTGAAGCGGCGGTGGCCGGCGGCATTCCCATCATCAAGGCGCTGCGCGAAGGCTTGACGGCCAATCGCATCCAGTGGATTGCGGGTATCATCAATGGCACGACCAATTTCATCTTGAGCGAGATGCGCGACAAGGGGCTTGATTTTTCAGTGGTGCTCAAAGAAGCGCAACGCTTAGGCTATGCCGAGGCAGACCCAACCTTCGACATCGAAGGCGTAGACGCAGCCCACAAAGCCACCATCATGGCCTCGATTGGTTTTGGCATTCCCGTGCAGTTTGACAAAGCGCATGTGGAGGGCATCACCGCACTTACCGCCACCGATATCAAATACGCCGAGCAACTGGGCTATCGCATCAAGCTCTTGGGCATTACGAAGCGAAGAGCAGCATCAACATCGCCCTCCGGTAGCGAGGGCATCGAACTTCGCGTCCACCCCACGCTCATCCCCACGAAGCGCCTCATCGCCAATGTCGAAGGCGCGATGAACGCCGTGGTGGTCAACGGTGACGCGGTAGGCACCACCTTGTATTACGGCAAAGGCGCAGGCGCTGAGCCCACCGCCAGCGCCGTGATCGCTGATTTGGTAGACATCACCCGTATGCACAGCGCCAGCGCCGCCCAGCGCGTCCCCGCGCTCGCCTTCCAGCCCGGCAGCATGAGCCAGCTTGCCGTGCTGCCCATGAGCGACACCATCACCGCCTACTATCTGCGCCTGCGCGTGGCCGATGTTGCCGGCGTGCTCGCCCAAGTCACAGGCATCGTCGCAGGCGCTGGCATCAGCATTGACGCCGTCTTGCAACGCGAAGCAGACGAAATCGTCGGTGAGCAGGGCGGTCAAACCGACCTCATCATCTTGACGCACGACACCACCGAGGGCACGATGAATGCCGCGCTCGCCAAGCTTCAAGCTTTGCCTACGGTGCTCGCGCCGATTGTGCGGATTCGCAAGGAAGAGCTGGCTTGATGATTATTAATTGGGGTCAGATACCAATTAATTTGCTTGTTTAAAGCCGCCGCCTTTTGAGTACTTAGTCGGCGAATTTACTGCGCAGAGTGCTATGAAATGAGTAGCGCCTGAGGTAGAGTGAAAACTGAGGCCACATCACATGGTGCGCAGTCTGCGCTAAAATCCTTTCAAATACTGATTTCGTAAGGATTTCCATGCACAACGCCACTGTCACCTCCAAAGGCCAAACCACGATTCCTAAAGACGTGCGGGATGGGTTAAACCTGCAGCCGCAAGATAAATTGCAATTCACCTTGCTGCCCGATGGAACGGTGATCATGCGGGCGAAGAAACGGACGCTCCCACAGCTCATGGGGATCACTGGCTACAAAGGTCCGAAGATTTCGTTGCGTCAGATGAAAGGCTCACGCCTTGCAACAGCCTGAAAATAGTGCGCACTCATGATTGGTGTAGACACGAATGTTCTTGCGCGAATCGTTCTTGAAGACGATGCGCAACAAGCTAAGCAAGCGCTCGAATTACTCCAAGCCTGCCACGAAGCAGGCGAGGCAGTCGCAGTTTCCCTCATCGTGATTTTGGAGTTGGAGTGGGTGCTTCGCAGTGTAGCTAAACTCGAAAAATCGATCGTCATAGCCACATTCAAGAAGCTCTTAGAAACTGCACCACTGCGAATCGATAACGAGGCAGTTCTTGAGCATGCTCTTTATCTCTACGGCGGCGAATCTGCAAAAGCTGACTTTCCAGATTGTTTGTTTTCTGCACAATACCAACGTATGGGTTGCCGCAATATGGCAAGCTTCGATACGCAAGCGCAGCGTCTGCCCAAAGTCTTGCACCCTGTAAAAGCGGCGTTCTAAGAAAGAACACGATGAAAACGCTAGCTGCGCCAGCCCAGCCTCCGAAAGTCAACGCTTCCAATCGCCGCGTTGATCCGATCTTGCAAGAGGTCTATGACTTGAAGGCGCAGCTCAACAAGGAGGCTGGCTATTCGGTCATAAAGATTTTGGAACGCGTAAAACAAAGCACAAAATCTGTCGTGCCGCAATAAACAGGACTCAGCTAGATTTAATTGGGGTCAGAACCTGGTTAACTCAGCTT
Source organism: Variovorax sp. (assembly GCA_031388245.1). Taxonomy (GTDB): domain Bacteria; phylum Pseudomonadota; class Gammaproteobacteria; order Burkholderiales; family Burkholderiaceae_C; genus JANMDU01. Next base: position 19,930 of record JANNED010000022.1, read on the forward strand.
TTGAAGCCTTTTAGGTAGGTGGCCGTCGTATTTACTGCGCAGAGTGCTATTGGATTGATAGTAATTCAAATCGTTCGCCGTGTGCATGCTGAAGGGTCTTGGTGCGCTATGACTTCACTCCACCCGCTCGCTTGCGTCGTACCATCGGGCTTTGCCTCAGAAATCTTTTTGAAAACACACGCGATTGAGATGATCGCTATCAGACCCTCTCAACGCGCGCAGTTGCCAAAAAATTTCTGATTCAACCGCCCAATGGTTTCCGCTGGATAGGCTGTTGGCACGCGTTTGCGTGTCATCGTTGCAAATGTTAGGATTCAGCCATGAGCATCATCACCCTAGACCCAAGCAAACGCGGCGGCCGGCCTTGCATTCGCGGTTTGCGCATTTCCGTGTATGACGTGCTCTCCATGCTCGCAGCAGGCATGTCGCAGCAGGAAATTCTGGATGATTTCCCTGAATTGCAAGCCGCAGACATTCAAGCAGTGCTGGCCTACGCTGCCAGCCGGGAACACACCACACTCACCTTGCAAGCGCAATGAAGCTCTTGCTCGATGAAAACCTGTCGCGCAGGCTCGTGCCGTTTCTGGTTCATGATTACCCCGGTACGAGTCAAGTCTCTCTGCTCGAAATGGAGCAAGCCAGTGATATGGCGCTCTGGCAATATGCCAAACAAGAAAATTTTGTGATCGTCACCCGAGACGCAGACTTCCAAGAAATCGCCTTGGTTCACGGACACCCGCCGTCTGTGATCTGGCTAAAAACCGACAACCCCAGCAAAGCCTTGACCTTGAAACTCCTGCTCGATTACCGGCAGCACATGATTCAAGCGCTAGAAAAAGACGGTTTGGGCATTGTGGAACTGAGAGCTTAGTTGTGTAGATTTTCAGAATGAAATAAGCAGTTAGCCGGCGAATATATTGCGCAGAGTGCTATGAAATAAGTAGCGGCTGAGAAGGAGCGAAAACTGGGGTTGGATCACAATTCAGGACACCTAACTTCCCGAAGCGAATTCAAGCCAAGACGAAATTGTGCTCTGACCCCAATTTTCGCGGCGTTCGCCAACCATCTTCTGTTCGCCAACTCAGTTTGTTCAGGGCGGTATCGCGCCACCCGCTTACCTGCGTCGTACCATCGGGCAGTTGCCTCATAAATCTTTTTGAAAACACACGCGATTGAGAAGATCGCTATCAAACCCTCTCCCCGCGCGCCTTCCAAAAAATTTCTGATTCAACCGCCCAATGGTTTCCGCTAAGTAGATCGTGGTTTACGTTTAGCCTGCGCTGATAGCAACAGCATCAGCATCAGTATGCAGATGCTTGTTGCGATCTGCATAGATGGACTGCGAGATAAACGATTCGTATCGTTTATCTCGCTTCTAATGGAACGTAGTAATAGAACAAAGCAGCCATTGCCACGACACCTAATGCGACTACGAATGCTGAAAGGACTACGCTGGGCAGAAATGTTGCTACACCAATCGATAGAAGGAAAGGCAGTAGTGCAATCGTGCTCTGCTTCCAGGGAACGCCGATTTTTTGGGCGCAAACCACGCATGTGGCTGAGATAGCTGGACCAAGAAATGCACGACGAAGTGTGGAAAGGCCGGGTTGCTTGCAATGTGGACAGGAATACATCATTTCCCCTTTTGCGTTGATGCTGTGAACTACAAAACTATTATAAAACGAGGCATTTTTTAACAATCGATGATCTCTCCAGCGGAAACCATTGGGCGGTTGAATCAGAAATTTTTTGGCAACTGCGCGCGGGGATAGGATTTGATAGCGATCATCTCCATCGCGTGTGTTTTCAAAAAACTTTATGAGGCAAATGCCCGATGGTACGACGCAGGTGCAAAAGGTGGCGCGAAAACTATAGATGACCAATCAAGCTTGAAGACCGCAACCAAAGTTAAAGCGCTTCTTTTATAGTCTGACTCATGTTCAACGTCAAACAAAGTACCGCATGAACCCCCAACTCAAAACCTTTGAATCCTTCTCCGTCACAGGTCTTCGCACTCGCACGAAAAACGCTGATGAGCAAAACCCGTTGACCGCCAAGATCGCGCCGCTGTGGGGGCAGTTTTTTGCAAGCGGTTTGTTTCAACCCGGCCCTAGCGCACCGAATGTCGTGGGCGTGTACGACCAGTACGAAAGCGATTGGAATGGCGCGTTTGATGTGACTGCGGGGATTAAAGCAGCGAGCAGCGCGTTGCCGGGCATGAAAACTGTGGAGGTGCAAGCGGGCCGGTATTTGGTGTTTACCTCCAAGGGCATGATGCCGCAGGCGGTGATTGCGGGGTGGATGCAGGTGTGGCAGCATTTCAGCGCGCCGCGCAGCGATGTGCAGCGCTTGTATACGACTGATTTTGAAGAGTATCTGGTGCCTGATGAAGTGGCGATTTGTATTGGCGTGCGGGAGCTGAGCCAAAGCCCGTCGTGAGCCAACACATTGCCCCAGACAAACGCAGCGCTACGCTTGCATCGTCGCGCTACGCTTGCGGCGCATGATCACTTCGGCGCCAATCGAATCGCACCGTCTAGGCGAATCGTTTCGCCGTTGAGTAAATCGTTGTCAAAAATATGCAGCGCGAGTTTCGCGTAATCCTGCGGTGTGCCCAAGCGCGAAGGAAAGGGCACAGCAGCAGCCAGTGCATCTTGCACATCTTGCGGCATACCAAACATCATTGGCGTGCCCATGATGCCGGGGGCGATGGTGCAAACGCGGATGCCAATTTTTGACAGGTCGCGGGCGATGGGCAGCGTCATGCCGACGATGCCGCCTTTGGATGCGGAATAAGCAGCTTGGCCGATTTGGCCGTCATAAGCAGCCACTGAGGCCGTGTTGATGATGCAGCCGCGCTCCTTGGTAGGCTCGGGCTCATTTTTGCTCATCGCGTCGGCAGCCAGGCGCAGCATGTTGAAGCTGCCAAACAGGTTGATGGTGACGGTTTTTTTGAAGGCGTCAAAATTGTGCGGCCCATTCTTGCCCACGGTGCGCTCAGCGCTGGCAATGCCCGCGCAGTTCACGAGGCCCATCAGCTTGCCCATGCTAACGGCCTTTGCCACGACAGCTAGACCGTCTGCCTCACTCGTGACATCGCACTTGATGAATGCGCCGCCAATTTCTTTGGCAACAGCTTCGCCTTTTTCTGCTTGCATGTCGGCAATGACGACTTTGCCGCCCTGAGCGGCCAACAGACGCGCCGTGCCTTCGCCCAGGCCCGATGCACCGCCGGTGACGATGAAAACGTTATTTTTGATTTGCATGATGGTTCCTTTAAAAGTTCAAATCAATATCCCGAACGCGAAAGACGCGAAAGTTACGCGAAAGTCGCAAAAAAGAAAAAACCAAAAAATACGGGGTTCTTTTGGTTTTTTCGCGATTTTCGCGTTCCGGATGTTTGTATTTACGTTGACGTAAACGTCAATATCTACTCAGATTATCAGCGATATTTCAGCACCGATAATCAGCCCATGCATCTTTCACTCTTTCGCCTTGCGCCTTTGCTTATCGTTGCATCGCTACTGGCTGCCTGCACTTCCGCCCCGATCAAAACCGATGCATCGCCTAGCTCCAGCAACCCGAGCGATGCTGTGGCGCAAGCCCCTGTTGCGCCTAAGCGCCCACCTAAAATCGGCCTCGCGCTCGGCGGTGGTGCGGCGCGGGGCTTTGCGCATGTGGGGGTGATTGCAGCGCTGGAAGAAGCCGGGATCCGGGTGGACTATGTGGCGGGCACTTCCGCTGGCTCGTTGGTGGGCGCGATATATGCCTCCGGCAGATCAGCGGCGCAGTTGCAAGACATTGCGCTCAAGATGGAGGAGGCCGAGATCACAGATTGGACGCTGCCTTTCGGCAACCGAGGCATTTTGCGCGGGCAGGCGTTGTCGGATTATGTGAATCGGCAGGTGAACAACAAGTTGATCGAAAGCCTGCCTGTGCCTTTTGGCGTGGTGGCCACAGATTTGAAGAGCGGGCAAGGCGTGCTCTTTCAGCGCGGCGATACCGGGCTTGCGGTGAGAGCCAGCAGTGCTGTGCCTTCGATTTTCACGCCCGTCACGATTGGTGGGCGTGAGTATGTAGATGGCGGCTTGGTGGCACCTGTGCCAGTGCGCTACGCCAAGCAAATGGGCGCAGAGCTGGTGATTGCGGTGGATATCTCAGCAGCACCCGAGGGCAACAGTGCCGATGGCACGATTGCCGTGCTGCTGCAAACCTTTGCCATCATGGGCAAGAGCATCAATGAATACGCGCTGGTGGGCGCCGATGTGGTGGTGCGGCCTGAGCTGGTGGGTGTGAAAAGCGGCGATTTCACCGCTAAGCGCCGCGCGATTGATGCAGGCAAATTGGCCATGCAACGCGCCATGCCTTTGCTCAAAGCAGCGATTGAAGCCAAATCTCGCGTATTGCCATGAGCAAAGCCTTTACCAAAGAGACAGATGCTGATGAGGATGAAGACCTCGCTGGCTTGCCGCCGATTCCTACTGGCAGCAAAAACTACATCACCCGCGCGGGCTACGACTGTTTGCAACTTGAATTAAAAGTGCTGGTCGATGAGGAGCGCCCCAAGGTGGTGGAAGCCGTGCACTGGGCTGCGAAAAACGGCGACCGCAGTGAAAACGGCGATTACCTCTATGGCAAAAAACGTCTGCGCGAGATTGACCGGCGGATTCGATTTCTCACCAAGCGGCTGGAGATGGCCGAGGTGGTGGATGCCTCCAAGCACCATGGCAGCGACCAAGTGTTTTTTGGCGCGACCGTGACGTATGCGGATGCACAAGGCGCTGAGCACAGCATCACCATCTTAGGCATTGATGAGGCAGACAGTGCCAAAGCGCAAGTCAGCTGGATTGCGCCGATTGCCCGCGCTTTGCTCAAAGCCCGCGTGGGCGATGAAGTGCGGCTGCAAAGCCCAGCGGGCATACAAACGCTGGAGGTGATTGGCGTGATTTATCCCACCACTGCCGCTTAAGATTACTATCAATTCAATAGCATCCTGCATATATTCTATGCCGGCTATTTGCTCAAAAAGCTATAAAAACTACAAAGCCAAGCACCCAGCGTAAGCCCTAGGATCAAGCGGTATACAAACTGCGGTAAAGTCATCTCTAACAATTCCAACCGAGGTCACCATGAAACAAATCACTGCCATCATCAAACCATTCAAACTCGAAGAAGTCCGCGAAGCCTTGGCTGAATGCGGCGTGACGGGTCTCACCGTCACAGAAGTCAAAGGCTTTGGCCGCCAAAAAGGGCACACCGAGCTTTACCGTGGTGCGGAATATGTGGTGGATTTTCTGCCCAAGGTGAAGGTAGAAGTCACGGTGAAAACGGTGGATGTGGATCGCTGCGTCGATGCGATTGTTAAAGTGGCACGCACAGGGAAAATCGGCGACGGCAAAATCTTCGTCACTGCTGTGGAGCGCGTGGTGCGCATTCGCACGGGCGAGCAAGATGATGCGGCGGTCTAAACATCAGGCCTAGTTTGACCAAAAAAATAGCGACCCGAGGGTCGCTATTTTGTTAAAAAAGCGTTGTCATTCAAACTCGAACCCTGCCATCTGCCGTCAGCATGGATTTCTCTACGAAGCTAGACGCAACGTGATCACGATTGGAGAGTGTGAGTTGAAAGCCGCCATAGTCACTGCGACCGATGGATTGCAGACCGCTGATCAACCCTTCTCGTGTGGCTGTTCGACCTCCAGCTCTGCTTAAACCGTCTGAAAACATTTTTGCAGCCAAGTAGCCCTCAAAGCTGGAGTAATTGATGCTCACATTTTTGCCGTGAGTTGCTACCGCTGATTGAAATTCGCGTGCAATGGGCACAGCTCCGTTGAACGGAGAGGGTACCACCTGAGTGATCACAATGCCTGCGGCATCTTTGCCAAGTTCATCAGACAAAGCTTTTGTGCCAACGAAGGAAACATTGAAAAACTGGCCACCATAGCCGGCTTTGCGACACTCGCGGATCATTGCAGCACAAGATTTATATGCACTGACTTGAATGATGGCATCTGGCTTGGCGGGAAGCAGCGTGTTAACAGCTGCGGTGACATCGACACTGTTGCGCTCTACTGTGGCGATAGCCACAGGCTTGTTGTTCAGTGCTGCCAATGCTTTGTTGGTACCATCTAGGCCAGCCCTGCCGTAGGCATCGTTTTGATAGAAAACAGCCACATTTTTCAAGCCCAAAGTATTCAGTTGATTGACAATGGATGCTGTCTCGTCGTCATATGAGGCCCGTAGATGAACCACGAGCTTGTTGAACGGCTCGCGCAAGCTCATGGCGCCAGTGAACGGTGCGATGAAGGGCATGCTCGCTTTGGTGGCCAACGGCAGTGCAGCCAGGCTGGTGGGCGTGCCGATGTAGCCAAACAAGGCCAACACGTCTTGTGCGATGAGCTTGTTGGTGTTGTCGGCGCAGCGGTTGGGTTCGTAGCCGTCATCCATGGCCAACAGTTCAATCGGTCGGCCACCCACGCCGCCCCTGGCATTGAGCAAGTCAAAAAACACATTTGCCCCCGCATTGAACTGAATGCCCAGCTGAGCGGCTGAGCCTGTGAGCGGGCACGACTGACCGATCTGGATCTTGCCCGTTTGTGCAGTAGCGAAACGGGTGATCGGTGTACTGGCCAAAACGGCAGCAGCGGACAGGAGATGTTTGTGAAGATGACGGCGAGACAGGCTCATGATAGTGAGGTTGCTAAAAGTGTATACAAAATCACATTCTAAATCTTTGTCACTTGAAAATGATTTAGGTGACAATCTTTTGTCGGTTCATTTAGACCAGCAGCATCCTTTGACGGATAAGCGGCAGGCCGGGTGGTTTAATCCACGCGTTTGAGTTGCTCAGACAACCCTGCTGCTGTAACCAGCTCCCGCAGCAAACCCGCAGGCTCCTCGGCAAATTGGATCATCTCCATTTGGTATTCGCCCACAAAGCCGTCATCGACCGTACCGCGCATCATTTGCATCAGTGCGTCGTAACAGCCGTTGACATTCAAGATGCCAATCGGCTTGTCGTGATAACCCAGCTGCTTCCAAGTCCAAGCTTCAAACAGCTCTTCAAACGTGCCGATGCCGCCGGGTAGCGCCAAAAACACGTCCGCGTGCTCGGCCATCATGGCTTTGCGCTCGTGCATGGTCTGCACGATATGCAGCTCTGTGCAGTCGGTTTTGGCCCACTCTTTCTCCACCAAGGCTTGTGGAATGATGCCCTTGACCACGCCGCCCGCATCTAAGGTGGCTTGAGCGAGGATACCCATCAGGCCATTGTTACCGCCGCCATAGACGAGTTGGCCACCATGCTGGCCGATCCAGCGGCCTACCTCGCCTGCGGCATAAGCAAAAGCGGGCTGATTGCCTTCTCGCGAGCCGCAGTAAACACAGATCGAGAAGTTGGGTTTTGTAGCCATGGCATTAGAAAAAACGTGCGTAAATTGCTGCAAGCCATACTCCTGCGCAAAGCAGCAAAGACAGCAACACGGCGGCAGAGCCTAGATCTTTGGCTGTTTTAGACAGCTCATGCCATTCGGGGCCGATGCGGTCAATCGAGCGCTCAACAGCCGTGTTCAGCAGCTCAGTGATCATCACAATCACGATCGTGGCGATCAAAAATGAAGTCTCCAGCCAAGTTCGCCCTAGCCAAAATGCAGCCGGAATCAGCAGGCCAGCCAACATGACCTCCTGACGAAAGGCCGGCTCACGCAGCCCAACACGCAGACCTGCGATGGAGTAGCCTGTGGCATGCAGAATCCGGGCTAAACCAGAGCGGGATTTTTGAGCGGTGGGGGATTCTTGAGGCACAGACATGTTGAATCGAGCAGAAAGTTAAGCCGGAATGGTTTTGCTCATGGGTTTGTGTGAGACCAGGCGCGTGCCGGCCAGTGCATCATGCACAAACTGACGCTGCGGGTGAAAGCGTGACAGCAGCGCATACACAGCGATCCAGCCGAGCACGATCACGCCAATTTCGCCAGCGCTGAGCTTAAAAGGCGCAATGCAAGCCAGAGGCGGCACAAACCACAACCAAGACAGTGCGTAGCGCGCCAAAGCGCGCTTTTGCGAGATGGCTTGCCCATCGCGCCCAACGACGCGCAAATGCCAAGTCTTCATCGCCAGCGTCTGGCCTTTATGCCAAAAATAAACGAAGTAAATACCGAAGACGATGAACAAAAAAATCTGCAACCCGAGTCTGTTGTCCATCGCGTTGCGCGTTTGAGAGAGCGTGCCAAACAGGTAGCCTGCAATCCAAATCACGCCAAACATCAGCACACCCTCATACATCCAGCATGCCATACGGCGGCGCAAGCTGGGCGGTGGTGCGGTTTCTGCGGGGTTGCCAGCGGCGGGAAAAGAGGAGGGGAACTGAGGCGAATTCATCACAATACATGGCTAATGCATGGATTGTAAACGCTATCAATTCAATAGCATGCTTTGCATATGTTGCGCCGGGAAAAGCCTAAAATCTCTGAGATTCAGGGCTTGTCTGTGCTTTCGGCGGTATGCCCCGGCAGAATATGGCCGTGGTCGGTCACATGCTGAGCCACCGATATTTTCTTACCAGGAGCGGGCGCAGTGGGGGCTGCTTTGGCTTTGGCCAAGACTTTGGCAGTACCAAAATCGGGCGCGGGATCTTTTTTCAACACTGGCTGGGGTTTGGATGCGGGTGCGGCGCCGGTCGCGTTGACTTTGGGAGCACTTTCGGCGAGTTTGCGCTTTTCTTCAGGGCTGAGCTGCTGGTAAGCCTGCCATTGCGCTTTGCGCTGCTCGGGCGTGAGGCCATCGGTCAGCTCACGGTTCAACGCGAAATTTTGTCGAGCGTCCGCACGCTGCTTGGGGCTCAGTGCCGCCCATTCCGTCATGCGGGTGTGCAGCTTAATTTGCTGTGGTGCAGGCAGTTTTTCAAAATCACGTGCCACGCTCAACCATTTGCGCTTTTGCCCCAAACCCATGCTGTCCCAATTTGCGCCGAGTGGGCGCAAGGCGGCTTGCTCAGAAGCACTCAAATCTTTCCAAAAAGGCTGGCTTGAGGCGACAGGTTTGAGCGCAGTGGGCGCAGCAGGTGATGAACTCGTCGCAACGGGCGCTTTGCTGGATATGGCGGGCGCATTGGACACGGCCATGCTTGTAGGCTCAGCAAGCACTTGTGCCAACACAACCGAGGCCGCGCCTAGGCTGGTCAAGCAGATCAGCAGCAAGCGGCGCATGGTGTCTGACCTTTATCGGCTTGCAGCAGAACCAGCACCCTGAGATGGTGGCCCAAATTTCAAATACTGTGCAAAGCCAGGATCGGTGTGCGCAGAAGGTGGTAAATCATCCGTGAGCAGCAGGGTGTCCACCTCAGCGAGCTCGTTGGCGCGATCATCGTTCACATTCATATTGATCACAACCAAGCCGACGACCAACATGACCAATGGCGCGGCGCCCAGAAGACGGTTGAACCAACCGAACCCTTCACCACCGCCGAGCACAGCCGCAGAGCCAGAGGCAAAGACGCTGCTGGCTGAGTTGATCTGCATCGAAACACTGGATTTGCGCTGCGCCAAAGCTTGCTGGCGAGCAATGCGCAGGCGCTCAGAAATATCATGCGCCAGAGGCTGATCATCAAGGTGAGCAGCCACTCGCAAGCCGAAACGATCCATTTGGGCTTCGCGTTGGAGGTAGATGGCGTTGTTCATGATCTTCACCTGAAATTTGTCAATATTTTTACTATCTGCTGCAAAAAAATGAATGCTAAAGTTTTATCCCTAGAGTCGGATGCCTTTTGCAGTGAGCGTTTTGCTCAATGCCTGCACGGCACGAGAACAGTGCGTTTTAACACTGCCTTCGGAGCAACCCATCGCTGCGGCAGTTTCTGCCACATCCATCTCCTCCCAGTAACGCATCAAGAAGGCTTCTCGTTGACGCGCTGGGAGCAATTGCACCGCATCGTCAATTTCTTGCAACGTTTGACCCCGAGAGACCAATTTCTCTGCACTTTCTGTGCCATCAGAGGTGTCGATGGCTTCTAAAGTTTCAAGAAGATCGAATTCCCCGTCTTCGCCGGCCTTTTCAAAGTCGCTCATGTTGGAGAAAAGAGCATTGTGTGTCTTTCGCCGGCGAAACCAATCGAGCGTTGTGTTTTGCAAGATTCGCTGGAAGAGCATGGGCAGCTCAGCGGCTGGTTTGTCTGCATAGTTGACCGTCAGCTTGATCATGCTGTCTTGGACAATATCCAGCGCAGCGTCTTCATCTCGGACATGATAGACCGAGCGTTTGAAGGCGCGTTTTTCCACAGATTTGAGGAAATCGGAGAGTTCTTGCTCGGTGGCCAAGGCGTGGAGTTTCTGTGGTGATTTATTGGTGCAGCTCAACAGCAGCGCTGCTTTTGTCTCAATTGAATTATCGCATTGCAAGGGCAGCCGATTCAAACAAGACAAGCCGCATTGTGCATGTGTTGCTTGAGTCAGCTGGCTCGCGTTGTGAATCGGTCTCACGAGATGGCATAATTGCACACTGCAAAAGGGTTTTGGTCGGCTTGTCTTCAGGCAAGCCCATGATCAAAGTCCGAAGCTCCGCAACGGCATCGCAAGTGTGCGTGAGGAGTACCTGCAAAGTTACTTTAACTCTTAAAGGTTGATCATCATGGAAATCTCCAAGGCGGAAATCGCCTCGGCTGCTGCTGTCTCCAGCGCTGCCACACTCCCACATTCAAACACTTCCCATTTGCCCGAGCTTCGTGGCGCGGAGGTGCTTTGCGCTGCACTCGCTCAAGAAGGCGTGAAATTCGTCTGGGGTTATCCCGGCGGCGCTGTGTTGCACATCTACGATGCACTCTATAAGCAAGTAAGCATGAAGCACATTTTGGTGCGCCATGAGCAGGCGGCGGTGCATGCGGCGGATGGCTATGCGCGAGCTACCGGTGATGTGGGCGTGGCACTCGTGACCAGCGGCCCCGGTGCAACGAATGCTGTCACAGGCATTGCCACAGCTTATATGGACAGCATTCCGATGGTCATCATCACGGGTCAAGTGCCTGTGCCAGCCATTGGCCTCGATGCCTTTCAAGAATGCGATACCGTGGGCATCACGCGCCCGATCGTGAAGCACAATTTCCTCGTCAAAGACGTGCGCGACATGGCTGACACGATCAAGAAGGCCTTCCATATCGCCCGCACGGGCCGCCCGGGGCCAGTCGTGGTGGATATTCCGAAAGACGTGAGCTTCAACAAAGTGAAGTTTGATCTGGAGGCTTATAAGAAGCCGGTGGAGATGCGCAGCTACCAGCCTAAAGTGAAAGGCCACGGCGGGCAGATTCGCAAGGCTCTACAGCTTTTGCTCACGGCCAAGCGCCCGTATATTTACACTGGCGGCGGCGTGATTTTGGGTGGCGCCAGCAACGAGCTGCGCACCTTGGTCGATATGCTCGGCTACCCCGTGACGAACACGCTCATGGGCTTGGGCGCGTATCCCGCGTCTGACAAAAAATTCCTCGGCATGCTCGGCATGCATGGCACAGTGGAGGCCAACAACGCGATGCAAAACTGCGATGTGTTGCTGGCCGTTGGCGCGCGCTTTGACGATCGTGTGATTGGTAATCCTAAGCACTTCGCGCAAAACGAACGCAAGATCATTCATATTGACATTGATCCATCTTCCATTTCCAAGCGCGTGAAGGTGGATATTCCGATCGTGGGCGATGTGAAAGACGTGCTCACCGAGATGATCAACCAGATCAAAGACATGCCGCAGCGCGCTGCACCCTCTGATTTGGCGAACTGGTGGAGCCATATCGAAGGCTGGCGCAGCAAAGATTGCCTCAAATTTGATCGCGCTGCAAAGGATGTGATCAAGCCGCAAATGGTGGTGGAGACGCTGTGGAACATGACCAAAGACGTGGAAACCTACATCACCTCCGATGTGGGCCAGCATCAAATGTGGGCGGCGCAGTTTTACCGCTTTGATCAGCCCAATCGCTGGATCAATTCTGGCGGCTTGGGCACGATGGGCGTGGGCATACCGTACGCGATGGGCATCAAGATGGCCAAGCCTGAGGCTGAGGTGTTTTGCGTCACGGGCGAAGGCTCGGTGCAAATGTGTATTCAAGAGCTATCGACCTGCTTGCAATACAACACGCCGATCAAAATTGTGAGCCTGAACAACCGCTATTTGGGCATGGTGCGCCAGTGGCAAGCGATTGAATACGCAGGCCGTTATTCAAGCAGCTACATGGATGCGCTTCCTGATTTTGTGAAGCTCGCTGAAGCCTATGGCCACGTGGGCATGCTGATCGAGCGGCCAGAAGATGTTGAGCCCGCTTTGCGTGAAGCCCGTAAATTGAAAGATCGCACCGTCTTCATGGATTTCCGCACCGACCCGACAGAAAACGTCTGGCCAATGGTGAAAGCCGGTAAGGGCATCACGGAGATGCTGCTGGGCTCGGAAGAACTTTGATAGCGCCCTAAATTTATTCGGAACACGAAAGTCACGAAAATTGCACGGAAATCACAGAAAAAACTTTCGTGCCCTCCGTGAATCCTCTGTGTCTTCCGTGTTCAATTCTTAACCTTAAAGACTAATCTATTTGCAGCCGAGTCCGTTGATTACCGTCAACGGGGGAGGGCTCAGAAAAGAGGAA
>JANNED010000062.1:0-6456 GCA_031388245.1 Variovorax sp.
CGCAGCTGGGGCGGATTTGGAAATAAACGACGGGTGGCTTAGAAATTCAAGCCTTTTTGGCAGTTAGCCGGCAAGTAATATGGGCAAGCTGCTATTCAAATCATAGCACTACGTCATATTTTTGTGGTGCATCAGGCTTGGCACTTGGGGCAATAAAACAATCCGCGCCCGCTGTGCGTGATGCGCTCAATCGGTGTGCTGCATTCCCAGCAGGGCGCGCCTTCTCGGTCGAAGGCGTAGAAGCGGGCTTGTTCGTAATCTGCACCGGATTTGCGGGCGGCTTGGTAGGCGGCCCAGGGGCGGACGACGCCACGCTTTTGAACGCTGCGCTGCGTGAGCGCTTTGCTTGCCTTGGCGATGCGTTGGAGTTCTTGCGCTGAGAGGCTGGCGATTTTGCGCAAGGGATTGATGCGGGCTACCAGCAAGATGTCGGCGCGCAGATAGTTGCCCAAGCCCGCGACGACGTGTTGATCGAGCAGGGCATCTGCTATCAGGCGGCGGGGAAATTGCTGAAGGCGGCCTGCGATATGCGCGGCTGTTACGTCGCTGCTCAGCACCTCGGGGCCTAGTTTGGCGATGTAGGGATGCTCGTGCTCGCGGCCAGCTTGCAGCCAAGCGAAATCTGTGGCGCTGTAGAGCACGGCTTGGTGCTTGGCGGTGGTAATCACCAAGCGCACTTGCTTCTTTAAAGGTGGCTCATCTTTTTGATGCACGACCCATTCGCCATAGAGCTGATTGTGTGAATACAGCACCACGCCATTGGCGAATTCAGTGAGCGTGGCTTTGCTGCGGGCATGCACGCGCTTGATGTGCACGCCGCGCAAGCTGCGGGCTTTGGCAAGCAAAGGTGGGTAGTTCAGATCCAGCGTGCAAGGCTGCTCGGCCACTGCATCGTGCACCTTGCGCGCAGCCAGAAAGATCTCAGGGCCTTCTGGCATGAATCTGTAAGCGTTTTAACCGAATCGCCGGCATAGAATCTGCGCAGAATGCTACTGAATGAATAGCATTCTGCTGTAGCCTAACTTAGAGTTTCTGCGCCAATTGCTCCAAGATCGCAGGATTTTCTAGCGTCGTGATGTCTTGCGTGATCGCCTCGCCTTTGGCCAACGAGCGCAGCAAGCGGCGCATGATTTTGCCGCTGCGGGTTTTGGGGAGGTTGTCACCGAAGCGGATGTCTTTGGGCTTGGCAATCGGGCCAATTTCTTTGGCCACCCAGTTGCGCAGCTCTTGGGCGATTTTGAGGGCTTCTTCGCCTGTGGGGCGGCTGCGCTTGAGCACCACGAAAGCGCTGATGGCCTCGCCGGTCATCTCATCGGGCCGGCCGACCACGGCGGCTTCTGCTACGAGGTGTGAGCAGGAGACGAGGGCGCTTTCAATCTCCATCGTGCCTAGGCGGTGGCCTGAGACGTTCAATACATCATCGATGCGGCCCGTGATGCGGAAGTAGCCACGGTCTTTGCTTCTGACCGCGCCATCGCCGGCCAAATAGTAGCCTTTGAGCTCTTCGGGAAAGTAGCTTTTCTTAAAGCGCTCAGGGTCTCCCCAAATGGTGCGGATCATGCTGGGCCAAGGTTTTTTCACAACCAAGATGCCGCCTGCACCATGCTCGACATCGTTGCCCATTTCATCGACGATGGCCGCGGCAATGCCGGGCAAAGGCAACGTGCAACTGCCGGGCACGAGTGGTGTGGCACCGGGTAGGGGCGTGATCATGTGGCCGCCGGTCTCGGTCTGCCAGAAGGTATCCACAATCGGGCAACGCTCGCCACCGACGTGTTTGTGATACCACATCCAAGCTTCAGGGTTGATCGGCTCGCCCACGCTGCCGAGGATGCGTAGGCTGCAGAGGTTGCTGCGCGCGGGGTGCACGGCGGCATCGCCCTCGCTGGCTTTGATGAGCGAGCGAATCGCAGTCTGCGCGGTGTAGAACACGCTCACTTTGTGTTTTTCAATCGTCTGCCAGAAGCGCCCGGCATTCGGGTAGGTGGGGATGCCTTCAAAGATCACTTGTGTCGCGCCCGCAGCCAGCGGCCCGTAGGCCACATAGGTGTGGCCGGTGATCCAGCCGATGTCTGCCGTACACCAAAACACATCCTTGGGCTGAATATCAAAGGTCCAATCCATCGTGAGCTTGGCCCAAAGCAAGTAGCCGCCTGTGCTGTGTTGCACGCCCTTGGGTTTGCCGGTGGAGCCTGATGTGTAGAGGATGAAAAGCGGATGCTCAGCGCCCACGGGCTCTGCCTTGCACACGTCTTTTTGCCCCTTCAGCGCGTCTTCAAAACTCACGTCACGGCCTGCGACCATATTGCACGGCGTGGCTGTGCGGTTCCACACGAGCACTTTTTTAAGCGTCGTGCAGCCGCCCATCGCAATGCCTTCATCCACAATAGATTTAAGAGGCAACTCTTTACCGCCGCGCATCTGAAAGTTCGCGGTGATCACGGCCGTTGCGCCCGCATCAATAATTCGCTCATTCAAGCTTTTGGCGGAAAATCCACCGAAGACGACGCTGTGCGTGGCGCCAATGCGTGCGCAAGCTTGCATCGCCACCACGCCTTCCACCGTCATGGGCATGTAGATGATGACGCGATCACCCTTTTTCACACCTTGGCTTCTCAAAGCATTGGCAAAGCGGCTCACTTTAGCCAGCAGTTCTTTGTAGGTCACTTTGTATG
This sequence comes from Variovorax sp., assembly GCA_031388245.1. Classification (GTDB taxonomy): domain Bacteria; phylum Pseudomonadota; class Gammaproteobacteria; order Burkholderiales; family Burkholderiaceae_C; genus JANMDU01. Next base: position 2,676 of record JANNED010000062.1, read on the forward strand.
AAGAGCCATCGTCTGCTTCAAAAATGATCGCCGTTTTGTTTTCTGTCGGCGTGCCCATGTGTTTGTCAAGGCAATTGCTTGACGCATTGAGCTGCCCATCTTCAAACCATGTGTAGAAGGGTTTCTTCTTCGCGTTGAGCACCTTGGTAAACGGCTTGCTCCAATTCAAATTCTCACGCGCCAGCCGTGCCCAAGTGCCCTCAAAATCATTGTCAAACGCTGCATTCATCGCATCAAAGCGCTTCATGCTGTCAATGCGTGCTTTTTTTGCAAAAGCGGCAGAGGGTTTAAAGACGCGGTTTTCTACCAAAACGGATTCAATGGCGGCGCTCATGCTTGTGGCTCTTTCGAAAGTGACAGTTCTGTGAAAATTCAAGCCGTAATGTCGCGCATCGCTCTTACGCTCTTCTGACGCTCATGTGACACACGACATTTTTGACCCTCAAGCGTATCGCCCACTACAATCCCTTTGATTCGCGTTTTCCCCTATTTTTCTTCTCTCACCATGACTAACAACCGCATGCGCACTCTACCCAATATGATTTTTGCCAGCCGCTGGCTGCAAATGCCCTTGTATCTCGGCCTGATCCTCGCACAGTGCGTCTATGTATGGCACTTTTTCTTAGAGCTGTATCACTTGGTATTTGCCGCTTTCGGCAGTCAGCCCGATGTGGATGCACTCGTCAAAAGCATTGGCTATAAATCCGACGTGGCGCTGACTTCCCTGAATGAAACCGTGATCATGCTGGTCGTGCTCGCGCTGATTGATGTGGTGATGATTTCTAACTTGCTGATCATGGTGATTGTGGGGGGGTATGAGACCTTTGTGAGCCGCATGAATTTGCAAGACCATCCCGATCAACCCGAGTGGTTGTCGCATGTGAACGCCAGTGTTTTGAAAGTCAAGTTGGCCACGGCCATCATCGGCATCAGCTCGATTCACCTGCTCAAAACCTTCATCAACGCGGCCAATTACACCGAGCAAGTGCTGATGTGGCAAACGATTATTCACGTCGTCTTCTTGCTCTCTGCGATGGCCATCGCCTACACCGACAAGCTCATGAGCCACAGCGATCATGCAACCCGCAAGCTCGATGGCCGGGCGAAAGATGATGTGCCTACGAAGCATTGATAGCAGCAGATCAACTATTCATTTCATAGCACTCCACGCAGTATTTATGCCGGCGTTATGCCCTATTTGTTTGTAATCAGAGCCAAAAAATGACCACCATTCAAGCCAAAGACATTGTTGACACCATCGCCGGAGCACTGCAATACATCAGCTACTACCACCCCGCCGATTACATCGCGCATCTCGCGCGAGCGTATGAGCGAGAGCAAAGTGCTGCGGCCAAGGATGCCATCGCGCAAATCTTGACCAACAGCCGCATGAGCGCCGAAGGCCATCGCCCGATTTGCCAAGATACAGGTATCGTGAATGTGTTCCTCAAAATCGGCATGGATGTGCGCTTTGAAGGCTGCGCTGAGTTTGGCAATGGCGCGCTCGATGATGTGATCAACGAAGGCGTGCGCCGCGCCTACAACCATCCGGACAACACGCTGCGTGCCTCCATCGTGGCTGATCCACAGTTTGACCGCAAAAACACCAAAGACAACACGCCTGCTGTGATCAATGTGCAGCTCGTGCCCGGCAACAAACTAGACATCACCGTTGCAGCCAAAGGCGGTGGCAGCGAAAACAAAAGCAAGATGACCATGCTCAACCCCGGCGACAGCGTGGTCGATTGGGTGCTCAAAACCGTGCCCACCATGGGCGCAGGCTGGTGCCCACCGGGCATGCTGGGCATTGGCATCGGCGGCACAGCAGAAAAAGCCGTGCTCATGGCCAAAGAAAGCCTGATGGAAGACATCGACATGTATGAGCTACAGGCCAAACAAGCCAGCGGCGCGGCACTCTCGAAGACCGAAGCGCTGCGCTTGGAGCTGCATGACAAGGTCAACGCCCTGGGCATCGGTGCGCAAGGCTTGGGCGGCCTTACCACCGTGCTCGATGTGAAGATCAAGATGTATGCCACGCATGCGGCTGGCAAGCCGATTGCGATGATTCCCAACTGCGCCGCCACGCGCCATGCCCATCTTGTGATGGATGGCTCAGGCCCGGTGTATCTTGACCCGCCTTCGCTCGATCTCTGGCCGAATGTGAACTGGACGCCCGATACGAAAAAATCTAAGCGCGTGGATTTGAACACGCTCTCAGCAGAAGAGGTGGCAAGTTGGCAGCCCGGCCAAACCTTGCTGCTCAACGGCAAAATGCTCACCGGCCGCGATGCCGCTCACAAGCGCATCCAAACCATGCTCGCGGCGGGCGAGCCGCTCCCGGTTGATTTCACCAACCGCGTGATTTACTACGTTGGCCCGGTTGACCCGGTCAAAGGCGAAGCCGTCGGCCCTGCCGGCCCGACCACCGCCACCCGCATGGACGGCTTCACCGAGATGATGCTTGCGCAAACTGGCCTGATCAGCATGATCGGTAAAGCCGAGCGCGGGCCAGTGGCGATTGAGGCCATCAAAAAGCACAAATCCGCCTACCTCATGGCTGTGGGCGGTGCAGCCTATCTCGTCTCCAAAGCCATCAAAACAGCGAAGGTCGTCGGCTTCGCAGACCTCGGCATGGAAGCGATTTATGAATTTGACGTGGTGGATATGCCCGTCACTGTCGCGGTGGATTCTGGCGGCACCAGCGCACATATCACCGGGCCGGCGGAGTGGCAAAAGCGGATTGCAGAATCTGTCAAAACTGGGGAATTCAAAGGGATCGAAGTGACCAGCCGCTGAGCTGCTGAAGCCCGCCAGGGCTTTTAGTTTTACTTTTTGGCTGCTGCCACAGCCGCTGCCAATTCAGCGCCTGATTTGTAATGTGGCACGCGAAAGATCAGGCGTTTGCTGCGTTGCCAAAAACTATTGGAGCCGGAGACTTCTTCTGCCCAGTATGTGTTGGCCAATTTGATGTTGCCAGGGACATCAAGCAAAAAACCATCGCGCGAACCTGCGCCGCCGAAGATATACAGCTTGCCATCAATCATGCGCCAACTGTCGGCATCGCCGCCCCAAGGGATGCCATAAACGATGCCGTTGGCGCAGTAGCCACCATATTGCGGGATGTATTTGGTGGGTTCTTTGTCAAACAGGGCTTTGTGCTCGGCGCTGGAGAAATAGAACGTGACGTTCTCGTAAGTGCTGGCAAATTTTGCATCGCCCTGGGCATGCTTGCTTTGCGTAAAGTATGAAACGACATCATGACCCTTGAGCATGACTGAGCTTTGCTCGCCCACCACATGGGCATTGACAGGGCGCAAATTGCCGCTGGGGTTTTGTGCGTTGATCGCGGCGCAGCCGCCGAGGATGAGAGCCATGGCGACAGCAGAAGCGGCGAGAAGGCGACGTGTAGGAATGTTCATGAGATGTGGTGCTGGGTTTAGGAGACGGAGAGTGTAGAAGAGAGTGGTGACAGTGATGAGAGTTCCTCGGTCAGCTCGCTGGTCAACGCGTTGGCATATGGAATGGGCCAGTGCAAGATGCTGCTGGCTCTTTGGCAGCGCTCTTGCAGATCATACGCATCTCGGCCACTCAAATGCAAGATGCCGTAGCGGTAGCTGCCCAGCCATTTGAAATCTCTGGCCAGGGAATGGCCTGCTTTGGGGAACTGCAACAAAAGCTGATCGGGGCACTGCGTTTGCAGCAGAGCCAATTGCGCAGCGCTGGGCATGGCGGGAATGCGCTGTGGCAGGTGGCTGGCGCGTTCGTCAAACACACGGTAAAC
>JANNED010000076.1:0-3095 GCA_031388245.1 Variovorax sp.
ACGTGCAGCGCATCGCCTTGCTGCAAGCCTTCGGCCATTTGATTCACAACAACGATATGCATCTGGGCAACATCGCTTTGTTTTATGACAGCGTAGGCAAAGCTAATTTCCGCCTCGCGCCGATTTACGACATGCTGCCCATGCTGTTTCGCCCGGTTGGGCAAGAGCTGCGAGAGATCACCCCGCCCGCCGTGTTGCCGCAAGCGGATTTACTGGGTGTATGGGGTGCGGCGCAAGGGTTGGCTGCTGAGTTTTATGACCGCGTGCAAGCCGATCCATTGGTTAGTTCTGAATTCAAGAAACAACTCAATAGATCGCGCGCTGCGTAGATTCTACTTTCGGCTTGTCGCTCATTTCAATAGGCTTAATGCTAAATCATGCGCACGCTGCCCCGGCATGCAGAGGGTTTCTAACACGCTGAAATGATTCGCCCCGGGCACTTCTTCGCAGACGCTCACGCAGCGCGACCCCCAAGATTGCTGGATCAATCGGTTGTGTCGGCGAAACTCTTCGCTCTCTGCCTCGCCGCATAAAGCGATGAGCTGGCCTTTTGGGGCGGGAAAGTATGCGGGGCTACAGCGGCGCACTTCTTTCTCTGTCAATCGCAAATCGCCTTGAATATAGGGGCTGTGGCGCAGCGGCTCTAAATCATGCAGGCCAGCAACGCTCATGGCGTTTTTGACCAAACGTGTGGGCAAATCTTCGGCAACTTTTTGCCACTGGCAGGAGAGCATCATCGCCGCCAAATGCCCACCCGCTGAATGGCCGATCACCGTAATGCTGTTTCGGTCGCCGCCATGGTTTGCGATGTTGCGATAAATCCAAACCAGCGCTTGCACTTGGGCTAATACGAGCTCTTCCATCGTGACGGCTGGGCAAAGCGGGTAATTGGGGATCACGACGCAGGCTTCGCTGCTAAACGCTGGCGCGACAAAGCTGTGATCGGCTTTGTCTAGGCTGCGCCAGAAGCCGCCGTGGATGAAGACGAGCACGGGCGCGGGCTTTTTTGCTTTTGCTTTCGCATTTGCCTGCATCGGGAAAACATCGAGTTTTTCAAGTGCACCCGACCCATAGGCGACGTCGATCTGGCAGGGCTGCGATTGGCGTGCGATCGCGGAATTTTTCTGCCAGCGCTCGAAGTAAGCCATGAAATCTGGCACGCGCAGGCGGTTATTGTGCTGCGCATCCAACCATTGGGGATCGGTGTTGAAGTTGAAGATGTTGGGGCTTTGCTTTGCGTTCATGATCGCAATATAGCTTGAATGCAGGCTTGCGAACCAAGGCAGGCGAATCAGGGTTTTCATGCATCAGAAACAGCATATTGTGTTCTGTATACGGAGTACAGTATTGTGAAAGCATCTGCACATGAGCCAACTCCTCAAAATCGAATCCTCGCCTGATCTGGTTGAGCAGGTCTATGCCAAGCTGCTTGGTGCGATCAGCGAAGGCGAGCTTGCGCCTGGCACTCGCATCACACAAGAAGAGATTGCCGAGCAATTGGATGTGAGCCGCCAACCTGTGTTGCAGGCGCTGCGCTTGCTGAAAAAAGATGGCTTCATCTTGGATGCGCCGGGGCGTGGTGTATTGGTCGCGCCGCTGAATGCTGCGTGGCTGGCCAATGTGTATCAGATTCGCAGTGCCTTAGATGCTCTGGCTGCACGCTTGGCCTGTGCTGGAAGCTATGGTTTTGATAGCCATTTGATTGCTGCAGGGCGCAAGGCGGCGCGAGGCAAAAGCATTGCTGCCATGATCGAGGCGGATATTGAATTTCACACATCGATCTATCGCGCGGCCAACAATCCACTGATTGAGCAAAGCGCCAAACTGCATTGGCAGCATATTCGCCGGGCGATGGGTGCGGTATTGCAAAGTATGAAGCTGCGCGAATCGGTGTGGGACGAGCATGAGGCGATTGCGCGCGCGATTGCGGTCAAGGATGCGCGCAAAGCGGAGGCGCTGATGCGCGGCCATGGCGAGCAGGCGAGCAATATGTTGGAGCACAGGCTGGAGCAAGTGCTCAAAGCGGCTAACGAATCGATTTAAATTCATTCAACCCCAAGGAGACGCACATGCGTTTGACCCAAGAGCAACACGAGCAGTTTGACCGAGATGGCTATTTGTTTTTCCCCAGCCTCTTCAGCCCGCAAGAGACGCAACATTTGAATGCCGCTGTGCCTGAGCTGTATGCAAAGCGCGAGGCCTACAACGTGCGCGAAAAGGGCTCAGATGCTGTGCGCACCAATTTCGCGGCGCATATGTATAGCGAGCCGTTTGCAAGATTAGCTCGGCATCCGCGCATGATCGAGCCGGTGGAAGATTTGTTGGGCGAGAAGCTCTACATGCATCAATTCAAGATCAACGGCAAGATGGCTTTTGAAGGCGATGTGTGGCAATGGCATCAAGATTACGGTACATGGCTCAACGACGACATGATGCCCACAGAGCGGGCGATGAATATTGCGATTTTCTTAGATGATGTGAACGAATTCAACGGCCCGCTGATGTTCATCCCCGGCTCGCACAAGAAGGGCGTGGTCAATGCCAAGCATGATTTGACGACGACGAGTTATCCGCTGTGGACGGTGGACAACCAGCTGATCTCCCAGCTGGTGGATCGCGCGGGCGGCAAGCAGGGTGGCATCGTGTCGCCCAAGGGCTCAGCAGGCTCGATGATCCTTTTTCACTCTTGCTTGGTGCATGCATCGAGCTCGAATCTCTCGCCATTTAACCGCGTGAGCGTGTACCTCAGCCTATGCGCCGTGAGCAACCACATCCGCCGCCACAAACGCCCCGAATACATCGCGCATCGCGATTTCACACCGATTGAATGCTTACCGGATGATTGTTTGCTGAAAGACTACCCTGTGGATGTGCCTTGGAAAGACGGGCTGCCAGCCAGCGCGGTGCAAACCTCGCTGGATGAATTGAAATTGGCTGCTTGATTTCTATTTGTAGCGATAAGCGATTTGACAAGACACGGAAAACACTGAAGTTTCAAGAGAGACACGGAAAAGAATTGGTTTTTTCAGTGCCTTCCGTGAAGTTTTCGTGCCTTCCGTGTTCTTCTATCTTCAATCAAAACCAACAGTCGATCA
>JANNED010000104.1:0-3223 GCA_031388245.1 Variovorax sp.
GTGTTTGAGCCTTTCGTAGTGCATGGATTCGTCCTGAATCTTGCCGCGTTGATAACCCGTTTCCATCGCGCCGAGCACGCCGCCGCGCTCGCTGATGCGCTCGAACTCAGTGAGCACGGCTTCTTCTAGCAATTCCGTTAACTCATCGATGATGAATGAACCTTGCGAAGGATTTTCGTTCTTCGCCAAGCCCCATTCGCGGTTGATGATGAGCTGAATGGCCATGGCGCGGCGCACGGATTCTTCGGTGGGCGTGGTGATCGCTTCGTCAAACGCATTGGTGTGCAGGCTGTTGCAGTTGTCGTAGATCGCGATCAGGGCTTGCAGTGTGGTGCGGATGTCGTTGAACTGGATTTCTTGCGCATGCAGGCTGCGGCCGCTGGTTTGCACGTGGTATTTGAGTTTTTGGCTGCGTTCATTCGCGCCGTATTTATCGCGCATGGCAATCGCCCAAATGCGGCGGGCAACGTGGCCTAATACGGTGTATTCCGGATCCATGCCGTTAGAGAAGAAGAAGCTCAAATTCGGCGCGAAATCATCGATGTGCATGCCGCGCGCGAGATGCGCCTCCACAAACGTAAAGCCATTGCTCAAGGTAAATGCGAGCTGAGAAATCGGGTTCGCGCCCGCCTCCGCAATGTGATAGCCGCTGATGCTGACGCTGTAAAAGTTGCGCACATCGTGCTGCACAAAATACTGCGCAATATCGCCCATCACTTTGAGGCTGAATTCGGTGGAGAAGATGCAGGTGTTTTGCCCTTGGTCTTCTTTCAAAATATCGGCCTGCACCGTGCCGCGCACATTGGCCAGCGTCCATTCGCGTACTTTCTGGCTTTCAGTATCGGTGGGTTCGCGGCCATTGTCGATTTTGAATTTTTCTAAATTCTGATCAATCGCGGTGTTCATGAACATGGCGAGGATCGTGGGCGCGGGGCCGTTGATCGTCATGCTCACGGAGGTCGTTGGCTGCGTGAGATCGAAGCCTGAATACAGCACCTTCATGTCTTCCAGCGTGGCGATGCTCACGCCGCTGTTGCCCACCTTGCCATAAATATCAGGGCGCACTTCAGGGTCTGCGCCGTACAAGGTGACCGAATCAAACGCGGTAGACAAGCGCTTGGCCGCCATGCCCTCGCTCACCACTTTGAAGCGGCGATTGGTGCGAAAGGCATCGCCCTCGCCTGCAAACATGCGGGTGGGGTCTTCACCTTCACGCTTGAAAGCGAAGGTGCCGGCGGCATACGGGAAGCTGCCGGGCACGTTGTCGAGCATCAGCCATTTGAGAATTTCGCCATGGTCTTCAAACTTGGGGAGCACCACTTTGCGAATGCTCGTTCCCGATAAAGTTTTGTGCACGAGTTGGGTGCGGATTTCTTTGTCTCGAATCTTCACCACATATTCATCACCCGCATAAGCTTGCTGCATTTGCGGCCATTGCTGCAAGAGCTTGGTGGCATCTTTATCGAGCAGCAATTCGCGCTGCTGCGCTAAATCCATCGTGGCTTCTGCGGCTCTGCTGCGCTCAGGTTTTTCTAATTGCAACATCTTGGCAGAGGATTGCAATTGTTGAATCTCGCGCACGAGCTTGACTTGGCCTGCCACGCGCTTTTTGTAGCCACGCACGGTGTCGGTAATCTCAGACAAATAGCGCACGCGGCTGCCGGGCACGACAGGGTGTTGGTTGCTGCTGTGGCGGGTGTTGGCAATGGGCAGCGTGCCGTCTTTTAATTTCAAACCCAACTCGGCCAAGCGCGGCTTCATGGCTTGGTATAGCGCAGTCACGCCATCGTCGTTAAAGCGCGCGGCCATCGTGCCGAACACGGGCATCTCACTGGTCTGCTTACTCCAAGCCTCTTTGTTGCGCTGCACTTGCTTAGCCACATCGCGCAGTGCATCTTGTGAGCCTTTGCGATCGAATTTATTGATGGCAATGAACTCCGCGAAATCGAGCATGTCGATTTTCTCCAACTGCGAGGCCGCGCCAAACTCAGGCGTCATCACGTACAGCGGCACATCCACATGCGGCACGATGGCCGCATCGCCTTGGCCAATGCCGCTCGTCTCCACGATGATGAGATCAAAGCCTGCGGCCTTGCAAGCAGCGAGTACATCAGGCAAGGCTTGGGAAATCTCGCTACCAAAATCGCGCGTGGCCAAGCTGCGCATGAAAACGCGCTGACCGGAATCTTTATCCGTTCGCTCTGATGTCGAAGCCTCAGCGAGCCCTTCGACAAGCTCAGGGCGAACGGTGGTGTTCCAAGGCGCAATCGCATTCATACGGATGCGGTCGCCCAGCAACGCACCACCGCTCTTGCGCCGCGAAGGATCAATCGAGATCACCGCAATCCGAAGCGCATCGCCTTGGTCTAAACGAATACGGCGAATCAACTCATCGGTGAGCGAGGATTTGCCCGCACCGCCTGTGCCGGTAATGCCGATCACTGGGCATGCTATTTTTTTAGTAGCACTCTGCGTAGATATTATGCCGGCTAACGGTACTTTTTCCTTTGAATTCTCAATCGCAGAGATCAACTGCGCCAACTTGCGCCAAGCCGCCTCAGAGTGGCCCTGAATCTCTTCGATCTTGGTCGGTGCGAAGCCCGAAAGATCGGTATCGCAGCTCATCACGCATTCGCCGATCATCCCCATCAGCCCCATGCGCTGCCCATCTTCTGGGCTGAACACGCGCACGCCTGCTTCTGCAAGCTCACGAATTTCAGAAGCCACAATCACGCCGCCGCCGCCGCCAAACACCTTAATATGTGAGCCGCCGCGCTCCTTCAAGAGCTGTGCCATGTATTTGAAATACTCGACATGCCCGCCCTGATAGCTGGAGACGCAAATGCCCTGCACATCTTCTTGCAGCGCCGTCGTCACCACATCATCCACCGAGCGGTTGTGCCCCAAATGGATCACCTCACAGCCAAAGCTTTGCAGGATGCGCCGCATGATATTGATGCTGGCATCGTGCCCATCGAAGAGCGAAGCCGCAGTCACAAAGCGCACTTTATGCTTGGGGCGATATTCAGACAGGGCTTTGTAGTCGGCGCTTAGTTCGGTCATGTTTGTCTCAGCTGAGTTGTATTGACGTTTACGTAAGCGTCAATTATCACATTTTGCACGATTCGATGACATTTGTCTGACTTGTGCTTTACCTCTGTGCAAAGAAAACCACCTGCGCTGACGCTACCCAACTCCGCGAATGTCCTCCGGCTGGCGCTAC
>JANNED010000152.1:0-3766 GCA_031388245.1 Variovorax sp.
GGCCGTTGAGCACCGCCTGCTCGCCTGTTGTTTGGCTTGCCCGATGCGAAATGTTTGGAGGCCTCCCAGGTGCCGCCCGCAGTGCGCTGGCAACATTGAAAATCAGGCGATCTTCATTCCACCTTCGCTCCTGCCTTGAACCAATCAGCCACCTGCGCCCGCTCAGCATCCGTGATCTGCGTGGAATTGTTCATCGGCATTTGTTTGGTGACCACGACTTGTTGGTAAACAGCTTGCGCATGCAGCTTGATCTGCGCTGGTGAATCCAAGCGCACATTCTTCATTTGCAATTGAGCGCCATGACACTGAATGCAGCGAGCTTGCAACACGGTTTGAATCTCCGAAAATTGGCTGCTTTTTGAATCTTTGAGGCCAATTGCCGGCACAGAATCTGCAAAGGGTGCTATTGATTTAGTAGCATTTACAGCGACAGGCCGTAGCACAAAAATCACGCTGAGCAACACCACAACACCGACCAGCGCCCAAGGCCACGGATGGCTGGCGCGGCCATAGTGGTAGCCATGACGCTGCACAAAATATTGGCGAATCAGTGCGCCGCCCACCATCATGGCAAAGAGGATCAACCAATTGTTTGCATGGGTGTACATGAAGCTGTAGTGATTTGACAGCATTGCAAAGATCACGGGCAGCGTGAAATACGTGTTGTGGACGCTGCGCTGCTTGCCGCGTTTGCCGTGAATCGCCAATGCGGCGGAATCGTATTTCGCGCCGCCGTTATTCGATGCCATCATGGCTTCGACCACTTTCTTTTGCCCGGGAATGATCCAGAAGAAAACATTGGCGCTCATCGCCGTCGCAATCGTTGCGCCCACCAGCAAAAAGGCGGCTCTGCCGGCAAACCATTGGCAAGCCAGCCAACACATGAAGGCGATCACGCCCATCATGAGGATGCCCACAATCAACTCGCCATTTTTTCGGAAACCGAAGGCTTGGCAGACCAAGTCGTACACCATCCAAAACACCACGAGGAAAGCCAGCGCCACACTGATCGCTGCGCCAGGCTGCCAATCCATCAGCGATTTGTCGATCAAATACGTGCTGGCGTTGTAGAGATACAGCACCGTGAACAGCGCAAAGCCGGTGAGCCAAGTCGAGTAGCTTTCCCAGTAAAACCAGTGCAAGCGTGTATGGATTTTCTTCGGCGCAACAAGATATTTTTGTGGGTTGTAAAACCCGCCGCCATGCACCGCCCACATCGCACCATCCACGCCTTTTTCAAGCAAATCAGGCGATTTGGGTTTCTCTAGGTTGTTATCCAGAAAAACAAAATAAAACGATGAGCCGATCCAAGCAATGGCGGTGATGACATGCACCCAACGCAAGAGCAGATTGGCCCAATCCAGAAGATATGCTTCCATCTCGGTACTCCAATCTGCCTACCACTGCGGGCGCTGTAAGCAGAACAAGCCGCGAACTAAAAGTAGCTCCGCTGCGGCGTGACTTCATTGTATACAAGTAACTTGCATGCAGCAGTGGCCAGCATTTATCGTGCCAGAATTTCTCGTGTTGTTTGCTCGCGCGGCTTGATGGCTAGCCGGTATTTCGTGAAGCTGCGAGCGCCGCTACCGCCCGCAGCTTGTCTTTCTTGCTCGGGCGCTTGCCTTTGATGCCGCCGTGGATGTCTAAGCCAGTAGGCACAAGTGGCGCGTCAAGCGCTTGCGGCTGATCGCTTGGCTCAAAGCCCTCAATCTCTTCGAGCTCAGCGGCCACACTGCCCGTCAAATTCTGGCGTTTGCAAATCAGCTGCCAATGCGCTTGCGCATCCATGCTAACGAAGCTCACCGCGAGGCCGGGCATGCCAGCGCGGCCTGTACGGCCAATGCGGTGTGTGTAATCGGTGGCAGAGCGCGGCAGATCGTAATTGACGACAACGGGCAGCTCTTTGATATCGAGCCCGCGCGAGGCCAGATCGGTGGCCACCACCACATCAATGCGTCCTGCTTTGATGTCTTGCACCACCTGAATGCGCTTGCCTTGGGTGAGCTGGCCGTGCAGCGGCTCGGCTTTCAGGCCTGCCGAGCGCAGCTTCATCGCGACTTTTTCTGCATCGTATTGCCGGGCGACGAAGACGAGTGCGCGCTCCCAATCGTTTTCAATGAAGAGTTTTTTAAAGAGCTGCGTGCGCCGGGCAGCATCCACAGCTATGGCTCGCTCTTCAATTTGCGGTTTTTCTCCTACAGTTGCCGCAATTTCGATGCGCACCGGCTCATGCAGCAAGGCCACGGCCAAAATTTCAATCTCGGCAGAGAAAGTCGCGGAGAAAAACAGATTCTGCCTTGTCGAAGGCACAAGCGTGAGGATGCGCTGCAACTCATCGTTGAAGCCCAATTCGAGCAAGCGATCTGCCTCATCGAGCACAAAGTAACGAATGGATTTGAAACTCAAGGCGCGTTGATCGGCCAAATCGAGCAAACGCCCCGGCGTGGCGATCAAAATGTCGATGCCTTCGCGCAGTGCTTGCATTTGCGGTTCAATTTCCACACCTCCGAAAGCAGCAAGCAGCTTGATCTTTCGAGGGAGAAATTTAGCGAATTTACGCACCATCTCGTCCACCTGCACGGCCAGCTCTCGTGTGGGTACGAGAATCAAGCAACGCGGCTTGCCAGCCTGCGCGATGTCTCGTCCCGCGAGAAGCTGCAAAAGCGGCAGGGCGTAAGCAGCCGTCTTGCCCGAGCCAGTCTGCGCAGAGGCCAACACATCGCGCCCTTGCAAAATCGCAGGAATGGCGGCCAGCTGCACGGGTGTGGCGCTCGCAAATTCCTCGCCCTTCAAGGCGCGATGAAACGAGGCTAAGACTGCTGGCTCAAAGCCAAGATGTGAAAAAGGCATAGCCCCAGTTTAAACCCGGCGAAACTGCAAAAGCTGCGCGGCCACACTCGCCGCAATCACTTCAGGCTCTTTGCCCGCAATCGCTGGCAAGCCAATCGGGCAAGTCACATGCGCCAGCTCTTCGCTTGTAAACCCGCGCCCTTGCCAAACTTCCAAGCGATGCCGAAATGTCGCCCACTTGGTTTTGCTGCCAATCAAGCCGATAAAAGGCAGATCGTTTTTCTCACGATGCCGCTTCAAGCAGCTTGCCACCACATCCAAATCCTCCGCATGCGAGAAGCTCATGATCAGCACATGGCTTTGCGGCGCCAGATCGCTCACGGCGGCTTGCACGGGCGCTGAATGCTCGGCTCGCACATTGGCTGGCAACGTTTGGGGGAAAATCTCATCGCGACTGTCAATCCAATGCACGCTGCAAGGCAGAGCGCTGAGCGCTTGCACAATCGCTTTGCCCACATGCCCACCACCAAACAGCGCAATATTCAAACGATTGAGACCGTTAGCCGGCATAGAATCTGCGCGGAGTGCTATTAGTTTAGGAGTATCGCCAGCAGCAATACCAACGAACTTCAACCACACCACGCCGCCGCAGCATTGGCCCAGCGATGGCCCAAGCGCATAGCGCCGCGTCTCTTCTGCCGCCACAAAAGGAGAGACTGAGAGCAGCGCGCGCGCATGCTCCATCGCATCAAACTCCAAACGCCCGCCGCCAATTGTGCCTTCGATGGCAGCGGTAGAAACAAGCATTGCAGCGCCCACCTCACGCGGGCTGCTTCCCTCAAAGCGCTCGATGCAGACCCAGACCGCAGGCTGAGCAATCATGCTGGCTTATCCGTTTCAATGATCAAGCAATCAGACAAACCAAACCTTAAAAAATCACGATCCATCGTCACAAAACGCAGATTTAGAGAGCTCG
>JANNED010000174.1:0-77645 GCA_031388245.1 Variovorax sp.
CGCCACGATGCAAATGGCCAGCCGATGCACATCATCGTCTTCCTTCGTGATGCTTAAGTGACGGCACAAGACTTTGACCAACGCTTGGTGATAAGGCGCAATGCCGTGGTCAATCTCTTGCTGCCACAGCCCGGTGGGCTCGACCATCTCGCGCATGTGCAGCTTGGTACACAGCTGCACCAGCTCGCCTTTTTTGAGCGGTTCAATAAAGCCTGAATACAAGCCCTTCAAAGCTTGTTCTAAGCTGAGTGTTGGACTGTCAAACAGCTCAATATCGTCTTGCGGCTGCCCCATCGGCTCGATGAAAGCGGCGCGGTAAATGCCAGCTTTGTCGCCAAAATAGTAGCGAATCGATGCCACATTGGCCTTGGCCGCATCCGCAATCATGCGCGTCGTGGTTTTGACAAAGCCATGCTCAGCAAAGCAGCGCAGCGCCGCATGCAGCAGGCATTGGCGTGAATCGCTGGGCTCGGCATGTGTTGGCGCAGCGTTCAAAACGGCTATTGTTTGAGTCATGGGACGCGATCATAGACGATTTAATCAAACGATTGATTAACTTGTTGTGAAGCCCATCAACACTTGGGGACAAAGCGACGCTTGTCGCATGCTTCAAAGCGAATAAACTGCCAAGCATGACCACCGCTATCATCAGCGCCCTGCCCGAAGAACAAGCGGGCCTGCGCCAATTGCTATCGAATCAAGAGCATGTTGCACAGATTCCACGCCGGCTAGATAAGGGTTTGATTCATGAAAAGCCGGTTATATTGGCTTTGGCAGGGATCGGCAAGGTGGCAGCAAGCATCACCGCCACCATGCTGATTGAGCGCTATCAGGTGCAGCGCATCATCTTCACTGGCGTAGCAGGCGCAGTGGCCAGCCATGTGAATGTGGGCGATGTGGTGGTGGGAGAAGCGTATTTGCAGCACGACATGGATGCCTCACCCCTCTTCCCACGCCACGAGATACCCGATGTGGGCATCAGCCGATTCAAAACTGACGACAAACTCTTTGCTATTATTTTCGAAGCAGTCAATGCAGCAGCAATACCGGGACAACCCGCTTTGCAAGGCCAAGCCGAGCTTGGAATCCACCAAGGCCTGATCATCAGCGGAGATCGCTTCGTGAGCAGCCTGGTCGAAGTGCAAACTTTGCGCCGCACTTTGCCCGAAGCACTCTGCGTGGACATGGAGAGCGCAGCCATTGCACAGGTCTGCCATGCCTATTCGATCCCTTTCGCAGCCATGCGCAGCATCTCCGACAAAGCCGACCACACCGCACACACGGATTTTCCGAGGTTTGTGAGCGACATCGCCGGGCCGCTGGCTGTGCGGTTTGTTGATGCATTGATGCGGCGCATTTGAGGCAGATGGCGATGCCATTTTTGATATTTTGCCGTCATAGAATAAGCATAGTTTGCTATCAAAACAGTAGTTGTTTACGCACAGCATCTACAATGCAAGCTCTATTTTTTGCTCAACGCCATGAACTCTGACATCTCACGCCGCTGGGCGCTGGCTTTGCTGCTTCTGACACCAGCGCTGTGGTCGGTGAACTATTTGGTAGCGCGCCTTGCGCCCGGACAGATCGGGCCACATATGCTGGCGCTGTGCCGCTGGGCGTTAGCGGCCAGTGTTTTGGGCGTTTTCGCATTTGCGGAGCTCAAGGCCAAGCGGCATTTGATTTTCAAAAATGCTTGGCATTACTTGGTGTTGGGCAGCCTTGGGATGTGGATCTGCGGCGCTTGGGTGTATATCGGCGCTCGCTCGACCAGCGCCACCAACATCGCGCTGATCTACGCGCTGTCGCCGGCTTTTATCGTGCTGTGCGCCTCGATCTGGCTGCATGAGAAGCTGTGCGGCATTCAGTGGCTCGGCATCGGCATGGCGATGGCGGGTTTGGTGCATGTCGTCATCAAAGGGCAATGGGGTCATTTGCTCGATGTGCGTTTTGTAGCGGGTGATTTGTGGATTTTGGCCTGCGCTTTCAGTTGGGCCGCTTATGCCTTGCTGATGAAACGATGGCCCACTGATTTTTCACCCATGGCGCGGCTTGTGCTCACTGCCATCGGTGGCTGCGTGGTGCTCGTTCCCTTGACTGCTTTAGAGGCCTATTCCGGCCTGCCGTTGTCGCAAACGCAATGGGGCTGGAAATCTATCGCGTTGATTGTGGCGTCGGGCCTCTTGCCCGGTGCGCTCGCTTACTGGGCCTACAGCAGTGCACAAAAAACGCTGGGCGCAGCCCGCACCGCAATGGCGCTTTACATGGGCCCGCTGTATGGTGCCTTGCTAGGCTGGGCGGTATTGGGCGAGTCGGTGTATGGCTATCACGCGGTCGGCGCAGCGCTGATTTTGCCTGGGCTGTATTTGGCTTCGATCTCAGCTGCTGCCCCGCGCAATCAGCTGAAACCCTAGATCAACGCAGCGCGGATGATGCGCGCCTTGCCCAATGATGGCGAGCAGCATCTGCGCGGCAGACACACCGATCTCGGTTCGCGGGGTGCGCACCGTGGTCAATGCTGGCAGCATTTGATCGCTGCCCGGTAAATCGTTGAAGCCTGCCACGGCGATGCGTTTCGGTACGTTGACGCCAAGACGCAGTGCGGCCAGCAGCGCCCCTTGCGCCAAATCATCGTTGCAAAAGAAAACGGCATCGATTTCAGGTCGCTGACCCATGATTTGCTCAAACATCACGCCACCCAAAGCCAAAGACGAGGGAGCGGGATTGAGCCACTCTAACGTCGGATCGTACAGATCAACCGCTTTGAGGGTCTCGCGCCAACCATACAAACGCTGCATCACGCGCTGATCCAATTGCGCACCCGCAAACGCAATCCTGCGCCGGCCTTGCGAGAGCAGATGCTGCGTTAAAGCCGCGCCCGCTGCGCTCTGGCGAAACCCCACACAATAAGGCGATTCGCTGTCTTGCTCGTTGGGTAAATCCATCAAATGCACGCAAGGCACTTGGCTGTTGGCGATCAATTGCCGTGTCGTCGCGCTGTAGTTGAGCCCTGTGATCAGCAAACCCGCAGGTCGGTGCGACAGCTGCTCTTTGAGCAATACTTCTTCTTGCGCACTGTCGTAATGCGTGATGCCAATCAGTGTTTGAAATCCTGCCGCCCGCAAGGTCTGCTGCGCCGCATCGAGTAAATCAACAAACAAGGTGTTGGAGAGTTTTGGAATCAGTATGGCCACATGATCACTGCGCTGCGAAGCCAACGCGCGTGCCGCAGGATCGGGAATGTAGCCCAAGCGGCCAGATGCTTGCATCACCCGGCTCACCAGCTCTGGCGCTACAGATCGCTCGCCGCGCAAGGCACGCGAGACCGTGATCGGGCTAACGCCTGCCGCGATGGCCACATCACTGAGCGTCACACGACCAGTGGATCGGGGGTTTCTAGGCGCAGTCATGGCGGCAGGGTATGTCCTATTGTGAGCCTCCATTCTATCGGTCTAAGATAGCGCTATCTTGTAAAGTTATTGACTTCTCATTGGCTAATTTGCTGTGAGAAGTTTGATTTATTGATTACGGGATAGCGCTGTCCAACACCGATTTCAGGAGATGTCAGTTTGTCAAAGCCCGTAATTCTTGCTATCAAAGGCGTGCATCCGTTTTATTTGGATGCCCTGCGGTCTGTCTACCAAGTACACATCGGCACGCATTTGGACGATCCGCTTGCTTTTGCACAGCTCGCACCAAACATCGTCGGCGTGGCAGCAAGCGGCGAATCTTTGGTGCCGGGTACATTGATCGCGCAATTGCCACAACTGAAAGTGATCTCTGTCTTCGGCGTGGGCTACGACGGCGTGGATGTGGGCGCTGCGTCAAAGCAAGGTGTTGGCGTGTCTCACACGCCCGATGTGCTGACGGATGACGTGGCGGATCTGGCGCTTGGCTTGTTGCTGGCGGTCAGCCGTGGCATTGCGAGAGCTGATCAACATGTGCGGCAAGGCCAATGGCCCAAGGCACTGATGCCTTTGGCCACCAAGGTGACGGGCGCGAGGCTAGGCATTGTGGGCTTGGGCAGAATTGGCAAGGCCATTGCAAAAAGAGCGGTCGCATTCGATATGTCAATTGCTTACACCGCCCGCAGCGAGAAAAAAGATTCAGGTTTTGCTTTTTATGCCAATGTGGTGGATTTGGCCAAGCATGTGGATTTCTTGGTGGTGATCACGCCCGGAGGCGAGGGCACCAAGCATTTGATCAATGCACAAGTGCTTGAGACACTCGGCCCCGAAGGCTTCTTGATCAATGTGGCGCGTGGCAGCGTGGTGGATCAAGCGGCTTTGGTGCAAGCCTTGCAAGCGGGCACGATAGCCGGTGCGGGGCTGGATGTGTTTGCCAACGAGCCGCATGTGCCCGAAGCACTGTGGAGCATGCCGCAAGTGGTGCTCACGCCGCACATTGCCAGCGCCACCAAGCAAACGCGCCAGGCCATGGCCGATCTAGCTTTTGAAAACATGAAGGCAGGTCTTGCCGGAGCGGCTTTGCTCACGCCTGTGCCTGAAATGCGTAAGGCCACCGCTGCATGATGCACGTCTTCGACACGAGATTTGAGCCTGTGGCGCGAGGCGCAGGGGAGCTGATTCGGCTGTGTACGGGTGCAACATGGAGCGAAGGCCCTGTTTGGATGCACGAGGATCAATCTGTGCTGTGGAGCGATATCCCGAGCAATCGCATCCTGCGTTGGCATGCGCAAGATGGCATGAGTGTTTGGCGTGAGAAAGCTGAATTTGCCAATGGCCACACGCGCGAAGCGGATGGTGCGCTGCTTCATTGCTCGCATGGCCTCAGAGCCATTGTGCGCACGCGCTTTGGCAGCGATTTGAGTGAGCAGCGCGATGAGATTGTGGTGGACAACTACCAAGGCCGACGGCTCAATTCGCCCAACGATGTGGTGGTGAAATCAGATGGCACGATTTGGTTTACTGATCCGCCATATGGCATTGTCTCCAATCACGAGGGCTATCAAGCACCGAGTGAATTGGGCGATTGCTATGTATTTCGTTTTGACCCAGCCGATGGCAGTTTGCGCATCGTGACGAGCTTGGTTGAAGAGCCCAATGGCTTGGCTTTTTCGCCCGATGAATCGATCCTATATATTTCTGATACTTCAGCGGCTCTTCAAAGTGATGGCTGCGGCAACCATCACATCATGGCCTTTGATGTGATGAATGGCCAAGATTTACATCATCCGCGCGTTTTCGCAACGATCGAGCCAGGCTTGTCTGACGGTTTTCGCTTGGATGCGCATGGCTACCTCTACACCAGCTGTGCCGCCGGTGTCTTGGTGTATCACCCCGATGGCAGCAAAATGGCTTGGATTGAAGTGCCAGAGAAAGTGGGCAATCTTACTTTTGGTGGCGCACAGCACAATGTGCTTTACATCGCCGCGAGCCAATCGCTGTATTGCATTGCTCTGGACACACAAGGGGTGCAGCGCCCGTGAGCCTCGAACACGTTTGGCATTGGTTGCTCAGCCCGCTCAGCGGCGCGAGCACACACCAGCTGGATGGCTGGGTGATCTGGCATGCGCGAAGCATGGTGCTGGCTTGGGCCATTCTGCTGCCCGTGGGTGCCATCGCAGCACGCTACTTCAAAGTCACAACTGGGCAAGACTGGCCGCACGTGACTGACAACCGCACTTGGTGGCATGCGCATCGCAGCCTGCAATACAGCGGCGTGCTGATCATGCTCATCGGCATTTACCTAGCGTGGGACCGAAGCACGTCACTGTCTCTCGGCGCACAATTGCACAGCTATATAGGCTGGGGCGTGATCGCTCTGGGCATCGTACAAATCTTCAGTGCATGGTTTCGCGGCAGCAAAGGCGGGCCCACCGAGCCTCAGTTGCGCGGCGATCATTACGACATGACCACGCACCGCCTGCTCTTTGAAGGCATTCATAAAAGTGTGGGCTGGATCGCCGTGGCCGCTGCGGTGATAACCATCGTTTTAGGGCTGTGGATTGCCGATGCGCCACGCTGGATGCTCATCGTCTTGATGATTTGGTGGCTGGCTCTGGCTGCTTGGTGTGTGCAGCTTGAGCGTACAGGCCGATGCATCGACACCTATCAAGCCATCTGGGGCACTGATCCAAAACATCCAGGCAACTTGCGCCCCCATGTCGGCTGGGGCATGCTTCGGCACATGCAAACAAGGGAGCGCCTATGAGCGGCTTGCAGTTAAAAAATATCGTGAAACGCTTCGGTGAGGTAACGGTTGTGCAGCATCTTGATCTGGATGTGCGCGAAGGTGAATTCATGGTGCTGCTTGGTGAATCGGGCTGCGGCAAAAGCACCACGCTGCGCATGATTGCTGGCTTAGAAGAAGCCACAGAAGGACAAATCTTTATTGGCGGGCGCGATGTGACCCAGCTCCATCCAATGGATCGCGATATTGCGATGGTGTTTCAAAACTATGCGCTGTATCCGCACATGGATGTGGCCAGCAACATGTCTTTTTCTTTGCGAATTGCCGGTTGCCCGCCATCAGAGTTGAAAGCCAAAGTTGCCGCAGCGGCAAAAATATTGAATATTGAGCACCTGCTTGCACGCAAGCCCAAAGAGCTCTCAGGCGGGCAGCGCCAGCGCGTCGCGATTGGCCGCGCCATCGTGCGCGAGCCAAAAGTGTTTCTCTTTGATGAGCCGCTGTCTAACCTCGATGCCAAGCTCAGAAGCCATATGCGTGCCGAGCTGGCCGTGCTACACCAGCGCTTGGGCAAAACGACTGTTTATGTGACGCACGATCAGATTGAGGCCATGACACTGGCTTCGCGCATCGTGATTTTTGACAAAGGCCAAATCCAGCAAGTCGGCACACCCACCGAGGTGTTCAATCGCCCGGCTAATTTATTTGTAGCAGGCTTCATTGGCGTGCCCACGATGAACATGTTTGAAGCCACCTGCATCGCGCAAGAAGGGTCATTGAGGCTCCAAGGCGCAGGCTTTGATTGGGCCGCGCCAGCTTGGCTGAATTCCTCGCCAGTCAAAGCAGGCGATGCTTTGACCTTGGGGCTCAGGCCGCAAGCCTTGCAGGCAGGCTCTGCGCAAACCAATTCTTTGGTGCTGCAAGCGCAAGTGGTGGAATACCTTGGTACAGAAAGCCAGCTCGCTGGCACGATGCCAGGGCAGCCTGATCGAAGAATATCGGCAATAGCCCCGGGCGATGCCAAAAGCAGCCTCGGCACAAACGTGACTTTTTCTTTTGAACCCGATGCATTGCATGTGTTTGACCGCCTCACGGGGCTGTCGTTGCGCTCGCAACCAGAAGACTTGAAGTGAGCGCACTTTTTTCTAACTTTTTAGCTTTTAACCTGGAGACTTCTCATGAGCATTGATCGCAGAACCCTCATCAAAAACACCGGTATCACGGTGTTTGGCGCAGGCTTGCCATTCAGCGGCGCTGTGGCACAAAATCGCTATGCGAAATACGCTGGCAAAACCGTCACCATCAACATCCCTGCGCATCCACACTACGATGCAATGGCCAAGCTGCTGCCAGAATTCACCAAGGAAACAGGCATCAAAGTCGAGGTAGACAAACTCGCCATTGGCCGCTTGAAAGAAAAGCAGTTGCTGGAAATGGCCAAACCACAAGGCGATTACGATTTGGCTTGCTACATCGTGATGTGGAAAGGCGAATATGTGGCTAAGAATTTGGTGCAGCCGCTAGAGCCCTTCTTTGCCAACCCCGCTTTGGCCGATCCGAGCTACGACATGAAAGACATCATCCCGATTTATTTAGAAAATCTGGGCATGGTGGGCGGCCCCAAGGGCTATTTGGCAGGGCCCGGCGCCAAGCTTTATGGATTGCCTTATGGCGCGGAGACTTCGGTGCTGGCCTACCGACGCGATGTGTTTGCCAAACTCAATCTCAAAGTACCCGAAACGTATGCGGATTTCAGCAAAGCCCTGCGTGTGCTCAAAGATCAATCGGGCATGGGGGCACTGACCTCACGCGGCCAAGCCGGGCATCAGTGTGTGCATGCTTGGCTGTTGCATTTGAATCCACTGGGCGGCAGCGTGTTTGATGATCAATGGAAGCCCCGCTTCAACGACAAAGCGGGCGTGGCAGCGCTGAAGTTTTTGCAAGATGTGGTGGCCACAGGCCCCGCCGGTATTCCGGGTTTTGGCCAAGGCGAAGCCAATACGGCTTTCTTGCAAGGCCAAGCTGCCATGTATCTCGATTCGACCTCATTCGCAGGCGTCGTCAATGATCCATCGCGCAGCAAAGTGGTGGGCAATGTGAGCTGGGCGCTGCATCCTGCGGGTGTCAAGCGTGCCTCACAATCGGGCGGTTTAGGGCTCACGATCCCAAAGAACGCGAAGAATGCAGACGCAGGCTTTTTGCTCATGCAGTGGCTGACTTCCAAAGCGCAAGACAAAGCCGTCACGCGGCTTGGCGGTGCGCCCATGCGCAACTCCACCATGAACGATGCGGATTTGGTGCGCCAGTATCCCGAATTCATCGTGTTCAAGGAAGCTCTGAAATACTCCAACCCAGATTGGCGGCCCATCATTGCCGTGTGGGATCGCATCAACGTGCAAGCACTTGGCGTGGGCATTTCAGACGCGCTCACAGGCAAGAAGAGCGCAGAAGATGCGCTCAATGGCATGGTGCCGCAAGTCACAGCCATCATGCGCGAAGCCGGCTACAAAATCTAAAAGCATTGCCCATGCGTGTCTCCCGCTGGACGCTGGTCGTCTACCTTGCTCCTGCCATTCTCGTGATGGCGGCAGCCTGCTTGTATCCCGTGTTGACTGCATTCCAGTTGGCCGGCTACAAGTGGGAGATGGGCACGCCTTGGGAAACAGCACAGTGGGTAGGGCTGGATAACTTCATTGCGGCGTTTACGAATGAGCAAGTGTGGTCTTCCTTGCGCATCACCTTGCTATTCGCTGGCATTTGCGTGACGTTGGAGATGATTCTCGGCATTACACTGGCATTGGCGCTAGAGCATCCCGTGCGCGGCATGTCGATTTTCAGGACAGTTTTTATCCTGCCCATGATGATTGCACCGATCGCCGTGGGATTGGCCTGGCGCTACATGTTTGATGCGCAGTTCGGCTTGATCAACGCATTGCTGGGGCGTATCGGGATCGAGCCCTTGACTTGGTTGGCAGATCCTACCTTGGCCTTCATTGCCATTGTGATTGCCGATGTGTGGCAATGGACACCGTTTGTTTTTATCATGATGCTGGCAGCACTGGCCAGCGTGGACGGTGCGGTCATGGAGGCATCGCGCATTGATGGCGCGAGTTGGATGCAACAGATTTTCTTGGTGAAATTGCCGATGGTGATGCATGTGATTGCAATCACCTTGATGATGCGTTTGATTGATGCCTTCCGCGTGCTGGAAGTGATCTATGTGCTGACTTTTGGTGGGCCGGGCAACAGCACGGAGATATTGGCTGTGCATATTTACAAAACAGCTTTCGTTGGGCAGCAAATGGGGGTGGCTGCGGCAGTGTCTGTTTTGCTGCTGGTTGTTGTCGTGGCTTTGTCTTGGGCTGCGCTGCGCTTGTCCAATCCCATGAAGGATGCCCGATGAAGCGCAGCATCTCACTCGTCGTCACGCATTACGCCATGCTGATCATTTTGGCGCTGATTTGTATCGCACCAATCTTAGTGATTTTTGCCACCAGCATGCGCCAACAAGTGCAGATTTTCTCTGAACCTTTGAATTTCTTGTTTGTGCCCACGCTAGAAAACTATCGCGCAGTTTTGCAAGAAGACAAGCTCGATGTGTATTTAAAAAATAGTTTGTTTGTAGGCATCGTTTCTACCTTCATCACCTTGGTGCTGGGTTGCATGGCGGCCTATGGCTTGGCTCGCTTTCGTTTTCCGGGGCGAACTGGCGTGGCCTACACCACCTTGTTGCTGCGCACGGTGCCTTTTGCGGTGCTGGCGATTCCTGTGTTTGTCATCTGGAATCAATGGGGCTTGGTCAACAGCTTGTGGGGCTTGATCTTGCTGTATGTTGCTGTCAATCTGCCATTCACCATTTGGCTGCTTTATGGCTTTGTGTTGCAAGTGCCGGTGGAGTTGGAAGAGGCGGCTGCCATCGACGGCTGTGGGCCGTTGCGCGTGTTCAGCACGATTTTTTTGCCGCTGATGGCGCCGGGTTTAGCGGCTGCTTCGATTTTCACTTTCCGCATTGCATGGAATGAATTCATTTTGGCCTTGGTGCTTACCGATCGGCACACCCGAACTTTGCCCGTGGCAGCATCACTTTTCATCACGGATATGGGCGTGGATTGGGGCAAGGTCATGGCGATGGGCAGCTTGATCGCGATTCCTCCACTGATTTTTACTTTTGTGGCAGCGCGGCAAATCATTGGCGGCCTCACCGCAGGCGCTGTAAAAGGATGAGTGCTGTGCCGCTTCAATTGGTGGTGATGGGTGTTTCGGGTTGCGGCAAATCAACCTTGGCTCAGGCGCTCAGCAAAGCCATGCAACTGAGTTTGGTGGATGGTGATGATTTGCATTCGGAGCGCAGCATCGCCAAGATGCAGGCAGGTATTCCCCTTGAAGATGCAGACCGTTGGCCATGGCTAGATCGGATTGGTGGCTACCTGTCTAAGCCGCTTGAGCATGGCGACAATCACCGTGGCCGGGTGGTGGCTTGCTCTGCTTTGAAGCTGGCCTATCGAGCGCAAATTCGTCGCTGGGCGACGGACGTGCGCTTTGTTTTTCTGGATGGTGATCGCGAGCTGATTCGCAGCCGCATGGCCGCAAGAGCGGGGCATTTTATGCAAGCTGATTTGCTAGACAGCCAATTGCGCACGCTGGAGCGCCCAACCGCCCAAGAGCGCGATGTTCTTCGCGTTGACACGGCGCACTCTGTAGATATGCTGATCTCTGCGGTGATGCAGGCCCTGCAAACCGACAAACTCTCTGGCTTGACCGATGATTTACAGACACATTAAATGATGAACACAAGCACCGCAGCACCCCATGTTTTAGATTTGTTTCGGCTTGACGGCCAGCGCGCTTTGATCACAGGCTCTTCCAGTGGCATTGGTTTTGCTTTGGCGCGCGCTTTGGGGCAAGCTGGCGCTGCCGTGGTGCTCAATGGCCGCGATGCTGCAAAGTTGCATGGCGCTGTTGCTCAGCTCCAAGCAGAAGGCTTACAAGCTGAAGCCGCACTTTTTGATGTGACCGACTCCCAAAATGCGACGCAAGCGATTGATGCCATCGAGGCATCAGGCCATACTGTTGACATCTTGGTGAACAATGCCGGCATGCAAATTCGCAATCCTCTGCACGAA
Source organism: Variovorax sp. (assembly GCA_031388245.1). Classification (GTDB taxonomy): domain Bacteria; phylum Pseudomonadota; class Gammaproteobacteria; order Burkholderiales; family Burkholderiaceae_C; genus JANMDU01. The sequence continues at coordinate 11,271 of JANNED010000174.1, forward strand.
TTCAATGAAGCGGATTGGCATACGCTGATGAAGACAAATCTCGACAGCGTTTTTTTCGTCGGCAAAGCGGCAGCCAAGCACATGATCAAACGCAAGAGGGGCAAGATCATCAATATTTGCTCGGTGCAAAGTGAGCTCGGCAGGCCAGGTATTGCGCCGTACACGGCCAGCAAAGGCGCTGTCAAAATGCTCACCAAAGGCATGGCGATTGACTGGGGCCCGCATGGGATCAATGTAAATGGGCTGGGGCCCGGTTATTTCAAAACGGAGTTGACTGAAAAACTCGTGGCCGACCCGACATTCACAGACTGGCTCACCGGGCGCACACCCAGCCGGCGCTGGGGCGATGTGCAGGAGCTCGGCGGAGCCGTGGTGTATTTGGCCAGCGAGGCATCGCGCTTTGTCAATGGCCATATTTTGTATGTTGATGGCGGCGTGACAGCGACGCTTTGATTTGGAGAAAAAACCATGCGCTCAGTAGTTTGCCATTCCGCGAAAGACTTGCGGCTAGAAACAGTTGAATTGCCCACATTGGGCGAGCATCAGTTGCGCGTGCAAGTGGCCTATGGCGGCATTTGCGGCTCTGATCTTCATTATTACCAACATGGCGGCTTTGGTACGGTGCGCATCAAAGAGCCGATGGCGCTGGGCCACGAAGTATCAGGCACAGTGGCCGCGTTGGGCGCATCGGTCAAAGGCTTGACCTTAGGGCAGCGGATTGCCATTTCTCCTTCACGGCCTTGCGGCCAATGCCGTTTTTGCCATGCGGGCTTGCAAAACCATTGCCTCAATATGCGCTTCTATGGCAGTGCGATGCCCTTCCCGCACATTCAAGGCGCATTCAGCGAGCAGTTGATGATTGATGCTTCTCAAGCCCATGCCGTGGCCGATCATTTGAGCTTGTCGGAGGCGGCGCTCGCCGAGCCTTTGTCGGTGGGCTTGCATGCGATCCAGCGGGCGGGCGGTGTGCTCGGAAAAAAAGTGCTTGTCACGGGCTGTGGGCCAATTGGCTCGTTGCTGATCGGTGGGCTGCGCCGGGCAGGAGCCGCTTACATCGTTGCGGCAGATATTGCAGATTTGCCTTTGCAATGCGCTCAAAAAATGGGCGCCGATCAAACGATTCATCTCAACAATGACCCCACCGCGCTTGATATTTACAAAGCAGACAAAGGCCAATTCGATGCGGTGTTTGAGGCCTCGGGCAGCCAAGCGGCTTTGCTTGCTGCACTGGACGTGATTACGCCGCGTGGCATCTTGATCACGGTGGGCTTGGGCGGCGATATCACGCTCCCCATGAACAAAATAGTTGCCAAGGAAATTGATTTGCGCGGCACGTTTCGCTTTCATGCAGAGTTTGCCACCGCCGTGCAGTTTTTGAACGAAGGCTTGATTGACGGCAAGCCTGTGATCACGGGTATCCTGCCATTTAGCCAAGCCTTGGATGCATTTGAGCTGGCGGCTGATAAAAAGCAATCACTCAAGGTGCAGATTGCGTTCAATGACATGGCACTGGCATAACGCTTGTCTTCTACTTACTCAACAGACGCTCATCATCATGAAAAAAATCGCATTGGTTACTGGCGCAAGCTCTGGCATTGGACGCGCTTGTGCCTTGGCTCTGCTGGCACGAGGCTGGCAGGTGGCTCTTGTGGGCAGGCGCGCCGATGCATTGCAAACGGCCATCGAAGCCGCTGGCGAGCATGGTGCCAACGCATTCGCCATTCCTACAGATTTAACGCAAGAAAGCGAAGTGCAGGCGCTGTTTGAAGCCATCGCAAAACGCTATGGCCGCTTGGATCTTTTGTTCAACAATGCCGGCATGTCTCTGCCTTACACCTTACCTGGCGATTTGAGCGGCCAAGATTGGCGGCGCATGGTCGATATCAATTTGAATGGCGCTTTTTATTGCCTCTCACACGCCTTCAAAATGATGCAAGATCAAAAGCCCCAAGGCGGCAGGATCATCAACAATGGCTCGATCTCAGCACATGTGCCGCGCCCGGGCTCTATCGCCTATGCCGCCACCAAACACGCCATCAGTGGGCTCACCCGCGCTGCTGCGCTGGATGGCCGCGCCCACTCGATTGCCGTGGGGCAAATTGACATTGGCAATGTGGCCTCCGATATGACCGCACAAATGACCCAAGGCGTACCGCAACCCGATGGCAGCCGCAAAGCTGAGCCGGTGATGGAGATGTCTGCCGTGGTCGATACGTTCATCACGATGGCCGAGTTACCGCTGTCGGCCAATATTTTGTTCACCACGGTGCTGGCCACGCAAATGCCATTTGTGGGGCGCGGATGATGCGTGGTTTGAAACAAACACGGAAAGATTGCCAAGTCTAGGGCGAGCTACCCTGCCTGGAGTTTTGTAGAAACTGCACAACAGCCCGGCATTGCTCAGGCACATTCAGGGCAGGCGCGTGACCGCAACCCGGTATTTCGAGGACATCCAACAGGCCAAGTCTCCCGGGGCCGCGCGTGCGCATTTCGGCAACAACGACACGGCTCACAACATCTGAATGCTCACCGCGCATGCAGAGTACGGGGATGTCCAAGGCGTCGTAGTGCAACCAAATGAGGTAGTCATCCGGGTGCACCACAAACTGCTGCACCATTGCCGGGTCGTAGTGCGGTGTGAGTTGGCCATTGGATAAGCGGCGCGCCGAAGTTTCGGTGAGTTGCCGCCATTCGCGATCACTGAGCCAGCCGTAGGGTTCGTACACCGATCGGAAAAACGCTTCCAGCTCCAGCATCGTGTCAAAGGCCGGGGGGTTGCCAGCATAGGCACGGATGCGATCAATGGCCGCAGCGGCCAGCTCGGGGGCATTGTCATTGAGCACCAAATGGCGGATACACCCTTTGAGAGGGCCTGCCGCGCTTACCGTACCGATTGCGCCGCCCATCGACGTGCCAATCCAATCACATTTCTCGATGCTCAACTGATGAAGTAAATTCGCTGCCAATCGTGCATAAAACGACAACTGATACTCAGCATCGGGCAAGGAACTCCATTGGCTCAGGCCACGCCCAATCGTGTCAGGGCAGATCACCCGGTAGCCTTCACCAACCAGCCATCGCGCCAATTCATCCATATCTCGCCCAGTGCGTGCCAAGCCATGCCAAGCAATCACCACGGGCGCATCGGCCGCACCCCAGTCCATGAAATGAATTTCACGCCCTAAGCAATTGAGATATTTCGATTGAGCGGCGCAATTCATCGCTGCAGCTCCTTTTGCACGTGGTGCTCGCGCATACGTCCCACGACCCCAGTAGGAAAGTAATACACCGACAACACAAACAACAGGCCCAGCCAGAGCAACCAACGATCCGGCGAGAGCAAAGCAGACAGCAGTGGCACATCCGATGTCGCGCTGCTGCCCCACTGCAGCATGTCCTGTAAATAACCCTGGGCCACCAAGAAGACCACGGCGCCAATGATCGCGCCATACATCGTGCCCATGCCGCCGATCACGACGATGAGGAGCACATCCATCATGATCTCAAACGAGAGCGAGGTGTCTGGGCCGTTGTAGCGCAACCAAAGCGCCAGCATGCAACCGGCCAAGCACGCAAACATCGCTGACAACACGCTCGATAGGGTGCGAAACACCACCACACGGTAGCCGATGGCCTCGGCACGGAATTCGTTGTCTCGCACAGCCTGGAGCACGCGCCCAAACGGCGAATTCACGATCCGAAGCAGAGCCAAAAACAGCGCAGCACAGGCCAGCAAAAGCAGGTAGTAGGTCAGCAAGCGACCATCGACTGTGACGCCGAACAAAGGAGCTTCCAGCCATTGGGTGGAGGGCATCAAGGCCGCAGGCAGCTTGAAGCTCAGACCATCTTCTCCGCCGGTGATGTCTGAGAGCTGAGAGGCCAGCGTCTGGAATGCAGCGGCCACGGCCAGTGTGATCATGGCAAAGAAGATCGCTCGCACACGCAGCGAAAACAGGCCAATCAGCAGCGACAACAGAAGCGACAGTGCAAGCGCCGCAGCAACGCCCATACCCAGCGACATCCACGTTGGCCCGAGCGCGGTTGTGGCGATTGCCACGCCATACGCGCCAATGCCAAAAAACATGGTGTGCGCAAAGCTCACGATGCCGGTGTAGCCCAGCAGCAAATCAAAGCTGGCCACGAGAATGATGAAGACCAAAATCTTCGCCGCCACCGACAGCGCCTTGACGCCGGGAAACAAAAACGGCGCAAACACCAAACCCACCACCAACACCAGCAGCAGCGCACCCAGAGCGCGGCTGCGCGGCAGATCTTGAGAGAGCAAACGAGAGATCATGCTCAGCTCCTTATCGGTTGGCCACTGGATACACGCCCTGCGGCCGCCAGAGCAAGACCGCGACCATCAGCGCGATATTAGAAAACAGCGCTACTTTGGGCGCGAGATAGCCGGTGTAATTGGCCATCAAGCCCACCAGCAAAGCACCAATCAATGCGCCGCCCGTGGAGCCCAAGCCGCCCATGATGATCACGATAAAGATCAGCACATTGACCTGCGCGCCCATTTGCGGCGTCACGCTTTGCTGATACAGGCCCCACATCACGCCGCCCAAGCCCGCCAAGGCGCTGCCCGCCACAAACACGCCAATAAAGAGGCGCTTGATCGGATAGCCCAGCGACTCCACCATCTCACGGTCTTGCACGCCGGCGCGGATCAGCAGGCCGATCTTGGTGCGCGACAACACCCAGATTTGCAACGCAAACACGGCCAAGCCCACCACCACCGCGATCAAACGGTATTTCTCCACTGAAGCCTCCCCCATCAACACGCCGCCGCGCATGGCTTCGGGCATGGGCATGGCAATTTGCAGCGGCCCCCAAACCACCTTGATCAGCTCCTCGCCAATGATCATGCCGCCCATGGTGATGAGGATTTGCTTCAAATGCTGGCCATACACCGGGCGCACGATGAAGCGCTCAAAAGCCAAGCCCACCGCAGCGGCCACAGCCATCGCCACGGCCATGGCTGAAAACACCGCCGTCAGGTTGTGCCAAAGCAGGGCCGAACCCGTCCAATCACCCATCGCGGCCAGCACACTGGTGCCAACAAACGCGCCCAAGGCAATGAACAGGCCGTGCCCAAAGTTGAGCACATCCATCAGCCCAAACACCAAGGTCAGACCCGAAGCGATGATGAAAATGATCAAGCCCATCGCGAGGCCTGCTACGGTCAAGGTCAGCCAAGTTGAGCCCGACCCCACAACAGGCAAGGACACAAGCATCAGCGCTGGCACCAGAGCCAGCGGGCGCCAATCCAAATGAGTTGCATTCATAGTGCGAGCCCCAAAAGCCGGGTTTGCAGACTGTCGTCTTCAGCCAAGGCTTGCATGCTGCCCGCATGCACGACCACGCCGTTGTCCATCACCACCACGGTATCGCCCAAGCGTTTGGCGAAATGGAAGTTTTGCTCCACCACCAAGAGCGTCACGCCGCTGGCCTTGAGCTCAGAAAAGGCATCCATCATGTTGTTGATGATCGCTGGCGCGAGCCCTTTGCTGGGCTCATCAATGATCAACAGCTCGCGCGGCTCGACCATCGCGCGCGCCACGGCAAGCATTTGCTTTTGGCCGCCAGACAGCTTGCCAGCCGGATGATTCCAAAATTTTTCAACCGCAGGAAACAGCTTGAAGATCCACGTCAATCGCGCATCATCGATCCGCGACACGCGGCTGGCCTGTCGCGCGGCCAACAGCATGTTTTCCTTGACGGTTAAATCTGAAAAAATACCCATGTTTTCTGGCACATAGGCTACGCCCAAGCCGGCGATGCGTGGCGTCTCCCAAGCAGAAATGTTTTCCGTTTTAAAGCTCACGCTGCCTTGCGAGGCCTTCCACAAGCCCATGATGGTTCGCAAGGTGGTGGTTTTGCCCGCGCCATTGCGACCGAGCAACATCGTCAACTGCCCGCGCGGTACGCTGAGATTCACGCCGTGCAAGATGTGATACGCGCCGATGTGCGTATGCACGCCCTTGAGCTCAAGCAAAGCTTCGCTCATGCGGCCTCCCTCGCGTTACCCAAATAAGCTTCTTGAACCACCGGCGAAGCAATCACTTGCGCAGGCTCGCCATCAGCCACCAATGCACCGTTGTGCAGCACGATGATGCGATCAGCCAGCTCGCGCACCACATCCATCTTGTGCTCCACCAACAGAATCGTTTTACTGCGATCGGATTTGAGCTGGCGAATGAGATTGAGAATCACGGGCGCTTCATCGTGGCTCATGCCTGCCGTTGGCTCGTCAAACATATACACCTTGGGATCGAGCGCCATCAGCAAAGCCACTTCGAGCTTACGCTGATCGCCATGGGGCAAACTCGCGGCACTCTTCTGCGCCAAATGCGACAAAGACACCGTTTCAAGAATCTCTGCGGCACGTTTGACAAGATCGCGGTGATCGCTCCAAACGCTCCAGAGATTGAGCCCCCTGCGATGCGAGCCCGTCAATGTCGCTTGCACGGCAAGCCGCACATTTTCCAAGACGGTGAGCGTTGGAAATAAATTTGTGAGCTGAAAGGCTCGCCCCAGGCCTGCACGCGTGCGCTTTGAGGCACTCATGCCCGAGAGCTCTTTGCCACCCAAATACACCTGCCCGCTGCTGGCCTTGAGCTGGCCCGAGATCAGGTTGAAGTACGTCGTCTTTCCAGCGCCGTTCGGCCCGACGATGGCCGTCAGCGTGCCCGGCTCAAAGGCGCAAGACACAGCATTGACCGCCACATGGCCGCCAAAGCGAATGGTGAGATCTCGGGTTTCAAGCATGAGCAATGCCCCGGCCTGCGCTTTGCGCAAGCCCGCAGGCTCTTGAGTCAGGGATCGATCAGCGCTTGTTGCGAATCGGGATGTTCAATTCGCTGGCCGGAATCACGCGCACCAACTCAGGCACACCCCATGCAAAGGCCGGGTCGTTTTTGATGCGGAAGTGAAACATATCTTGCATGGCTTGGTGGTCTTCCTTGCGGAAAGTCATCTTGCCTTTGGGCGTTTCAAAGCTCATGCCTTCCATGGCGGCGATGAGTTTTTCGGTGTTGGTGTCGCCATTGGTTTTCTTCAGCGCTTCCACCACCGCCATCGCTGCGCTCATGCCGCCCGCTGTGAAAAAGTCGGGTGGCTGCTTGAATTTGGAATAGTGGTTGGCCACCAGCCATTCGTTGGCTTTGTTTTTCGGGATGCCGAAGTAGTAATACAGCGCGCCTTCCATGCCGGGGAAGTTTTTATAAGCCACCATCGCGGGCAAGATATTGCCGCCCGTGGCCAGATCAATGCCAAAGCGCTTCTTCAAATCCATATCAGCGATTTTGGGAAACGGCGTGGGGCTGCCAGACCAACCCACTGAGATGTATTTGTTGCCCGGCTGATCTTTGAGCTTGTCGATGATGCGCTGCAAGCCAGCGGTGAAATCCGTCGTGCCCACGGGCAGATACTCTTCATGCACCACCTTGGCTTTCTTCATGAATTCTTTGGCGGCTTTCACGCCATCGCGGCCAAAGGCATTGTCGTTAGCCAAAAACGCGACCACGTTGCCCGCTTGATCAAGCGCGGCGGCATTGGCGGCAGCGTCTTGGCTGCTGTTGCGACCGGTGCGAAAGATGTAGCGGTTCCATTTGTCGCCGGTGATGCTGTCGGCCACAGCGGGCTCAACCAGCAAGAGCTTTTTGTATTCTTCGGCCACAGGGAGCATGGCCAGCGCCACGGGGCTGCCGGTGGTGCCCACGGCCAAATCCACCTTGTCATCTGCATAGGCGGCGGCCAGTGCAGATTTGCCCACATCAGGCTTGCCTTGATCGTCCTTCTCAATCACCACGATCTTGCGGCCCGCCACTTGCATGGTGCCGCCGGTCGCGTACTCCAAGCCCATCTGGAAACCCACGATGGTCTGCTTCGCATAGGCCTCCAGCGGGCCGGTCTTGCCGGTGAGCAAAGCAATTTTCACATCCGGCTTAGACTGCGCCTGCGCACCCCAAGTCAACACCACAGCCACCACACCGGCAGCCAAAGAAATCATAGATCGACGCAGCATCTTGTCTCCTTCTGTATTCAAACGACACGCTCAACCCAAAATAGTGCACGTTGCGTGCCAAGGGTTTTGACGGGTAATTGGGTGTTTTTGGCTTGAAGTTGTATTTTATTCAGACAATAATTGTATTTATTTTGTACGCATGTATGGAATTCGATCGTTTGATGCGGCCTTTTGTACCTGCCGCGATCGGCACCTGAGCGCTTGGGTTTCAAGGGCTGCGATCAGTTGCTACAAAATAGATAGCATGCTGCGCTGTATTTGCGCCGGCTAAATGCCAATTTGCTCACTGAACCGCGGCGCAACCATGCTCCTTCACAACCCGTTGCGTTGATGCCGGAAACTTCTCCAACTTAGAAGCAGGCCGACGAGGCCGCACCACCAGCTCACCCCCACAGTTCGGACATTTGCCAGCAAGCGTGCCGTCCGCGCATGATGCGCAGAAAGTGCATTCAAACGAGCAAATCCGCGCTTCTGCGGATTCAGCCGGAAGATCTTTGTTGCAGCATTCGCAGTTGGGGCGGAGTTGAAGCATTTTGGGTTCCTTCGGCTTGGATAGATGTTGGCAAATGATCAAATCGAGTCGAGGCTTGGACTTCACGCAGACATCTTGCCGTTGCTGAGCGCTATTTCAACTCGCAATGTGAGATCTTCTAACGCAGCAGTTGCGAATTGCCATAGGTTTGCGGACTCAAGCACTGAGCGTTCTCCTTCAAACGAGAAGGAGTTGCGATCCTTGAGCAAACGAAGTCCGTCTGACGGGCCAGTGAAGTCAATGAGCCAATTACCGAAAGACTCAGGGCAGTATGCGCTTGCAACTGGCGAGTAACCGCCTCTATTCAGCACTCGAAGAAGCAGGGCAGCTTCTTGTTCAACAGGGAGGGGTAGCTTGTGAGCCATTGCGCTGGTATCTAATTGGATGCTAATTGAGGACACGCGTTTACTCAAACTTCTCCATCTCCCTCAAGCGCTGATACAGCGTCGCCCGAGAAATCCCGAGCATTCGGGCAACGGCTTGTTTGTTGCCGCCGGTGGCTTGCAGGGCGGCGGCGATGGCTCGGCGCTCTAGGGCGATGATTTGCCTGGCAAGCGGCTGCAAGAGCTGCTCGGGCGGGGCGCTGTCTGTAGTGGCTTGTGGCGCGGTTGGCGGCAATGCAAGTGCTGCGGGGGAAAGCAAAGCGGCCTTGGCAGCAGAGGCTTCCAAAGCGGGCTCCAGCGCATCCGCATCCATCAGGCTTTCGATCAGCGCCGCATCCACACTCTTGCCTTCGGCGGCGAGGATGGCTTGCTCCAGCAAATTGCGCAGCTCGCGAATGTTGCCGCGCCAGCGCAGGCGGGCGAGCAGTTGCAGGGCATCGGGGCTGATGTCGGGGATCGGCAGGCCGCTTTGATGGGCGAGGTCTTCGGTGAGCGCTTCTACCAGCGCGGGCATGTCGGCCGCGCGCTCGCGCAGCGGCGGCACGCGGATCGGGAGCACATTGAGCCGATAAAACAAATCTTCGCGAAACTGGCCTTCGCGCACCAGCGCGCCCAGATCGCGCGAGGTGGCAGCGATCACGCGCACATTCACGCCGATCAACTGGTTTGAGCCCAGCGGCTCAATCTCGCGCTCTTGCAGGGCGCGCAGCAGCTTGGCCTGCACGCCCAGTGGCATGTCGCCAATCTCATCCAAAAACAGCGTGCCGCGATCAGCGAGCTTGAATTTGCCATCACGCCCGCGCCGGTCTGCGCCGGTGTAAGCGCCGGGCGCGACGCCGAAGAACTCGGCCTCCATCAGCGTGTCGGGCACGGCGGCGATATTCACGCTCACAAACGGGGCATCCACGCGCGCAGAGGCGGCGTGAATTCCATGCGCCAGCAGCTCCTTGCCGGTGCCGGTTTCGCCTTGCAAGAGCACGGTGCTGGCCGATTGCGCAGCGCGGCGCGCCTGGCGCTTGACTTCAGAGGCCGCAGGGCTGGTGCCCACAAAGCTGGCCAGCGAATACTTGGCTTGGCGCAGCCCCGCCTTGGGCTGGCGACGGCTGGCGGCCAGCTCTTTGCGGGCTTCGTCCAGATCGCGCTGCAGCAAATCAAACTTGGCCATCAGCGGCTGCAAATGCGTCTCGGCATGGTCAAACAACACAATACCCAAAGCGCCAATCACCGCGCCTGACGCATCCTTGAGCGGAAAGCGGCTGACCAAAAACGTGCCCGCTTTGTTGGTGAGCAAATCCATCAGGATCGGCTTGCCCGTTTCCAGCACACGGTGCATCTGCGTGTTTTGTACGACACGGCTGACCGGGTGGCCCACAAAATCGCTTTCTTTTTCGAAGCCGAGGGCGGGCAGAAAGCGGCGGTAGGGGTCGTTGATCCAGACCACGCGAGCTTGCCTGTCTACCAGCAGCATGCCTTCGCTCGCGCCAGCCATCACACCAAAGAACGAATGCGCCGCGAGCTCCAAAATGCTCTGTGCATCCAGCGGCAAAGCGCTGGTGTGCAAAGGGGCAAGATCGGCGCTCATGCATTGATTATGGAATCAAATCGCCGCACGCCCCTAAAACTTGCACCTGCGCTCACCATCCATCATCATGACGAATAGCGCCCAGCTATTGAATTTATAAAAACAATTGTCTTTTCGTTTTAATAGTTATTGTCTATAGTCAACCATCTACATTTTTTGGAGATCTTCATGTCATCAACTCAAGCCTCCACCGGCTCATGCCCCTTCCACGCTGCCGGTGGCGCTCGCGCCAGCCAAGGCACGCAATCCAATGCGCAGTGGTGGCCCAACCAGCTGAATGTGTCTATCCTGCATCAACACCCAAGCGTCTCGAATCCGATGGACGAAGGCTTTGACTATGCGCAGGCGTTCAAGAAACTCGATTACGCGGCCCTCAAAAAAGACATGGCCGCCCTCATGACCCAATCGCAAGATTGGTGGCCTGCAGACTACGGCCACTACGGCGGCCTGTTCATCCGCATGGCTTGGCATGCCGCAGGCACCTACCGCACTGCCGATGGCCGGGGCGGCGCGAACACCGGCAACCAACGCTTCGCGCCACTGAACAGCTGGCCCGACAACGGCAACCTCGACAAAGCACGCCGCCTGCTCTGGCCTCTCAAGCAAAAGTATGGCAATGCCATCTCTTGGGCAGATTTGTTTGTCTTGGCCGGCAATGTGGCCATGGAAACCATGGGCTTCAAGACCTTTGGTTTCGGCGGTGGCCGTGCCGACATCTGGGCGCCCGAAGAAGACATTTATTGGGGCGCAGAAAAAGAGTGGCTTGCCACCAGCGACAAACCCAACAGCCGCTACAGCGGTGATCGCAACCTAGAAACGCCACTGGCTGCTGTGCAGATGGGCTTGATTTACGTCAACCCGCAAGGGCCTGACGGCAACCCCGATCCTTTGCTCTCAGCCCGTGATGTGCGCGAGACCTTCGCCCGCATGGCCATGAATGATGAGGAAACTGTGGCCTTGGTGGCTGGCGGCCACACCTTCGGCAAGATGCACGGCGCAGGCGATCCATCGCTGGTGGGCGCAGAGCCCGAAGGTGCACCGATGGAAGCAATGGGCTTTGGCTGGATCAACCAACACGGCAGTGGCAAAGGCTTTGATACCACCACCAGCGGCTTTGAGGGCGCATGGAAACCCAACCCAACCCAGTGGGACATGGGCTATTTCAAAGTGCTGTTCAAATATGAGTTCAAGCAGGTCAAGAGCCCAGCGGGCAACATTCAGTGGCAGGCGCAAAACGTGGATGCCGAAGACATGATTGTGGATGCGCACGATCCCAGCAAAAAACATCCACCACACATGACAACCGCCGACATGTCGCTGCGCATGGATCCAGCCTACGAGAAAATCTCGCGCCACTTTTTGGCTCACCCCGACGAATTTGCCGATGCTTACGCACGCGCATGGTTCAAGCTGACGCATCGCGACATGGGCCCCAAGGCGCTGTATCTCGGCCCCGAAGTGCCGCAAGAGGATCTGATCTGGCAAGACCCTGTTCCGCCCGTGCAGCATCCGCTGATCACCACTCAAGATGCGGCGGTGCTCAAACAGAAGGTCTTGGCCTCTGGCTTGTCGATCGCTGAGCTGGTCTCTACCGCTTGGGCCAGTGCTTGCACCTACCGGGGATCAGATCGTCGTGGCGGCGCCAATGGCGCACGCATCCGCCTTGCACCGCAGAAAGATTGGGAGGCCAATCAACCCGCCCTGTTGGCCAAAGTGCTGCAAACGCTAGACAGCATTCAAAGCGCCTTCAACCAAGCCAACACGGCCCAGGTCTCTTTGGCTGATTTGATCGTGCTTGCCGGCAATGCGGCTGTGGAAGCTGCGGCCCAAGCAGCCGGCCACAGCGTCAATGTGCCCTTCACGCCCGGGCGCACGGATGCCACGCCTGAGCAAACCGATGCCCATTCCTTCGCCGTGCTGGAGCCCGTGGCCGATGGTTTCCGCAACTACTGCCGGGCGGCGTTCAACGTATCCCCCGAAGAAATGCTGCTGGATAAAGCGCAACTGCTCACGCTCAGCGCCCCGCAAATGACGGTGCTGGTGGGCGGCCTGCGTGTGCTAGGTGCGAACCACGGCGGCACCCAACACGGCGTGTTCACCCACCGACCTGGCCAGTTGACCAACGACTTTTTCACCCATTTGGTGGATATGTCGACCCGCTGGAAGCCGACCGGTGCCAACAGCTTTGAAGGGCGTGATCGCAGCAGCGGCGAGCTCACATGGACGGCCACCCGCGTCGATCTGGCATTCGGCTCCAACTCACAATTGCGTGCTTTGGCCGAGGTCTATGCGCAAAACGATGGCCAAGCCAAATTTGTGAAAGACTTTTGTGCCGCGTGGACAAAGGTCATGAATTTGGGCCGCGTCGCTTAACACCCCAGCTCGCCGCATGGCGGCGAGCGGCAGAGCAATCCATTTGTCGGTGGCACCTGAATTTACTATTGTTTTTATAGCAAACTATGTAGGATTTATGCCGGCGTTTGATCAGCCCTTCAACCAGCCGCGCTTGCGGAAATACCACATTGGCACAATCGCGCTGGCCAGCATCAGCAGCACGACATAAGGGTAGGCTGCTGCGCCCAGCGCTTGGATCTCGGGGAATTGCAAATTCATGCCGTAAATGCTGGCAATCAGAGTTGGCGGCAGCAGCGCCACGCTGGCCACCGAGAAGATTTTGATGATTTTGTTTTGGTTGATGTTGATGAAGCCCACCACCGCATCCATCAAGAAGTTGATCTTGTCAAACAAGAAAGCCGTGTGACTGTCCAGCGAATCTATATCGCGCAGAATCGAGCGTGCCTCGCTGTGCTGCTCGGCGGAGAGCATTTTGCTGCGCATCATGAAGCTCAAAGCGCGGCGCGTGTCCATCATGTTGCGGCGAATGCGGCCATTCAAATCTTCCTGCTTGGCGATATTGGCCAACACCTCAGCGGCCAGCTCGTCGGTCACGTCGCCCTTTAAGACTTGGCTGCTGGCTTTTTCGAGCTCATCGTGAATGCCCTCCAGCGCATCGGCGCAGTATTCGGCATCGGCATCGTAGAGCTTGAGCAACACTTCGCGCGCATCTTCGATCAGGCCGGGCATGCGCCGGGCGCGCAGGCGCAGCAGGCGGAAGATCGGGATGTCTTGCTCGTGAATGGAAAACAGCACGCCCTTGCTTTTGAGCTGCTCGTTGTTGAGGTTCAAAATAAAGGCCACGCGCTCGGTGCGCGATTCTTCATCGTCGATCAAAAAGTCAGAGCGGATGTGCAAATCGCCGTTGTCGGCTTCATAAAAACGCGCGGATTCCTCGATGTCTTCATCCATCGCATCATCGGGGATCGACAGGCCGTAGTGCTGCTTGATCCACGCTTTTTCTTCTGGGCTGGGCGACTCTAAATCCACCCAAACAGGCTGAAATTTAGCAAGCTCTTCGAGCGACTCAATCTCTTCTTGGAAGAGGCGGCCATTGGCCAGCGTGAAAATGTTGAGCATGGTGGGCTCTCCAACGGGAGGGATGGCTGGAAGGATAAAAGGCGCTTCCCGTGCCTGCGTGAACCTTGGGGCCTGCCTTGAAGGTTCATCCACCTGCCAGGGAAGCTACCGACTGGGGGCAGTGTCCAAGGTTGTTCTCTTGCGTGAAGATGCGCGATTATCGCCTCAAAAGCTGGGCTTGCGCAGGATAATCAGGCGATGTCTTGGATCGCCCGCCTTCGTCCGTTGCTCATGTGCAGCGCTGTTGTATTCACTGGCTTGGCCACGGCGCAGCCCCTGCCCAAGGAGGTGTTGCAAGCGCTGGCGCGCGCTGGTGTGCCGCCTGCAGCCATCAGCATCCTGGTGCAGGCGCTGCCAGCGCCTGCCAAGCCGCTGGCAGCCGGCTCGCCAGAGACCAGCCAGCCGCCTGCTTTGCCCATGCCTGCCCCTGTGCTCAAGCATCGCGCGGATGCCAGCGTCAACCCAGCCTCGGTGATGAAACTGATCACCACGTATGCCGCTTTGGATCAGCTTGGCGCTGATTTCACATGGAAAAACCGCGTTTATACCGACGGCACGCTCGACAACGGCATCTTGCAGGGCAACCTGATCTTGCGCGGCAGTGGCGATCCGAAGCTCGTGATGGAGCGCATTGATGCGCTCTTAAAGCAGGTGCTCTCCAAAGGCGTGCGCGAGGTGCGCGGCGATATTTTGCTGGATCGGCGTGTGTTTGATGTGCCCGATGCCAACCCCGCCGATTTTGACGACGAGCCGCTGCGCCCCTACAACGCCGCGCCCGATGGCTTGCTGCTCAATTTCAAATCGCTGATTTTCACGTTTGCGCCCGATGCCACCGGCCAGCGCGCCGTGCTGCGCAGCGAGCCGCCGATGGCTCGGGTGGAGATTCCAGCGGAAATCACGGCCTCTTATGGCGTATGCGGCGATTGGCGCAGCGGCTTGCAGGCTGATTTCTCCAGCGCAGACCGCGTGGCCTTCTCAGGCCGCTATCCATTGGCCTGCGGCGAACGGATTTGGCCGGTGGCCTATGTGGCGCCACGCCAATATGCGGCCCGTGTGGTGGAGGCCATGTGGCGCAACGCGGGCGGGCTGCTTTCAGGTGTGGTGCGCACAGAAGCCCTGCCGCGCACCGCGCGGCTGCTCGTCACGGCAGATTCCCTGCCGCTTGCAGAGATCATTGCCGACATCAACAAATTCTCCAACAACGTGATGGCGCAGCAAGTTTTCCTCACGCTGTCTTCGCAGCTGCCCAGCCCGGGCCGAACTGGCAGCTTCGCCGCCTCGCAACGCAACATCGCCGATTGGTGGAAAAACCGCCTCCCCCATGCCGCTGCGCCGGTTTTGGACAACGGCTCGGGCCTCTCGCGCAAAGAACGCGCCAGCGCCGCTGCGTTGAATGCCTTGCTCCAGCATGCAGCGGCAAGCCCTAATGCGCAAGTGTTCGCTAACTCCCTAGGAATCGCTGGCATTGACGGCACGGTCGCTCGGATGCGCGAGCGCAATGCCGCCTCTGTGGCAATCGGCCAAGCTCAGCTCAAAACCGGCACGTTAAAAGACGTGGCCGCTGTGGCCGGCTATGCCAACGCCCTGAACGGCCAGCGCTACAGCTTGGTGGCCATCATCAACCATCCGAATGCTGGCGCAGCACGCCCCGCACTGGATGCGCTGGTGGAATGGGCGGTGAAGCAGCGCTGAAGTGTTTTTCAACCCAGTTCACAGCCATTCTGGCAGTTTGCCAGCATACTGCAACAATAGTATGCTCTTTATTTCATAGCAAATACCATGTCTTTACCTGACCTCATTGGCACCATCGCCGCTTTTTTCACCACCTTCAGCTTCATTCCACAAGCTCTGAAAACCTTTCGCACCAAGGATGTGAGCGGCATTTCGCTCAGCATGTATGGCTGCTTCACCGCTGGCGTGGCGCTCTGGCTGGTCTATGGCATCTTGATGATGGCCTGGCCCATCATCGTCGCCAACGCCATCACCCTGAGCCTGGCGCTGAGTATTTTCTGCATGAAGCTCACCTACCGCTCTTGAAACTTCAGCGGCTTTTTCGGCGGCTGCATTGGAGTGGTTTTTCTAAGACGTCTCAGTGATAACCCCCTGATTATTTGGGGTTATTGAGCGTACGATCATGCTCTTAAATAGAACGACCGTTCTTTTTTCAACAAACAAATTGCTAGGAGCAGATATGAAGCGGATCAAATGGGTACTAGGCGCTGGCATGGCAGCATTTTTGTTGGCAAGTTGTGGTGGGGGCGGTGGCGAGAAGACCGGCAACCCAGTTGGATTGACATCTTTAGTGTCGTTTGGCGACAGTTTGAGTGATGTTGGTACACATGCTGTGGGCAGCGTCGCACTACTAGGTGGGGGACGCTACACCATCAATTCTGGTAGCCAAACTGCGCCAAGCAAAATCTGGTTAGATTTGATATCTGCACAACTATCATTGCCCGCGCCTTGCGCGGCTGTGAAAGGCTTGACATCTCGCGCACCTTTTGGCGCACCTGTGGCTCGCACAACACAAGTAGGCTGCACCAATTACGCCCAAGGCGGTTCTCGCGTTATCAACCCAATTGGGCCAGCCAACTCTGCACTTCCTGATGCAGCAGGTGGAGCTGTTGGTCAGCTCACAGAGCCTCTAACCACACAAATCAGCAACTATCTCGCCGCCAACGGCAATGCTTTCGGCCCCAAAACACTGGTGACCATCCTTGCCGGCGGCAATGATGTTTTCTTTAACGGAAACGGTGTGTCAGCTGCTGCGGGTGGTGGCATGGGTGCGGTAGGTGCGGGTTTGTTTGCTGGCTGGACGAATGGTGAAGATGCGCTCGCTGCAACGCTTGCCGCTGGCGGCACAACAGCCACGAATGCCGCGATTGCTCAAGCAATCACGACAATGTCACAGGCCGGCACGACCCTTGCCAATCAAATCAAAACGGAAATTGTTGGCAAAGGCGCTAAGTACGTGTTGGTCATGAATTTGCCAGATGTGGCATCTTCGCCATACGGTGTAGAAAATCCAACAGCTGTGCCATTGGTTAACCAAATGGTTCAGGCATTCAATGCATCGCTCACAGCTGGCTTAAGCGGTGTGAGCGGCGTGGTCATTGGCGATACTTACACAACAAGTCGTGAACAATTTACCAACCCCGGCGCTTTTGCAGCAAGCAATTCCAGAAATCGTGCCTGCAAACGCGCTCCTGATAATGTGCTCGATGGTGCTTCTCTCGTTTGCAACTCAACCAATGTCATTGCCGGCGATGTGTCTAAATATCTCTTTGCCGACGATGTCCATCCTACGCCCTACGGTCACCAATTGATTGCGCAGTTCGCGGCCAAAGTGCTCGCCACAGCTGGCTGGCTCTAAGCACACCCTCAGGAGACTCACATGAACTTCAAACCCATCTTCCTCGCCCTGCTCGCCATGAGCGCTGCATCAGCCTTCGCTCAAAAAGCAGGCACTTGGTCTGCCTCCGTTGGCGTGACGCAAATCTCGCCAGATGTCAACAGCGGCAATCTCTCTGCGCCCAGCTTGCCCGGCACAAAGATTGATGTGCAAGACAACACGCAGCTCACCGGTGCCGTGAACTATTCCCTGACCGACAACATCGTGATCCACCTGCCACTGGGCTTGGGCTTCAAACACAATGTCGTGGGTGCAGGTGCGATTGCCGGCGTGGGCACGATTGCCACCACCAAGGCGCTGCCCATCACCTTGATCGGCCAATATCGCTTCATGGAGGCCAATGCCCAGCTGCGCCCTTACGTCGGTGCGGGTCTGAGCTATGTGAAGTTTTACAAGACGCATGGCACAGCGGTGCTGACTGCCATCACCAATCCTGGCGGCCCGGCCACCACAGCGGGATTTGATTCGAAGTTTGCACCCACCGTGCAACTGGGCGCCAGCTACAACATCAATGAAAAATGGTATCTCGATGCCAGCTACACCAAGACTTTCCTCAAGACCACAGGCACGTTGTCCACTGGCCAGACGCTGAATGCCAAGCTCGATCCAAGTGGCCTGACCTTGCAAGTCGGCTACAAATTCTGATTCAAGATCGCCGATCTAAGCCGCTCTCACCCCGAGAGCGGCTTTTTTTATGGTTTTGACGGTTTTGCCGGCATTGAATATATATAGTATGCTATGCTATTCATAGCGCATTTGTTTGCATCAAACCAGCGCAGCCTCAATATCTTTGGCCAAGCTTTGCGGCGTATCTTGCGGCGCATAGCGCTTGATCACTTGGCCATCTGCGCCCACCAGAAATTTGGTGAAATTCCACTTGATGGCTTTGCTGCCCAACAGCCCCGGCGCTTGGCTTGAGAGCCACTGGTAAAGCGGCGAGGCCTCAGCGCCATTGACCGCCACTTTGCCCATGAGGGGGAAGCTCACCCCAAAATTGAGCTCGCAAAACGAGGCGATCTCCTCATTGCTGCCAGATTCTTGCGCACCAAACTGATTGCAGGGAAAACCCAACACCACCAAACCCCGGCTGGCATAAGCTTCGTGCAGCGCTTGCAAGCCTTTGTATTGCGGCGTGAAGCCGCAGCCGCTGGCGGTATTGACGATCAGCAAAGGCTGGCCGGTGTATTGCTTCAAAGCAAGCTTTTTGCCATGGATATCTAGCGCATGGAAGTCGTAAGCGGTGGTCTGAGATGACATGATGTTCCTTGGGATGAAAGCAAACGCCGCAAAGGGTTTGCGTCAGGTGTATTGTGGCGAAGAACGCATCGCGCTGTGCAAACTGGCCGCTTTGCAGCATCCATGTCTAGGCAAAAGCGAAGGGGCTCTATAGAATGCATTCAAACTAAATAACTACTTTTTGATACAAGCCATGATTTATTCGGATTATTCTGCGCAGATGAGCGTATGCCTGCGATTCAGACTTGTGCCTAGAAACCCATCATGACCCAACCCCACAAAATCACTTTGATCGGCTTCTCTTCGTTTGAGAAGGTCACGTTTGAATCTTTCTTTCGTTTGGCTGCGCGTCGCCCGCCAGGCTATGCCTTGGTTGACGATGCCGCGCAGGCTGATTTGGCTGTGGTCAATTCAGACGATGCGGCCGTTTTACGCCAATGCTTGGCTGGCAAACCAGCGCGACAAGTGCTGCTGATTGGCAGCCAAGACGGCGGCACGGGCTGGACGCTGCAGCGCCGCCCTTTGAATTTGATGAAGGTGCTGGCCACGGTAGAAAGCCTGCTTGCCCCGCCAAGCGCCACTGTGCCGGCTGCGCTCACAGCACTGCGCTCTGCATCTTCAGAAAATCCTTTGCTGCAGCGCCCGGCTGGCGAACAAGCCGCGCTCAAGCCAAGCACCCAAGCCACGCTGGCTCCATCGCACATCGCAGCCCGCTCTGCGCCGCAAACGCAGCCTGCTGCACCAGCCTTGGCCGGCTCACGCCTGCCGGCATCGCATCCTGAAGTCGATGCCACCATGCGCCGCTCCGTGCGCACAGGCGCAGGCTCCAAGCCAGATTTTTCTGCCTCGCGCGGTGGCGATCAATTCACCGCTTTTGGCTCCTCCGTGAACGCCAAAGCCGCCGACAGTGACCTGAATGTGGATCACATTTTGGTGGTAGACGACAGCGATATCGCCCTCAAATTCATGCGCAACCGCCTCTCGCGCTTTGGCTTCATGGCAGATTTGGTCAATTCTGGCGAAGAAGCACTGGGCAAGATGAACACCAAGCCGTATAAATTTGTCTTTTTGGATGTGATGATGGAAGGCTTAGATGGCTACCAGACTTGCCGCGCCATCAAGCAGCGCAAATACTCGGATGGCAAGCCGCCCGTGGTGGTGATGCTCACCAGCCGTGGCGGCACGATTGATAAAATCCGTGGCACATTAGCTGGCTGTGATGCTTATTTGACCAAACCGCTCAATGAGCGAGATTTGATTGCCGTGCTGGCCAAACACGACCGCACCGTGGCTCGCAGCTTCCAAGAAACCAATTTCGGCAGCAACAGCGGCTCTGGATTTGCACGGTCAACCAAATAAGCCTCTGAGCAAGATGCATGGCAGCACAAAATATGGAGCAAGAGAATATGATGAAAAAAGTGATGGTGGTGGATGACGCACCTGTTGATACACAGAATTTGCAGCGCATCTTTGCCGATGCGGGCTGGATGGTGATCACCGCGTCGTCTGGCGCAGAGGCCGTGAGCAAGGCCAAAGCGGAGGTGCCAGATTTGATCATGATGGATGTCAATATGCCCGGCTTGGATGGTTTTTCTGCCACGCGCCAGCTGATGCAAGATCCAACGACCAAGGGCATCCCGGTGGTGTTTGTGACCTCCAAAGACCAAAAGGCGGATCGCGTGTTTGCCCAGATGCTGGGTGCCAAAGGCTATGTCACCAAGCCCTACACCGCCGATCAAATTCTCGGCACGATTTGAGCCATTCTTTGGCGATCGTTTCTTCCACTTTTAACCTCTTGCACTTTTGAAACTGGCACAAGGCATCCTCTGCGGCTCATGGGCATTGGCCTTCCCATTTGACTGGGCCTGCCAAATCGTGGATACCTTTGAGCTCAGCCCCATTCCCAAAGCGCCCCCCTGGCTGCTGGGCGGCACCAATGTGGATGGCAATATTTTGCCCGTGGTGGATTTGAGCGTGTATCTGGGCCTGAGCACAGCTTCTGGCCTGCGCCAGCAGCGTTTGTTGATCGGCGGTTTATCTGCTGCGCAAAGCTCGGCAGACACCACAGGCGATGCCATCGCGATTGCTTTTGAAGGCTTGCCCCAGCAATTGGGCTACGAAACACGCGAACTCACCTACGCCGGCGTGCTGCCTCATAAGCTGCGCGAGCTGTGTACTGGCTTGGGCAACAATGCCGCCGGCCATGAGTTTCTTGAAATCGACGCCAAGCGATTGCACGCCGCCCTGAGCGACGAATTGGCGCAAGCATAAAAATGCCCCTTTCACCCCAGACCACTGATCCCCTGATGGATTCGGAAAGCACTCTATGAATATTCGGCAAAAAATGCTGCTCGGCGCAGGCCTGTTGACCTTGATCCCCGTGCTGATCACCTCTGTTTTGCTCTCTCAAGGCGCCTCCAGCTTGGCCGATGCGGCGCTGGAGCAACGCACGCAAGCGCAGCTCAATTCTTTGCGAGACACCAAGCGCCAGCAGGTGATCGATGAGATCAATGGCCGCGTGCGAGCTTTGCAAAGCTTGGCCGCTCAACGCTCTAGCGTGGATGCCATGCGCAATCTGAAAACAGCTTTTTACGCATCCGCCAAAGAAACCGGGCAATCCCAAGAGGCCGCCGCCGCCGCATTGAACAAATACGCGCAAGAACAGTTTGCGCCTGAATACAACAAGCGCAATGCCGGCACATCACCTGATTTGTCGAAATTCGTGGCGGCGTTGGAAGCCAATGGCGCAGCGTTACAAACAGAATTCATCGTGCGCAACCCCAATCCGCTGGGCCAGAAAGAGCGCATGACGAAGCCTGAAGGTAATTTTGCCTATGCCCAAGCGCACAGCCAATTCCACCCCGGCCTCGAGCGGGCGCAAAAGCTCTTTGATTTCTACGACATCTTTTTGATCGATACAGAAACGGACACCGTGGTCTACACCGTGTTCAAGGAATTGGATTTTGGCAGCTCGCTGACCAAAGGGATTGCAGCGGGCACCAAGCTGGCCGAGGCTTACAACAAGGTCAAGCAATCGCCCAATCGCGACACCGCCTATCTTTCAGATTTTTCGCCCTATTTGGCCTCCTATGACGATTTGGCCGCGTTTGCAGCCGTGCCGATTTTTGAGGGCGACAGGCAAATTGGTGTGATGGCCATGCAATACCCCATTGACAAGATCTCCGAGGTGATGAGCTCCAACAAATCTTGGGAAAAGATTGGCTTGGGCAAGACGGGTGATATGTTTTTGGTGGGCCCCGATCAGTTGATGCGCACCAATGCACGCTATTTGCAAGAAAACAAGCAAGCTTTTGCAGATTTGCTGGGCAGCAAACTCTCGGCGAATGCGAAATCCACCATGCTGAAGAAAGAATCCACGGTGGGCTTGGTGACCATCGATTCAGATGCAACGCGCCCTGCTTTGGCGGGCCAAGATGGTTTTGTAGATTTTGTGGATTACCGTGGCATCAAATCGGCGGGCTCTTATGGGGCATTGAAAGTTCAGGGCTTGAATTGGGCTCTGGTGGCGAAAATTGACGAGGCAGAAGCCGATGAGGCGGTGAACCAACTCAATCGCCAAGCGCTGATCCGCGCTGTGCTGATTGGCTTGGCCGTGGTGGTGATCGCTGGCCTTGCCGTGTCGCTGTTTTTGAGCCGCTTCTTGAGGCCGATTCAAATCCTCTCCGACACGGTGCAAAAAGTCGCCGGGGGCGAGACATCCGCTCGCAGCCAGCTCACTGAAAAAGACGAGATTGGCGATTTAGGGCGCGCTTTTGACGGCTTGCTGGATGACCGCATCACTGCTTTGGAAAAAGCCGGCCAAGAAAACGAAACCCTCAACAACTCCGTGATTGATTTGTTGCAGGCCGTGTTTCAGCTGTCCAACCGAGACTTGACCGCCCGCGCACCCGTGACCGAAGACATCATTGGCACGGTGGCCTCGTCGATCAACCAATTCTCGGACGAAACCAGCCGCACCTTGCTGGACGTGCAGAAAATTGCCAGCCAAGTGGCCATGACCTCCGAATCGGTGCGTGTGCAATCGGTGATGGTGGAAGAGACAGCCCGTGCCGAGCGCGAAGCCTTGGGTGCCATGTCTGACAATTTGAATCAAGCGACAGCACAGCTTGCGCAAGTGGCTGATCTGTCGGAGCAATCCAACAAGGCCGCTGGCGTGGCCTCCGATGCCACGCAAAATGCGCTGGTGGCGGTGCAGGGCACCGTCAAAGGCATGGATCAATTGCGCGAATCCATCTCTGACATGGAAAAGCGCTTCAAGCGCTTGGGCGAGCGCTCACAAGAGATTTCTACCGCTGTGCAGCTGATCAACGCGATCTCGGAGCGCACGCACGTGCTGGCCTTGAACGCCTCCATGCAAGCGGCCACAGCGGGCGAGGCAGGCCGTGGCTTCGCTGTGGTGGCCGAGGAGGTGCAGCGCCTGTCTGACAGCTCACGCCAAGCCACTTCAACCATCTCTCAATTGGTGGGCAACATTCAGGCCGAGACGAATGAGACGCTGTTTACCGTGAACCGACTGATTGGCGATGTGGTGCGCCAGACGGAGCTGGCACAGCGCGCCGGTGTGCAGATGAGTCAAACCCAAGAGACCACGCAGCAGCTGGTGAGCTTGGTGCGCCAGATTGCGCAGTTTTCTGAGGCGCAGGCCAAGCTGGCCGCTAATTTGCAGCAATCAGTGCTCGACATCAACGCTGGCACCGAGCAAACCTCCACCGCGATCGCCGAACAAACGGCTTCCACGCAATCGCTGGCTGATTCATCACGCCAGCTGACGGCAGCGGTCGGTCAGTTCAAGTTGGCTTGATCATGACAACGATGCGATCAGGCTCTGGCTCATGAACATCGGCGATCTACTCAGCCTGCTGCACGAAGAATTCGCGCTGGATGTGCCGATGGCGCAGCAAGCTGCGCTGGATGCGGTGGCTCAGCCAGAGCAGGCCGCCTTGTTGCTGGAGCCTGTGGTGGGCTACATTGAGCGTTCGGTGCAAGCCAGCGCTTTGGTGAGCTTGGATGGCTGGGGCAGCTATCTCAATCAAGTCTCGCAATTCACGCAATTGCAGATGATGTCGCCCGACAGCGCCAGCTTGCAATGGCTGGCCGGCTGGACAGCACCAGCGCAAGCCTATCTCTTACATCCCGCTGCGCCCTCGGCAGCGCAGGCCATCATTGATTACTTGCGCGCCTGCCCGCAGGCCACGGATGATGCCGCATTGGCTCTGCTCTACACGCAGCTTTTGATGCCGCCCACGCTCACCGCAGAGGAGGCCGCTGCCGCTGAGGCTGTGGTAGAGGATGCCACGCCCGCTGATGTGAGCCTGCAAACTGAAGATGTCGATGGCAGTTTGCTCTCAGCCATGCTGCAAGATGCGCCCGATCAGCTCGAGCGCCTCTTGGGTTATTTGGATGAATTGGCCGCCGGAAATGCGGATGCCTCTCGGCTGATCGAAGCACAGCGTATCGCCCACACCTTCAAAGGCTCGGGCAACATCATTGGCCTGCCCGGTATTGGCCGCATTTCCCACCGTTTAGAAGATGTGATGGAGTGGACGCTGGAGCAGTGCCAAGCGGGTGAAAAAAGCAACCCAGCTGCTGTGCGCGACATGCGCCACGCGGTGGGTGTCTTGCAGCAGATGGTGGGGCATTTGCAGGGCGAAGATGCAGCGCCAGGCGGCGCGGTGGCTTGCCTACAGCGCTTGATTGATTGGGTCAATTGGATTCGGCAAGGCGTTGCGTCGTTGCAATCACCGGCAGCTTTGGCGGCTCAAAGCGCTATGAATACAATAGCAAACAATGCGGATTTAGTGCCGGCAAACGCTGAAAATGCAGCTCGAAATGAAGCTCAAAGCGCCGATGTGCAAATGCTGCGCGTTGGTGTGGATCGGCTCAGCCGCGTTTTGCGCCGCTCCACGCAATCCATCGTGGCCTCTCAGCGTGTTGGCCAGCTCGTGCGCACGGCCCATGATCGCCTGTCCAGCATTGAGACAAGCCATATGGAGCTATCGCGCCGCTTGCGTGAGCTGGAGCAAACGGTGGACAAACAGGTTGTGCAATTGCGTGGCCAAAAAGATGCCGGTGAGAATTTTGACCCGCTGGAGATGGATCGCTACGATGCGCTTTATTCTCTGTCACGGTTCGTCACCGAGGCCGTGCAAGACGAGCTGGAGCTCGCCCGCGAGGCGCGCAACCAAGTGGCTGCGGCGCAGCAGATCATTCGCGATGAAGATCAGTTTCAACGCGAGCAATACCGCGATTTGCTTGCCGCACGCCTCGTGCCCGTGAAAAGCATCTTGCCGCGCTTGAAGCGCAATGTGGCGCAGACGGCGGCATCCACTCAAAAACAAGCGCAACTGAAAATCATGGGGGAAAACACCACGCTGGATGCCGATGTGCTCACGCGCCTGACCGAGCCGCTGTTGCATCTGCTGCGCAATGCGGTCGATCATGGGTTAGAGACTCCTGAAGATCGCTTGCTGCTTGGCAAATCCAGCATGGGCACGATCACGCTCAGTTTTCGCCGCGTGGGCCAAGATGTGGAGCTGGTCTGCGCCGACGATGGCAAAGGCTTGGATCTGCCCACTATCTACGACAAGGCCGTGGAATATGGCTTGATTGATGCCGGCGCCAAGCTTTCTGAAGATGAGGTGCGCCGCTTGATTTTGCGCCCCGGCTTCTCCACCAAAGGTGAAGTGACCGAAGTCTCGGGCCGTGGGGTCGGCATGGATGTGGTCAACGACCGCGTCTCCGGCCTGAAAGGCCAGCTTGAGATTGAAAGCTCACCAACGGCTGGGTCGCGTTTCATCGTGCGTGTGCCCGTATCGAGCGGCGCGGTGCAGGCCTTGATTGTGCGTTGTGCGCAAGAAGAGGTGGCGCTGCCATCGGATCAGGTCTTGCAGGCGCTCGCCGCTGACGAAGCCAGCATTGTTTTGCAAGGCGAGGGCGGCGCGCCTGTGCTGCGTCATTTGGATCACGATTACCCCGTGTATTCTTTGGGCGTATGGCTGGGCTTTGAAGAGCCCTCGGGCATGGATTTGAAGGGCAAGCCTGCCGTGCTGTGCCGAGGTGCTGGGCAAACTGTGGCGTTGGTGGTGGATGCCGTCGTGGATGCGCGCGAGCTGATCTTGCAAGATGTCGGGCGGCTCACGCGGCGCATCGCGGGTGTCGTCGGCGGTGCTTTGCGCAACGATGGCAGGCCGATGTTTTTGCTAGATGTGGCCGCGCTTGAGCGCGCTTCGCATGTTGTACGCCGTGCAGGCTCCTCACTGGTGATGCGCCGGCGTATGGCTGTGCAGCGCACACGTGTGCTGATCGTCGATGATGCGCTTTCGGTGCGCCGCTCCATGGAGCAATTGCTGCTTGATGCGGGCTACGATGTGATCTCCGCAGCCGATGGCTTTTTGGCGCTTGAGGCGCTGCGCAGCCAAACGCCGGCGATTGTGCTCACTGATCTAGAAATGCCCAACCTCAATGGTTTGGAGCTGACCAAGCGTTTGCGCGAGTTGCCCCAATTCATGGGCACCCCCGTGGTGATGATCACCTCACGCGCCAGCGACAAACATCGCATCTTGGCCGAAGAGGCAGGTGTGGATCTGTACCTGACCAAACCCTACACCGATGCCGCGCTGATTGAGCATGTCAAGCGCCTGACCTCACAAGATGCCTCTGCCCTCTTGATGTGAAGCCAGCGACGTGGCGATGCGCCTAAAATCAATGGATGCACATGAGCCCACAGCAAGCCCAACAAGCCATTCAACTGGCGCTGGATACCCTTGACATAGAAGCGGCGGCTGTCATGGGGCTTCGCACGCGCTTGGCCATTGAAGCCTCTGCAGCGCAAGCCTTCACACAAGCGCTAGAGATTGTGTTGGCCACGCAAGGCCGTGTGGTGATCATGGGGATGGGCAAAAGCGGGCATGTGGGGCGCAAAATCGCAGCCACTTTGGCCTCCACGGGCACGGCAGCGATGTTTGTTCATCCCGCAGAAGCCAGCCACGGCGATCTGGGCATGGTCAAAGCTATTGATTCGATTTTGGCGATTTCTAATTCAGGCGAATCCGAAGAACTGTCTGCCATCTTGCCTTTCATCAAACGCATGGGCGCACCATTGATCGCCATGACGGGCGGCTTGCAATCTACCCTTGCGCAGCATGCCGATGTGGTGCTGGACAGCTCGGTGGCAAAAGAAGCTTGCCCGCTGAATCTTGCACCAACGGCCAGCACCACAGCGCAGCTGGCTTTGGGCGATGCGCTGGCCATGGCTTTGCTGGATGCGCGTGGCTTCAAAGCCGAAGATTTTGCGCGCTCACACCCGGGCGGCAGCCTCGGGCGCAAGCTGCTGATGCATGTGCGCGATCTGATGCGCACCGGCGAGCAAGTGCCTCGCGTGTTGGCGCACGCGACATTCTCAGAGCTCATGCGCGAGATGAGCCACAAAGGCTTGGGCGCATCAGCCATCGTGGATGCCTCTGACCATGTCATGGGCATCTTTACCGATGGTGATTTGCGGCGTTTGATTGAGCGCGGCGTGGATTTACGCGAGCTCACGGCCGGTGAGGTCATGCATGCCGGCAGCTTGGCGGTATCGCCCGATGCTTTGGCCGTGGAGGCCGCCGAGCTGATGGAGCTGCATCGCATCACGAGTGTGTTGGTCACGGATGCTCAGGGCTTGCTCTTGGGTGCGCTCAACGCCAATGATTTGATGCGTGCCAAGGTGATCTGAAGCGGCGCTGATCTCATGTCCACGCCGCAAATTCTTCGCAAGCTGATAGGCCGCGCCACCTTGTATTTGCCTGTTGCCATGATGGGGCTGCTGGCCTTGGGCAGTTGGTGGCTGGCGCGCAACACGCCCAGCATTGCCGTTGCGGCGCCAGAGCAAGCGCAGCGAAAAGAGCCTGATTATTTCCTGACGAATTTTTCTGTGAAAAGCTTCGATGCCCAAGGCTTGCTGACGAGTGAAATCTTTGGCAGCAAAGCACGGCATTTCCCGGCAACCGATGTGCTGGAGATTGACCAAGCACGTTTTAGCTCCAGCAAAGGGGCGCGACAAACCACAGGCCGTGGGGACCGCGCTTACAGCAATGGCGATGGCTCGGAAGTCCAGCTCGTAGGCAACGCGGTGGTGGTGCGCGCAGCAGGGCAAGACGCCTTGGGTCGCGAGCAGCCTCGTGTAGAGTTTCGTGGCGATTTTTTACATGCTTTTTTGCGCACCGAAGAATTGAAATCACACCAACCCGTCACCGTCGTGCGCGGAGCGGATCAGTTCAGCGGCGATGCGATGACATACAACAAAATCGATGGCATCGTTCAGCTCAATGGCCGAGTGCGCGTGCGTCTCGAATCCAGGGCCAAGCTTGATCAACGCTGAAATCACGACTTCAAATACCAATCTTCATGACCGCTCCCCTCGTCTTCATCACTGGCGCATCCAGTGGCATTGGCCAAGCGCTGGCATGGCGCTTCTATCTAGCAGGCTATCGCTTGGCATTGGTTGCACGCCGTGTTTCTGAGGTCGAATCATGGGTTAGCCGGCATAAAATAAGCACAGAGTGCTATGGTATTTATAGTGCTGATGTGGCACAAACCGATAGCATCGTGCAAGCGGGGCAAGATTGCATCGTGCGCCAAGGCATGCCCGATGTGGTGATTGCCAATGCAGGCATCAGCATCGGCATGGACAGCGCGATTCGCGAAGACATCGACGTGCTCGCGCAAACATTCGCCACCAACAACATCGGCTTGGCTGCAACCTTTCATCCTTTCATTGCTGGCATGGCGCAAAGAAAAAGCGGCACATTGGTCGGCATTGCGAGTGTGGCGGGCATTCGTGGGCTGCCCGGGCATGGCGCGTATTGTGCGAGCAAAGCGGCTGTGATCAGTTATTGCGAAAGCCTGCGCGGTGAGCTGCGCGCTCAGACGGGCAAGCATGGCGTGAAGGTGGTGACGATTGCACCCGGCTATGTGGCCACGCCGCTCACCGCGCAAAATTCCTACAGCATGCCTTTTCTGATGCAACCCGAAGATTTTGCAGATCAGGCGTTTAACGCGATCACGGCGGGGTCTAGCTACCGCGTGATTCCTTGGCAAATGGGCATCGTGGCCAAGCTTCTGCGCTTGCTGCCCAATTGGCTCTATGACAAAGCCTTAGCAGGCCGCCCACGCAAGAAACGCAAGCAGGCTCTGTAAGCGCATCCCAAAGCCTTAGAGCACGCCCTTTTCTTTGTAGAAACGCATTGCGCCAGAATGGAACGGCACGACACGATTGAGCGGCGCGTTCTGCATGCGTGTGGGCGCTGCGCTGGTGTGAATCTGTACGGGGTTGTCTAGAGAAAGCACTTGACGCGTGATCCAGTAGGCATCGGCTTCTGGGAACTCAGCATGCGCCATCACGAAATTCCAAGCAGCCACGGATTGAACGGCTTGAGTCTGTCCGCGATAGGTATTACTCGCGATCTGGGCAGGGCTCAAAAATGCAAATCGTTTGAGCATGGCTGTCTGCGCTTCATCGCTCAGACCAAATACGATTGCTTCAGTGCTGTCAGCTACTTGCTTGAGCGCTGGAATGGGCAGCGCTGCCCCTTGCCAGAGCGCATCGATTTGGCCAGAGAGCAAATCCGTGGCCAATGCAGCCGGTGTGCCGTTGACGATTTTTGCGTTAACGCCCGTCACCTCCAGCAAGCCTTTGAAGAAACTCTCCGCTGGTCCACCTGCGGGCCCCACGCCCACGCGTTTGTCGCGCAAGCCTACCACCGAATCAATCCCCGAACGGCGCAGCGCTGCGATTTGAAAGGAGGTCTCGTACATCGGAAACAGCGCACGCAAATGGGTAAATTTCTGGCCTTGAGTCCAAGAGCCCGTGCCATTCAGTGCTTCATGCGCTGTGCCGAGAAACACCGTTGCAAGTTGCTGCTTTTCTACGTCGATTTTGCGGATGTTCTCAATCGAACCGGCTGAAGTTAAAGCTTGTGCCTTCAAACCTTGGCTGCGCAAAACTTGCGCCAAGCCTTGCGCGTAAGGCAAAAATGCGCTGCCTTGGCCGGCGCTGTAAATGCCCACCTCGGCAAGTGTGGGGCGAGCAGGTGCAGGACTGGCGCAGCCGATGAAGCTCAGGCTGCCGGCGCTGGCGGAACTGAGCATGAGGGCACGGCGAGAGAAGTGCATGTGTGTCTCCAAAAAGATTTGGCATCTCATGATGCGGTAGAAAATGATGATCAGCAACGAATTCTGCGCATCAGATCATGCCCATCGGTCATGGATCACAGCGCAACGCGCTGCCCCAGCCGCACAGTCGTCACACCTGGACGCAGTTGGCGGACTGATGGCATCACGAGAACGCAGTTGTCGTATGGCGTGGTGATTGGCTGACCATTGTCGTGCGCGATCACTGTGCCTGCATGCGCGATCACTTCGTTGCCCCTGTATGCCTCAGAAAATTCAAAGTTCATGCTGTGTGCCTGCACTGCATGCGTCACTTTCACAGGTGCAGGCGCTGCACGATCAGGTGCGAGCCAGCCTTGCAAGCCAGCGGCGATCACCTCTTGCATGCCAAGGATTTCAACGCGCAGCAAGAAGCGCAACACAACATCTCGCGCCGCAGCGACGGCGGCATGCTGCCAATGCTGCCCCGCTTCGAGCAGCAGCGCAATTTTTTCACCACTTTCGTTGCCAAAGCCAGCGAAATCTCGCATGCGCACGCCATCTTTATGCCCCGCATCCATCACGATCTGCCCCACGCCACCGAGCGATTGCGCGAAGGCCACGTTGCGCGGTAGCAAACCTGTGATCAAGAGTGGCTCGCAGGGCTCGTGCATCGAATGCAAATCCAGCAAATGCGTGGCACGCTCAACAAAGCAGCGAATCTCACGCGCGCGAGACAGCTCGCTGCTTTGCTGTGAACCATCGAGTAAGGCAGCATCCCACACGCGGTTCATGTCTTGATCGACAAAGCGAGAAGCATCGGGCTGCGCTGCATCAAAGCCTGCAAATCCATCCACATTGGCAAACACGGCGGTCAAACGACCGCGATTGAGCATGAGCTGGCCTGCACTGAGCAAGGCAAGTAATTCGCTCATCACCATTGCACCGCTGTATTCGTTGCCGTGAATCAGCGATGTGATCAACACATCCGCGCCGGGCTCGCTGGCGGTGAATTCATGTGCAAAAGGAATGTCTGCACTGCGACTGCGCGCCCAACGGGTCAGGTCAGGCGGCTGTATCTCTACAGCATGCGGCTTCTGGACAGCTCGCATCAAGACTCCTTGATCTTGGCAAACTCAACAATGCGCTTGTAATTCGCTATCTCGCTTTTTTGGTAATCCGCCAGCGATTGGTTGGGTGCAAAAAACGATGCGCCTGCCGCTTCTAGCTTGCTGCGTACTTCTGGCGTTGCCATCACTTCAGCCAATGCGATTTGCAAACGTTGCGTCACAGGCGCTGGCATGCCGGCAGGCCCCCAAAGGCCAAACCAGCTAGAGATCTTCACGTTTTTGAGCTGCGGATGCTCCGACAGAGCTGCGATCTCAGGCGCGGCTTTAGAGCGCTGACCTTCCGTGACACCGAGCGCCACGACTTTGCCGCTTTTGATGTGCGGCAAGCCACTGGACAGCACAAACACACCAAAATCAAGTTGGCCGCCAATCAAATCATTGGTCAGGGGCGCCACACCGCGATAAGGGATATGAACCAAGAAGCTGCCTGAGGCCTCCTTGACCATCTCGCCCGCCAAATTCAGCGCCGTGCCCACGCCCGAAGAGCCATAGCTGTATTTGCCAGGGTTGGCTTTGACCAATCGGAGGAATTCATCGGCTGTTTTCACATTCATTTTGGTGGAAGCCACCAACACCATCGGCTGCGATGCAATCAAGCCCACAGGGGTGAAGCTGGCCATGCTGTCGTAGCGCACCGAAGATGAGACGAGTTTGCTGATCGCCATTTCGTTGTTCGCGCCAACGATGAGCGTGTAGCCATCCGGTGCAGCGGATGCGACTTTTTGCGCACCGAGCGCACCGCCTGCGCCGCCCACGTTGTCCACAATCACCGTCGTGCCAAGCTTTTTAGCCAACTCCGCGGCCACGGTACGTGCTGTGAAATCCGTGCTGCCACCGGGCGGATAGCCCACCACGATGGTGATGGGTTTGCTGCCCGGATAGCTTTGCGCATGTGCTGTGCCCAGAACTGTGGAAGCTGTTGCTGCGCCAGCATAGCGCAACACATTGCGGCGTTGGGTCGATGTGAGGGTCGAATGCATGAAGAGTCCTTCAATAAAAATTCAAGAAATAAATTAAGAAGCCAAGCCAGTAGCCGCACGCATCACCACAGATTTCACGCGCGTGGTTTCTTGGCGAATAAAACTACTCAATTGTGCCGGGCTGCCGCCGTCATTGCTAATGCCACCGGCTTGCAGCTTTTGCCACACGGCGGGATCGCGCAAACATTCATTCAAAGCTTGGTTCAAACGCGTGATCATAGGCGCTGGCATTTTTGCTGGGCCAAACAAACCGAACCACACATTCATATCGTAGCCCTTGAGGCGCGGATGCTCGTTCATGGCGGGCACTTGCGGCGCAGCGCGTGAACGCTGTGCTGTGGTCACAGCTATCGCGATCGCTTTGCCTGATTCAATATGCGGCATGGCTGATGAGAGCACAGAGACGCTGTATTCGATATTGCCACCGAGCAAATCCTGCATCTGCTGCGCTGCGCCTCGGTACGGCACATGACGCAAATTGCTGCCGCTCATCATGTTGAGCAGCTCACCGCTGATATGAAGTGGCGTGCCCACGCCTGAGGAGGCGAAGCTAAATCGCTTGGGCTCTGCCTTGGATTTGCTGATCACATCATCGAGCGTTTTAATGCCCAGCTTGGGCGCAGCGAGCAACACCATCGGCGTGCTGCCGATCAGGCCGATGTGCGAGAGATCGGTCTCGCCGTTGTAGCGCACGGCAGAATTGAACAAGCGCGCAATCGAGATTTCGCTGCCTGAGCCGAGCAGCAACGTGTAGCCATCAGGCGCGGCGTTGACGGCCTTTTGCGCGCCGATGGTGCCTCCCGCGCCTGCGGCGTTTTCAATGATCACGGTGGCCCCCAAGCGCTTGCCCAACGCTTCGCCAATGGTGCGCGCCACCATGTCCGTGCTGCCGCCCGGCGGATAGCCCACCAGCAAAGTGATCGCCTTGCCTTGCGGCCAGCCAGAAGCGGGGTTTTGTGCCCACGCCTTGCTTGAAAGACCGACAACGGCCGCAGGCAGCAAACCAGAGAGCCTGAGCAACTGACGACGTTGAATGTGCGAGACGGTTGGCAGCATGACGAAACTCCTGTGCATACCCAGTGCATGCATTGAGCAGAAGTATCAGGATATGACTGTCTCGCGCGTATGCGTTGTGCGCATGCGCCCATGTGATTCTCAGATGCTGATCGCCATCGTGTTGTCCCACACACGCCGCGCCTGCGCATTGCTGCTCTTGCGGGGGCGAAACAAGCGAAACTCGATGGGGATGGAGCTGATCGGTTGGCTCGCATACACCAATTTGCCAGACTGCAAATCAGCATGTACCAAGCTCAGCGGCAGCCAACCCATGCCTGCGCCTTCTTTGGCTTGCTCGTGCAGACTTTCTGCAAAATCTGATTCAAACATGGTGTGCAGATGCAGCGCTTGTTTTCTCTGGTGCATTTGACGGGCGATGCCGTCTTGCAGTACTTGGGCGAGCGCAAGCGTAGGCGTATAGCTCAAAGCATGCACGGGCTTTTTATCGCTGCCCGGCAGGGTATGCAATGCTGTGCCGTCTGCTTGGGGGCAACTGACAGCTACCAACGCATCGCGCCCAAATGCCATGCTTTCAAAATGCGCCTCATCAAGCACCAGTGGCAGGCGTGGATGCGTATAGCTCAGCAAAAAATCCGCATTGCCTTGCTCCAACGCGGTGACACCATCTGCAATCGAGCCCGTGATCAAGCGCAAACGATATTCACCCGCAACGCGGCGTGTTTGCGTAAACCATGCGGGCACTGCCGTGCGTGCCAAGGTGCGGCCTGTAGCCAGCGTGACCCAGCCCACGTTATCTTGGCCGCTGCGAAGGCGGGCGCGCAAATCACTGAGGCTGGTGACGGATTGCCGAGAAACCGCCAACAGCTCCTCGCCAGCAGCGGTCAGCGACAAAGGCACGGTGGCGCGGTTGACTAAATCAGTACCCGCCCAAAGCTCCAACGAGCGGATACGGCGCGAGAATTGCGGTTGTGTGACGTGGCGCGTATCGGCGGCTTTGCTGAACGAGCGTTCACGCGCGAGCGCGATGAAATCTTCGAGCCATTTGTGATCCATGGCCTATTGTGCGCTTTACTCGGGCAGGGTGGAATACTGCTTGGCCAAAGCCAGGAAAGCATCCAGCTGCGGATCAACACCTGTTTCTTCCAGCATGATCGCGGCCACTTGAGGGGCAATGCTCGCAGCGAGTTTGGCATCTAAAAATAGCAAGCGCGAGCGCCTTGCGAGCGCATCTTCTACAGTGCGGGCGTATTCAGAGCGTGCTGCGTAGCGCACCATCGCCTCCGTCAAACCGGGGCAGAGTTCGTGGGCTGCGCCGGGCAGGGCTTGCACTTTGACCGCTTCACTGCCATACATGTGGATGCCGGGCGCATCGCTGATGCGTTTTTGTGTGGCGAGTGATCCTACGAGCGGTAGGTGGACTGTGACTGCACCTGCGCGCTCGGGCAACAGCTTGGCTTGGAATGCATTTTCCAAAACATCTTCCGCCATAGCGCGGTAGGTCGTCCACTTTCCGCCCGTGACTGTGAGTAGCCCCGATTTGCTCACGAGGATGGTGTGTTCGCGCGAAAGCTTCTTCGTATTGCCACCGTCTTCATCGGGTGGCTTGACCAAAGGCCGCAAACCGACCCAAATGGATTTCACATCGCTGCGCTGCGGCGCGCGCATGAGATATTTGGCGGTTTCGCCCAAGATAAAGCCGGTGTCATCCTTGAAAGCGGTGGGCTCGCGGGCAAGATCATCACGCGGTGAATCCGTCGTGCCCAAAATCAACTTTCCGAGCCATGGCACGATAAACAGCACGCGGCCATCGGCGGTTTTGGGAATCAAAATCGCATGGTCCGAGGGCATGAATTCGCGATCAACGACCAAGTGCGTGCCTTGGCTGGGCGCG
Source organism: Variovorax sp. (assembly GCA_031388245.1). Taxonomy (GTDB): domain Bacteria; phylum Pseudomonadota; class Gammaproteobacteria; order Burkholderiales; family Burkholderiaceae_C; genus JANMDU01. The sequence continues at coordinate 46,085 of JANNED010000174.1, forward strand.
ACCATGGCTTTGACAGGTCGCCTCGTTTGCTCGCCGTCCATCTGGCGGAATTCATCCACCCATACACCAGCTGCGTTGATCACGCAGCTTGCTTTGATGCTGTAGCTTTGCCCGGTTTCTTTGTCTTGCACATGCAGGCCAGATATTTTTCCATTGTCATAGATCAAGCCAGTAGCTGCGCAATAGTTGATGAGCAATGCACCGTGCTGAGCAGCCGTTTTGGCCAGCGCCAAAGCCAGTCGCGCATCGTCAAATTGGCCATCCCAGTACTTGACGCCGCCGGTCAATCCAGCTTCTCGCGCATTGGGCAACAATTTCAATGTCGCGCTACGGCTTAAAAATTCGGTGCGACCGAGCCCCGCTTTGCCAGCCAGCAAGTCATACATCTTCAGGCCCACGCCATAAAACGGCGCTTGCCACCAAGCATAGCTGGGCATCACAAAAGGCAGCGGCTGCGCAATGTGCGGCGCGTTCGCCAGCAGCGTGGTGCGCTCGTGCAGTGCTTCGCGTACCAAGCTGATGTTGCCTTGCGCCAAATAGCGCACGCCGCCGTGAACCAATTTTGTGGCACGCGATGAAGTGCCTTTGGCAAAATCGTGGCTTTCAAATAAGGCGACTTTGAAGCCGCGTGCGGCGGCATCGAGCGCCACGCCTAAGCCTGTTGCGCCGCCACCGATGATGGCTGTGTCAAAGTGCGCCGTATTTGCGAGCTGTGTGAAGAGATGCGGGCGCGATGTCATGGCTCTATTGTGCCCAGCCTTTGGATCGCTCAACGGCTTCTCGCCAGCGCAAGCGTTTTGTTTGACGCTGCATAGCAGACATCTTGGGCTCAAATCGGCGGTCCATTTGCCACTGCTGGCTGATTTCATCTGCATCGCGCCAGAAGCCTGTGGCCAGACCGGCCAGATATGCGGCTCCAAGCGCTGTGGTTTCGGTGACTTTGGGGCGCACCACGGGCACGCCTAGGAAATCGGCCTGCATTTGCATGAGCAAATTGTTGGCGCATGCGCCGCCATCAACGCGCAGCTCCTTGAGGGTGATGCCACTATCCGCGCGCATCGCTTCAAACACATCGGCGCTTTGCAACGCAATCGCTTCAAGCGCAGCGCGTGCAATATGAGCGCGGCTTGTGCCGCGCGTCATGCCCACCAGTGCGCCGCGTGCATAGCCGTCCCAATGTGGCGTACCCAAGCCAGCAAACGCAGGCACGAGATACACATCACCTGTATCAGCCACGCTAGTGGCAAGGCCTTCAACGTCTGAGGCTTTTGAAATCAAGCCAAGACCATCGCGCAGCCATTGCACCGTCGCGCCACCCATGAAGACCGAGCCTTCGAGTGCGTAAGCGGCGCAGCGCGGGACATCTTGCGGGCCATGCCAAGCAATCGTCGTGAGCAATTGATAGTGGCTTTTCACAGCCGTCGTGCCCGTATTCATCAGCATGAAGCAGCCCGTGCCGTAGGTGTTTTTGGCCATGCCAGGCGCAAAGCAGGCTTGGCCGAAGGTGGCGGCTTGCTGATCACCAGCGATGCCGGCTATTGGGATTTCTTGGCCGAGCAGTGCAGCATCTGTGACACCCACCACGCCGCTTGAAGGTACAACTCGGGGCAGCAGGGCGCGCGGGATGTTGAACAACTTGAGCAATTCATCATCCCATTGACCCGTATGAATATTGAGCAGCAAGGTGCGTGAGGCGTTGCTGGCATCGGTCACATGCAAGGCTTTGCGCGTCATGGCGGGGCTATGGCCACCCGTGAGTTTGTAAATCAGCCAGCTGTCCACCGTGCCAAAGCAGAGCTCGCCGTTTTCTGCGCGTTGCCGGGCGCCGGGAACATGATTGAGCAGCCATGCGAGCTTGGTGCCTGAAAAGTATGCATCGAGGACCAAGCCTGTTTTGCGCTGAATCAGCGCAGCATGGCCTGCTTTGCGCAAGGCATCGCAAGCAGGCGCAGTGCGGCGGTCTTGCCAAACGATGGCGTTGTGCAATGGCTTGCCTGTGGCGCGATCCCAGAGCAGCGTGGTCTCGCGCTGGTTGGTAATTGCTATTGAATTAATAGCAAGCTTTGTATGCTTAATGCCGGCAAAAAGCTGTTTTTGCATTAAATTTTGCAAGGTAGCCAGCTGCGATGCCCAGATGTCTTGGGCATCATGCTCAACCCAGCCAGGCTGCGGGAAAATTTGCCGAAATTCTTGGCCGCTGCTGGCAAGTGCCGAGCCCGCATGATCAAACGCGATGCTGCGGGAGCTGGTGGTGCCTTGGTCGAGGGAAATGATGATGCTCATGCTGGCAAGGTTAGCGCAAATGCGCGGCGCTGTGCCTTCTGGCAAACCATCAATCATTCACAGGTTTGTGCTCAGGCTCGCTACACTTCGGCTATGACGACTTCTATCCTTTCCGGCTCAGTGGGTTTTATCGGTGGCGGCAACATGGCCAGCGCCATCATTGGCGGCTTGCTGCGCCAAGGTATGGCGGCCCATCAATTCATCGTGGTCGAGCCCGATGCCCCCCAGCGCGATAAGCTGTTGGCCGAACTGGGTATTGCAGCCATCGCACAGCCGGATGCTGCGCTGGCCAGCGCAGATCAGGTGGTCTGGGCTGTCAAGCCGCAAAGCTTTCGCGAGGCGGCTCAGCAGGTGGCTGGGCATACGGCACAAGCCCTGCATCTGAGCGTCATGGCCGGCATCACATCTGGCAGCATGGCGCAGCTATTGCGCACCGAGCGGATCGTACGCGCCATGCCCAACACGCCCGCCTTGATTGGCCAAGGCATTGCTGGCTTGTATGCACGTGAGGCGGTCAGCAATGATGAAAGGTTGCGCATCGAAGCCTTGCTGGAGAGCACGGGCGAGCACCTGTGGGTGACGCAAGAGTCGCATTTAGATGCCGTCACCGCGCTCTCAGGCTCTGGCCCGGCCTATGTGTTTTTCTTCATCGAAGCCATGATGCGCGCTGGGCAAAAAATGGGCTTGAGTGAGCAGCAGGCTCGCCAACTGGCACAGAGCACCTTCGCTGGTGCTGCCGAGTTATCGCGCCAATCCAGCGAATCACCCGAGCTGCTGCGCCAACGCGTTACCTCCAAAGGCGGCACCACTTATGCCGCGATAACGGCCATGCAAGACCGCCAAATTGGTGAGCATTTTGAGCAAGCCCTGCATGCGGCGCACCAGCGCGCTGCGCAATTGGGCGCAGAGTTTGGTTAGTACACGCCGCTCATTCACTATTATTTAAATAGCATACTGCGTATATTCCATGCCGGCGAGTACGTGTTTTTGCCATTAATTTCAGCGTAAAACAGCGCCAAACTCGATAAAATCTTGCTCCATGAATTTCAAAAGTATCTTGCTATGGATCATGGGCGCGACACTGGTTGCCGTGAGTTATCAAAAATACGGCTGGCAGGGCGTGGCCGTGGTGATAGGCGGCGTGGTGATGTGGGGTTTGCTGCATTTCACCCGCATGATGACGGTGCTCAAACGCGCCTCCAACACGCCCATAGGGCATGTGGGCAGCGCGGTGATGCTCAATGCGAAGCTCAAAAAAGACGTGAATTTGCTGCATGTGATGGCGCTCACACGCAGCCTTGGTTTGCTGCAAACCGACAAAGATGTGCAGCCCGAAATTTACCGCTGGACGGACGCTGGACTCTCGCACGTGACCTGCACGTTCAACCATGGCAAACTGCAATCTTGGGAGTTGGTTCGCCCCCCGGTTCAAAAGGATGTGCCTGCTGATGCCCCTGCCGCGAGCGCAGAATCCGCCGAGCCTGCTGCGCCAGCCCAGTAAAATCATCATTGTCTTGAATTCATTTCCGAGGAATCTCTCCCATGGCACCAATCGCTCCCAGCATGTCCGATCGCGACGGCAAAATTTGGATGGACGGCCAAATGGTCGAATGGCGCGATGCCAAGATCCATGTGCTCTCCCACACCCTGCACTACGGCTGTGGCGCGTTTGAAGGCGTGCGTGCCTACAACACGATCCATGGCACAGCGATTTTCCGGCTGCAAGAGCACACCGAGCGCCTGTTCAACAGCGCCAAAATTCTGCGTATGGCGATTCCCTTCACCAAAAGCGAAGTCAGTGCCGCGCAATGCGAAGTCGTGCGCGCCAACAAGCTGGAGAGCTGCTATCTGCGCCCGCTGACCTGGATTGGCGACAAGAAACTCGGCGTCTCCCCACGCGGAAACACGATTCATTTGATGGTGGCTGCATGGGCTTGGGGCGCGTATCTGGGCGAAGAAGGTTTGAAGCGCGGCATCCGCGTCAAAACCAGCAGCTACACGCGCCACCACGTCAACATCACCATGACGCAGGCCAAGGCCGTGAGCAACTACACCAATTCGATCCTGGCCAACATGGAAGCCACTGACGAAGGCTACGATGAAGCCTTGCTGCTGGACAGCTCCGGCTTCGTGAGCGAAGGCGCGGGCGAGAACATTTTCGTCATCAAAGGCGGCGTGATCTACACGCCCGATCTGTCTGCTGGTGCATTGAACGGCATCACACGCAATACCGTCTTCCATATTGCCAAAGATTTAGGGCTGGAGATCGTGCAAAAGCGCATCACCCGCGACGAAGTCTATATCTGCGATGAGGCTTTCTTCACTGGCACAGCAGCCGAAGTGACGCCGATTCGTGAGCTTGATCGCATCCCATTGGGTGAAGGTGAATACGCCGGCACGAGAGGCCCTATCACCGAAAAAATCCAAAACGCGTTCTTCGATATCGTCAATGGCCGCAACCCGAAATACGCGCATTGGCTCACCAAGGTTTGAAGGCAGCCTGATGAACAAACCGATTGAACTGACCGCCAAAGATTTGAACCCGCAAGGCGGCATCTTTTGCCCAAGCAAGCAAGCCGGCATGGCGCTATGGAGCGGCCATCCACGCGTCTTCCTCGATATCGCCAAAACCGGCCAAGCCAAATGCCCGTATTGCGGCACGCAGTATCAGCTCAAGGCCGGTGAGCAATTTCACAGCCACTGAAAACCAAAACCACGGGGCAAGCGCCATGAGCACGCTGACGGTGGCTGTTTTGACTCTTAACGAGGCAAAAAAAATCTCCGCATGCTTGGCCAGTGTGAGTTTTGCAGATGAAATCATTGTCATTGACAGTGGCAGCACCGATCAAACCGTCGCGCTGGCCAAGGCAGCGAGCGCTCAAGTGCAGGTGCATGTCTATGCAGATTGGCAAGGTTTTGCGGTGCAGCGCAATCGGCAACTGGCCCACAGCAGTTGCGAATATATTCTTTTTCTTGATGCAGATGAGTTGGTCACTGAAGGCTTGGCCAAGGAAATTCAGCAGGCCGTGCGCAGTCAAAGCCCCTGCGTTTGGATGACCACTTGGGATCAGGTGGCGTTTGGCAAACCACTCTCACGCATGCGAAGCAGCGGCTCATTGCCAAGGCTGTATCGGCGCGAATGGATCACCCATTTCGAGGGAGTGGTTCATGAGCACGCCGTGCTGAACGTCGATGGCTTAGAGCACAAGAAATTTGTGCATCGCCTGCCTCACTATTCCCGAGAATCCATTTACGACAGCATCCTTAAGTTGGCACAATACAGTCGATTAGGCGCGGCAAAAAGAGCAGCCCGTGGCCAGCGCGGCGGTGTACTTCGGGGGCTCGCTTCTGGGCTCAGCAATTTTGTGCGATTCTATTTCTTTCAGCGTGGATTCATGTGCGGTGCTGAAGGCTTTTTGCATTGCCTGTTCGTCAGCCTAGAATGTTTTTTCCGCTATGCCGCGATTCGCTACGACGATCTTTCAGACCGCGCCCCAGTTAAACGCTAACGCATCGCATCAGCTGCTTTGCTGACTGCTCAACCAACGGGAAAACTCTTCCCCCACCTCGGGATGCGTTCGCGCTAAGCTCACGCTGGCCTGGAGAAAGCCCAGCTTGCTTCCACAATCGAAGCGCTGCCCCTCATAACGAAGCGCATGCACCGGCTCTCGTTGCAATAGCTGAGAAATAGCATCGGTGAGCTGTAATTCTTTGCCAACAATGCGCTGTGCGGACATCTCTGCAAGCAGCGGAAAAATGGCGGGGGTTAAGACATAGCGCCCCGCTACAGCGAGATTCGACAGCGCATCTTCCAAGCGTGGTTTCTCCACAATTTTATTGATCAAGGCCACATTCGCCGACTGAGACACCGTTTGCACAATCCCGTACTGATGCACCTGCGACATCGGCACCTCCTGCACAGCCAACACGCTGTGCCCATCCTGTCGGTGCAAATCTGCAAGCTGTCGCGTTACACAAGGCTTGGCCACCATCAAATCATCGGCCAACAATACCGCGAATGATTCTTGCCCCACCAAGTCGCGTGCGCACAAAATGGCATGCCCTAAGCCTAGCGCTTTGGGCTGACGCACGTGAAAACATTGCATGTCATCGGGTGTGATGTTGCGTACCGTTTGGAGCAAATGCGATTTGCCCGCAAGGCTCAGCTCATTTTCTAGCTCATAAGCCAGATCAAAATGATCTTCTACGGCACGCTTGGTGCGCCCGGTCACGAAGATCATTTGCCGAATACCCGCCTCATAAGCTTCTTCAACAGCATATTGGATCAAGGGCTTGTCCACGACCGCCAACATTTCTTTCGGTGCTGTTTTCGTGGCTGGCAAAAAGCGCGAGCCAAGCCCAGCAATAGGAAATACAGCTTTGCGCAGCGAAGTGTTCTGAGTCACGAATAGGATTCCTCGATGAAGCGTCTAAAATACCATAAAGTCATATCAACACGGCGCAATGTTGTTCGAGTTTTGGGTTTTGAATGCAAAGAAACACTGCTCGAACGATTCGATGACCAAAGAATATCTAACCACCAGCTCTGTTGATCCATGCCGCCTAGCTTACCCACTGTGCAGCGTTACTCCGATTTGTCAGCAAAATGGCTGATGGTGAGCGTGTTTGCTGCTTTTCCAATTGCCTTGGGTTTAACCAATCTGCTCATGGCACTCGCAGTGCTGGCTTGGTTACTTGCTGGCAACTTCGGTGCGCGTTGGCAGACACTCAAGAGCAACCCTGTCGCTTGGTTTTTACTTGCCCTTTACGGTTTGATTTTGGTGCATGGCTTGTTTAGCCCAGCAGATTGGCAAGACATCTCTCGTCATTTGAATAAATATTGCAAGCTGCTTATTTCAGTGGTTTTTATGTCTTTGCTCACAGAAACCAAGTGGATCAAGCGCTGCGGCACGGCGTTTGTGGGCGCTATGCTCTTTATCCTCGTGTCAACATATCTTAACGTCTGGTTAGATCTACCATGGTCAAGAACACAGCATCAAGGATTAGGGCGTGACCACACCGTTATCGGTGATCACATCACTCAAAACATCATGATGGCTTTTTTTGTGCTCTTATGTTTAGTTCAGTTTCAATCCAGCAAGCCTGCGCGAACTGGCCTCATATGGCTTGCGTTGGCAGTTGCTTCAAGCGCATCCATCATCGCTTTATCTGCTGGCAGAACCGGTTTCATCTTGCTCAGTCTTGTGGTTTTGGTGTTTTTTTTATACACCCCTGCGATGCCTTGGAAAGCTGCCTACAAAGTCGCAGGATGTTTAGCGATTGCAATGGCTTTGCTCGCGGCAATGTACGCCAGTCCGTTGATGAAAGAACGATTTGAAATTGCTTACACAGAGGCAAGAGATTTTCAAGATCAAGCAGACTCTTCGGTGGGTGTACGTCTTTACATCATGACGCAAAGCATAGAATTGATTGCACATAAACCGGTCTTTGGTTACGGAACAGCCAGTTACCACGCGTTAATTTGTACTGTGCTACCTGCTCGAACAAATTGCCACGCCTCCCGGCAACACCCAGACAATCAATACGTTATGTTTGGTATTGACCATGGATTGCTGGGTGTAGGGCTTTTGCTTGGGCTGATGGTGACTGTTTTGGTCAGCGCCACACAACAAACGACAGACCTCAAAATCTTGATGCTTGGGTTTTCTTTGATGTTGTTTGTGAACAGTTTTTTCAGCAGTTCGCTTTGGACTTCTCGTCAAAATCATTTTTTCTTATTTGTTCTAGCGTTGTTGGCAGCGCAGGCACACTCAAAGCTGAGTGCAAAAAAAGTATCCAGTGAACCCGCTGTTGCTTGAACATGTCACGGTGATTTTGGTCACCTACAACAGTGCGCATTGCCTTCATGCGCAATCGCTCAAGCTTGGCAAACAAGTTCATATCCTCCTCGTCGACAATGGCAGCCAAGACGACTTTGCTGCCCAGCGCAGCCAGCATATGCCGCAGGCTCGTTTGATCGAGTTGCCCAGAAACATCGGTTTTGGTGCAGCAAACAATCGCGCCTTGAAACTGTGTGCCACGCCATTCGCTTTGCTGCTCAATCCTGATTGCCAAATCGATCCGGCGGGCATAGAGCGCCTTTTGGCCGTGGCTTTGCAATACCCTGATGCTGCGATTGTTGCACCCCAAATCACTAGGCCAGGTGGAGAACTGGAGGTCAGTTATCGATGGCCTTCAAAGACATGGGCTTCACAAGGGCCGGCGGCACAAGCGCATTGCTGTGTCGGCTTTGCGACCGGGGCGGCGCTGCTTTTGCGCTTGGAGGCATTTGAGGATACGGGATTCTTCGACGAGAGTTTCTTTTTGTACTACGAAGACGAAGATTTGTGTTTACGCCAATTTTTAGCCCGGCGAAGCATCGTTATCGCGCCGGAAGTGCATGCCGTGCATGCCTCACGCAGCTCAGTAAAAGAAGGTTTTCCATGGCGCTCAGAATACATTCGCGGCTTTCACCATGCGCAATCCAAGCTCATTTTTCAAGCCAAGCATGGCCATGTGGATAAAGTGCAGGCGCTGCGTTGGCGCGTACTGCTTTTGGCGCTTTTGAGTGTGCCGATCCGGCTGTTATGGCCGCAGCCTCGTTATTTGGTTCGTTTGTTCGGTCGAATTGCAGGTCTGGTCCGCTACCGACTTCCATACACGCTTAAGGCATGATGCTGGCTATGTCGAACGAACTTCATTCACCCCAAAACCAGCGCATCGGCTGGTTGCAAGCGCTCAACGTTTATCTCGAAACCCCCACACTGCGGATGCTTGCTTTAGGTTTTTCTGCCGGGCTGCCTTTGCTTCTTGTGCTTGGCACGCTCAGCTTTCGCTTGCGAGAGGCTGGCGTTGATCGAGCCACCATTGGGTTTTTAACCTGGGTGGGGCTGGCGTATGGCTTCAAGTGGTGTTGGGCGCCGCTGGTTGATCGCTTGTCCATTCCCTTGCTCACGCGCTGGCTCGGCCGGCGCAGGTCTTGGTTGTTGCTATCGCAGTTGGTCATCATGGTTGGGCTGGTAGGCATGGCGGTATCAGATCCCAAACTGGCGTTGATGCCCGTCGTTTGGAGTGCGCTGATCGTGGCCTTTGGCTCGGCGACGCAGGATATTGCACTGGACGCTTACCGTATTGAATCGGCTGACACGGATCGCCAAGCAGCTCTGGCGGCCGCTTATCAAACCGGCTATCGCCTCGCCATGATTTGGGCCGGCGCGGGTGTCCTCTGGATCGCGGCGCGCGCTGAAATTGCGACTGCGGCCAACTACGACCCCAGTGCTTGGCGTACCGCTTATTTATGGATGGCCGGCTCGATGCTGGTAGGCGTGATCACGGTGCTGTTCTCGCCAGAGCCCGCAGCGCGCGTGATGACAAAAGCCAAGAATGCGCAAGATTGGCTGGTCACAACGCTGATCGAGCCCTTTGCAGATTTCTTCAAACGCTACCAATGGCAAGCAGCATTGATCTTGGGCTTGATCGCGGTCTATCGCATCAGCGATATCGTGATGGGTGTGATGGCCAATCCGTTTTATGTGGACATGGGCTTCACGAAAGACCAAGTTGCTGGCGTGACCAAAGTGTATGGCGTGATCATGACACTGCTGGGCGCGTTCATTGGCGGCATTTTGTCAATGCGGCTTGGCGTGATGCGGGTGCTGATGCTGGGCGCCGTGCTCAGTGCGGTGAGCAATTTGTTGTTTGCTTGGCTTGGTGGCCAAGGCCCAAATGTGAATGCGCTGATTTGGGTGATCTCTGCCGACAATTTATCCAGCGGTATTGCTTCTGCTGCGTTCATTGCTTACCTCTCTAGCTTGACCAACATCCAGTATTCGGCCACGCAATATGCGCTGTTTAGCTCGCTGATGTTGCTGCTGCCCAAATTTCTCGCAGGCTTTTCAGGACAAGTCGTCAACAGCATCGGCTACGCTGCATTTTTTACAGGCACCGCCTTGCTGGGTTTGCCAGTGATTGTGCTGGTGGCGCTGGCCAGCCGCTACACCTCTGTCAAGACACCCTGAGCGTGGCTCATAGAGCTTTCGCTGTCAGCGCAAAACCAGAGGCGCGCGCGCGCGGCCAATACATGCGAAACACATTGTGTGTTTCATCAATATTTGCGCTCAACAAGCTGCCCTCCCCAATTTGCGGGACCAAATTGGCTAGCAAGCGCACCTCGTTGTCGTTCACACGGCGCACGATGTGATGCGCGGTGATCTGGCCGGGATGATGGAGCCCCGCCGCTTGCACGATTTCAGTGAGTGCATGCAAAGTTTGCGCATGAAAATGCTGCACCCGCTCGGCCTTGCTGGGCACATGCAGCGCTTTCATGCGATGCGCATCTTGCGTGGTCACGCCTGTGGGGCAATGCCCGGTATGACAGGCTTGTGCTTGTATGCAGCCTAAAGCAAACATAAAGCCGCGCGCTGAATTACACCAATCTGCGCCCAACGCCATCATGCGCGCAATGTCAAAAGCACTTACCACCTTGCCCGCACAACCGATGCGCACGCGATCGCGCAACCCCGCACCCTTGAGCGTGTTGTGAACCAACAGCAAGCCTTCTTGCAATGGCGCACCCACATGATCGGTGAATTCCACGGGCGCAGCGCCCGTGCCGCCCTCCGCGCCATCGACCACAATGAAATCGGGCACGATGCCCGTTGCCAACATGGCCTTCACAATTGCAAACCATTCCCACGGATGCCCAATGCACAGCTTAAAGCCCACGGGCTTGCCACCGGAGAGCTCGCGCAGCTGAGCGATGAAAGACATCATTTCAAGCGGCGTTGAAAACGCGCTGTGCGCGGCAGGCGAGACGCAATCGACGCCCAGCGGCACACCACGCGCCGCTGCAATCTCCGCCGTCACCTTGGAGCCCGGCAGCAGACCGCCATGCCCCGGCTTCGCGCCTTGGCTCAGCTTGAGCTCGATCATCTTAACTTGAGGATCGCGTGCATTGGCTTGAAATTTTTCTGCGTTGAAGCTGCCGTCATCGTTGCGACAGCCAAAATAGCCTGAGCCGATTTCCCAGATCAAATCCCCGCCATGCTGGCGATGATGCACGCTGATGGAGCCCTCGCCCGTGTCATGTGCAAAGCCACCGGCTTTTGCACCCTGGTTGAGCGCAAGAATCGCGTTGGCGCTCAGTGCGCCGAAGCTCATGGCCGAGATGTTGTACACGCTGGCCGAGTAAGGCTGGGTACACGCATTGTGTGCAGAGCCGATCACGGTGCGAAAATCATGGCTTGGCACTTGGGTGGGCGCAACCGAATGATTGATCCACTCATAACCGTCGGCACTCACATCAAGCTGCGTGCCAAAGGGTCGCTTGTCACTGTCGCCCTTGGCGCGGGCATAGACCAATGAACGCTGAGCTCGCGAAAATGGCGCGGCTTCATTGTCGCCTTCCAAGAAATACTGCCGAATCTCCGGGCGGATGTATTCCATCAAAAAGCGCATGTGGCCAATCACAGGATAGTTGCGCAAAATGGCATGCTTGTCTTGCCGCAAATCTCGAATGCCCAACGCACTCAAACCCATGAACAACAATGTCCAAAGCCAGCCAACACCGAAAATAATCACACAAAACAAGCCCAAGAGGCTGAAAAATATGCAGGCAATGAAGGCGCTATAGCGAATCGGTAGCTGCGTTTCGAGTTTTGCTAACATATTGTTTCGATTCATTGAAAAAGGTATTTTATGGGCAGGAAAGCAAGCACGAAGGGGAAAACTGCTTATGAAATATTTCTCCATGCATTCATTCTGTTGATCGGCATAAGTTGCAGCTTGGCGCAATCACAATCATTATCAACAAGTGAGATCGCCGTATCGAGACGCGCTGAGGATGGTGCATTGATCAAATATGTCGTCACATCAGATGGGATCAACCCTGATAACAAGGCGCTGCTGATTGTCATACCAGCCAACTTAAGGCCCAATCCTCCGACCGCGCTGGCCAACTCATCAAGCTTTGTACAAACCGAACCTGCTCACTATCCCATCACGCGCAGCCGCATGCGCCTTTTAGAAGCTGGCTTTGGGTTGATTTGGCTCGCCGTGCCAGCCAATACTGGGCTGAACAGCACTGTGGCCACTGATCCGCGCTTTTTATCCGACATGGAGGATCTGCTTGCTGCGATCAAGCGCCAGTATCCACAAATGATTCGTATCAGTGTTGGCTCTGAAGGATTGGCCATGGCGAGCGCGGGTCTGGCGATGCGCGGCAGCAAGCATGTCGATGGCCAATTGATCTTGGCACCATTTTGGCCACGCATACGCGAAGAAAAATTAGAACAGGGCAGCGCTGCCAATGTCTTGGTGATTCATGACAGCACCAACCAATGCTTCATCGCATCGCAAGTTGAAACCAAAGAATATATTCATCGCACCGGCTGGAAAGACATTCCTTTTCAGCCAGAGAAAATGTCGCTCATCGGGCAATGTGGTTCGGGCTCTAGCTATCTTTTGCCAGGCATTGAAAATCTGTTGCCAACATTGCTCTCGGACTGGCTGCAAAAAAAAGTAGCCATCAGCAGACCTGACACTGCGCTTCAAGCGAGCGTGAAAGAACGCGTCATCATGGCCTCTGGAAAGCAGGGCAAACTCGAAATCACGCTGCTCGCTCCACCAACTCCCGGGCCGCATCCCGTCGTCATTTTTAACCACGGCGATATCGTCATGGATATGCCGTGGATCAAATATCGTCAGCGCTATGTCGATGCCAGCATCGCAACGACACTCTTAAGGCAAGGCTACGCTGTGGCAATGCCCGCGCGCCCCGGCGTGGGGCGATCTGAGGGCACGTATCGCTATGCTCAATACGCCATCAATGACGGCGATCCCAGCTACAAAGCGCGCAATCATGCTGTGGCTGTGATGGATGCGATTGCTGCACTGAGGCAAGAAAATGGGCTCGATATGAAGCGCTTCGTCTTAGCCGGTCAATCTGCCGGTGGCGATACAGTGATGTATTTATCATCACAAAACATCGATGGTTTGAAGGGCATCATCAATTTCTCCGGCGGCAGGAGCAATCATCCCGACGGGCAAGCACCGACCTTTGAAAACAAGATGATGATCAGCGGCTGGGGCGAGCTAGGCGCGGCGGCGAAAGTGCCCGTTCAATTGGTGTTTGCTGAAAATGATTCTCGCTACACTGCAAACACGATTCGCAAATCTCATGAAGCATTTAATCAAGCGGGTGGGAAATCAGAGCTCTTTTTAGCACCCCCAGTGTCGGGCGATGGGCACTTTATCAGCTCGCAACCCGCCTTGTGGAGCCAACCCGTTTTGGATTTTTTAAGTCGCGTGATGCCTTGAGCTTTAACTGCCAGCACTGATAAAAACAGCTCATAACGCTTTTGGTAGCTGATTGCCCAAGAAATCGTACACAGCTTTGATACGGGCGTTGCTGCGGATTTCCCTGTGCACCACCAGCCACATGGGCAAATCAGGAATTGGCAGTTGCGTCAACAGGGGTATCAGTTGAGCATCGGTCTGTGCCAAATAATCGGCAATAAAGCCGATGCCCACACCCGCTCGCACCGCGCCAAACTGCGCCATCAAATCATCGGTGCGCAGCACCAAGCGAGCGGGATCGATGCTGTAACCAAAGGCTTTGATGCCACGCTGAATGGCTTCATCTTTGTCGCCCGCAATCAAATCGTGCGCGAGCAAGTCGGTGGGCTGCTTCGGGCTGCCTCGGCGGCGCAAATAATCTTGGTGGGCATACACGCCAATGGAGACTGCTCCCACGCGCTTGGCAATCAAGCTGCTTTGCTCCGGCTGCACCATGCGCAGCGCGATATCAGCTTCGCGTTTGAGCAAATTGCTCACGGCATTGCTCACCACCAGCTCCACGCTGATCTCCGGCAAGGCCAGCCGCATGCGGGCCAGCAGCGGCGGCAGAAGCACGCAAGCAATCGGCTGGCTGGCGCTGATGCGCACGCTGCCCGCGCGCTCCGATTGCCCGCCGCTGGCTTGCCGCGCGAGGTGCATTGCACCTGCCTCCATTGCCCGAGCGGCATCTGCCAAGCGCAGCGCCATTGGCGTGGGCAGCAGGCCGCGCCCGGTGCGCTCAAACAAAGTTGCGCCGAGTTGCGCCTCCAGCTCAGCAATATGCCGCCCCAAGGTGGGCTGGCTCGATTGCAGTGCCTTGGCTGCGCCGAGCAGGCTGCCATGGTCGAGCGCGGCAAGGAAGGAGCGAATCAAGCTCCAGTCAAATGAGGTATTCATTTTTGAATTTCTGATGTGAAGAGTTAGGCAATTGTGCAATAGCCAAGAAGTTTTCACAATCGGCTTCACACATTGAAAGGATCATCATGGAACGCAGAAACTTCATTCGATTGGCAGGCGGCGGCACAGTGCTGGCAGCCACGGCAACACTAAGCGGCTGCTTGAGCAGCGACTATCCCGCGCAAGCCTTGGAAGCTTGGAGCGGCCCCGCAGCAGACGAGACCGATCCGCGCCGCCGCGCTTTGGCCTATGCGATCACAGCGCCTAATCCGCACAATTTGCAGCCGTGGCTGGTGGATTTGCGCGAAGCCAATGTCATCACGTTGCGCACCGATCCGCAGCGCGTTTTGCCAGAGACTGATCCATTTGGCCGGCAAATCATGGTGGGGCATGGCGCGTTTCTGGAGCTTTTGGTGATTGCGCTGGCTGAGCAGGGTTTGCGTGCCGATGTGCAGCTATGGCCACAGGGCGAGCTGCCTGCTGAGCTGAAAGACTGGCGCGCTGCCATGAAGCTGCCCGTGGCACGCATCACGGTGACACCGGGCGGGCAAAAGGATGCGCTGTTTACTCAGATTTTGAATCGCCATACGGTGAAGACCAATTTCGACACCACCCAACAAGTGTCGGATACCAAGCTGCAAAGCATCCTCGCCTCGGGGGGCACTTCGCGCATGCAATGCGGCGGCACGGTGCAAGAAGAGCGCCTTGTGCCTCTGCGCAAACTTTGCTTTGATGCCGCACTTCTTGAGATGCAAACACCCCGCACGAATTTGGAAAGCATCCGCCTCGTGCGTGTGGGCCCCAGCGAAATTTTGCAACACCGTGATGGCATCTCGGTCAATTCACCCATGGTGCGCGCGCTCACGGCATTGGGCCAGTTTGATCGCAGTCAGCCCCCCGCTGCTGGCAGCACAGCCGAGAAAAAATTCATTGAGCGTTTTGACGGCACGAGTAAAACAGCCATGGGCTATGTCTGGATCACTGGCAAAAACACGCGAGCGGATCAAGTCGAAGCAGGGCGCGCCTATGTGCGCCTGCAACTAGAGGCTACAGCGCTTGGCATCAGCATGCACCCCTTAAGCCAAGCCTTGCAAGAGTTTGCCGAGATGAAGCCGCACTACGAGCAAGCCCACAAGCTCGTTTTAGGTCAAAGTGCCCCGCGCAGCGCTGCCGATATGACCGTGCAAATGCTTTGCCGAATCGGCTACACGCCAACGCCCGCACCGGCCACGCCACGTCGAGCTTTGGACAAATTCATCACAACAGCATAAGGTGGCTCTTTTGCGCAGAACGCTTTCGCCATAAGCACTTAGGCATTATCGGACAGCAGCGCCAGTAGCCGCTGCAAAGCATGCGCCACGGTTTGCTGGCGCACAGCGTCGCGATCGCCAGCAAAGCGCTGCATCTCGCTGTGCAAACTGCCTTGGCTCCAAAAGCCAAACCAGACTGTGCCCACTGGCTTGGCCACACTGCCGCCGCTGGGGCCGGCGACACCCGTGACGGCGATGCTGATCTGAGCCGCGCTATGGCGGATCGCCCCAAAAGCCATGGCTCGGGCTGCAGCCTCACTGACGGCACCATGCGCTTCGATCAAGGCAGCATCCACGCCGAGCAGCTCGATCTTCGCAGCATTGGAATAGGTCACAAAACCGCGATCGAACCAATCCGATGAACCGGCCAAATCCGTACACGCCGCGCTGATCAGCCCACCCGTGCAACTTTCAGCCGTGACGAGTTTTAACTCATTTTTTAGAAGAAAATTCGCTAATTGCCGGCATAAATACTGCGTAGTTTGCTCATTTTTTGATAGTGACTGCATGGCCGATCATCCCTCAAAATCGCCACAACGCAATCAGAAGCAGTGTGCAAGCTGCGGCCACCAGATCATCGAACATGATCCCAAAGCCACCCGAGTAGCCAAAGCCATGAAACAGCTCGTCAGCCCAAGCCACCGGGCCAGGTTTGACCGCATCGAAAAAGCGAAACAGCGCAAAGGCCGCGAGCTGCGCCATCAAGCCTGCGGGCGAGATGAGCCAAAGAATGATCCAAAACGCCACCACCTCATCCCAAACGATTGCACCGGGATCGAGCACACGCAGGTGCGCGGCAGTCACCGTGCAAGCCCACCAACCCACAAAGAGCGAGGCCAAGATCACGCCGCCGATCTGCGCCTCCGAGAGATAAAGCTGCATCACTGAAAACGCTGCCCATGCCCAGAGTGTGCCCGCCGTGCCTGGAGCGATGCGAGAGAGGCCCGAGCCTGCGCCTAAAGCGATGAAATGCGCCGTATGGGACAACAAAAATTTTGCACCAGGGCGCAAGACACTGGGGCGTATAGGCGGGGAAAGGGCTTGCGAATTCAAGCGCTTTTGCCGGCTGCAAGCTTGTTCGGGCAAGCCGTCTTGGTGCAGCGGGCATAAAGCGAGAGTGCATGCTCTTCTAATACAAAGCCCTTGAGCTTGGCCACCGCTGTTTGGCGCTTCTCAATCTCTGGATCGTGAAATTCCTCGACCCGGCCGCAATCGAGGCAGACCAAGTGATCGTGGTGTGTGCCTTCATTGAGCTCATAAACAGCTTTGCCGCTCTCGAAATTGCTGCGCGTGAGCAAGCCTGCCTGCTCAAACTGAGTGAGCACGCGATACACCGTGGCCAAACCAATATCCGTGCGCTCTCCCAACAAGACGCGGTACACGTCTTCCGCCGTCATGTGACGCTGCGCCCCGGCTTGGAAAATCTGCATGATTTTCAGGCGCGGCAAAGTGGCCTTGAGGCCGGTGTTTTTCAGTTCGTCAAGCGTGCTCATGGTGTGACTAGGGTGCTGCAAATCTGCTCGGTAGTGCAAAGCGAAGCCGCTACAATGGTTTGATCATAACCTTTGTCTCCCAGAACGGGCAGCTTTGCCCGCTTGGATTGCCCTCATGACCGTTTCCACAGATCTTTTTTCCGCCAAGTTTCAGCCTACGCTTGCGTTTGGGCGCTTGAGCGTGTTGGCTAGCGCATGCATCGCTTTGAGCGCATGCTCCAGCTTCAACAACACCGCCAGCACCTTAGGCGGGTTGATCACCCCATACAAAATAGATGTGGTGCAAGGTAATTTCATCTCCAAGGAACAAAAAGACGCTTTGCAGCTCGGCATGCCGCGTTTGCAGGTGCGCGATATTTTGGGCTCGCCCTTGGTCACCAGCGCCTTCCATGCCGATCGCTGGGAGTATGTCTTTACGATTTTGCGCCAAGGCCAAGCGCCGCAACAGCGCAAGCTCACGGTTTTCTTCAAAAATGACGATCTGATCAAAATCGACAGCGATGAAATGATCACCGAGGAGGCTTTTGTGACATCGCTGTCCGCAGGTCGTTCGCTCGGAAAAGTGCCGCTTTTGGAAGTGCCGCCAGAAGTGTTGCGGGAATTTGGCCTCAAAAACTCTGCGCCAGATGTGGCCGCCGCCGCGTCAAATCCTGGTCAGCGCGCGACAAACAGCACAGCGCCTGTGAGCTACCCGCCCTTGGAGGCACCCCGCGCCATCCCCTCTGCATGGGATGCCAGCACGCAGCGCGCCGTAGCAGCCAGCAGCGCCGCTCGCCCTGCTGCACCCATCGCAAGCGCCAATGCACCCTTGCTCACCGCGCAAGCCGCTGCCAGCGTGCCAGCGCCACCCGCCGTGCGCCCAGCCGTGCCGGTAGCATCTCCTGCGGCAAGCCCGCCTCAAGCTCCGGCTGCACCTGCAACCATTGCAGCACCTGTTGCAGCACCTGCTGCAGCACCCGTGCCAGCGCTGGCTGCTTCTTCGCCTTCGCCTTCCCCCTCAGCCGTAGCGGCGCCTAGAGTTGCTCCTGTGCCAGCACCCGCTCCTGCGGTGGTCTTGCCGCCCGTTTCTCCGGTCCCGGCAACACCTATCGTTGCTCAATCCGCCGCAACAGCACCCGCTCCCGTGCAACGTGCTGCTCCTGCTCCTGCTCCTGCCAGTCCAACTGTTGCGCCTACTGCTCAGGTTTCACCACCCGCTCTGGCTGCTCAGACCGCACCAGCGCCTGTTGCATCCGGCTACACGCTGGCCAACGCAGACCCAGAAGTCACCACCCTTTTGAACCGCTGGACAAGCGATTGGCAAGCGCGCAATTCAGCCGCCTATTTCGCGCACTATTTACCCGAGTTCAAAGGCACTTCTGCCACCCGTGCCGAATGGGAAGCACTGCGCCGCACTCGCATCGAAGGCCGCACCCGCATTTCAATTGCTGCCCTTGATGTGCGCGTGCGCATGGTCTCGCCCACCGAGGCGCGCTTGGTATTTCGCCAAGTCTATGAATCCGATGCATTCAACGAAATCGGCACCAAGGCCATGTTTCTCATCAAGCGCGATGGGCGTTGGCTGATTGAGCGCGAATTCTTCACACCCGCGCAATAAGGCAGAGCTGATGCTGCAACAAAAAATATGCATTGCTGGAGCAGGCGGCCGCATGGGGCGCATGCTGATTGAGGCCGTGAGCAAAGCCGACGATTGTTTGATGGGTGGCGCACTTGATGTGCCGGGCAGCCCCGGCATCGGTTTGGATGCCAGCGGATTTTTAGGCACCGCCAGCGGCGTGACGATCACGGCTGACATCGCGCAAGCTTTGAATGGCTGCCATGCTTTGATTGATTTCACGCGCCCCGAGGGTACGATGGCGCATCTGGCCGAGTGTCTCAGGCAAGGCGTGAGCATGGTGATAGGCACCACAGGTTTTTCTGATGCGCAAAAACAGCAATTGCAGGCTGCATCCAAAGACATCGCTATTGTGCTCGCGCCCAACATGAGCGTGGGCGTGAACGTGACGCTCAAACTGCTGGAGCTGGCCGCAAAATCTCTGAGCAATGGCTACGACATCGAAATCATCGAAACCCACCATCGTCACAAGGTGGATGCACCTTCAGGCACGGCCTTGAAAATGGGCGAAGTGGTGGCTCGTGCTTTAGGTCGTGATCTCAAAGGCCACGCTGTGTTTGCCAGAGAAGGCATCACGGGTGCGCGTGATCCCCAAGCCATTGGCTTTTCCGCCATTCGCGGCGGCGATATTGTGGGCGATCACACCGTGATGTTTGCTGGCATTGGTGAGCGCATTGAAATCACCCACAAATCCTCCACCCGCGAAGGCTATGCCGAAGGCGCATTGCGTGCCGTGCGCTTTTTAGCGCTCAAGAAAAGCGGCATGTTCGATATGTTTGACGTACTGCAATTGAACAACAACACTTCAGCGTGATTTTGAAACCATGGATGCACTCGATTTCCTCAAACAAAGCGATGGTGTTGGCAAATTCATTGCAGTGTTGCTCCTGCTGATGAGCGTGGCCAGCTGGGTGGTGATTTTTTGGAAAGCTTGGGTGATCAAGCGAGCCGTGCCGGATGTGGCTCAATCGGTGGCTGGCTTTTGGCAGGCGGCTGATGTCAGCCAAGGCCGATCCAGCGTGGCTGCGCTGGATCGCGAGCTGCTGGTGCTGCCGCTGATCGATGCTTCGCAAACCAATGCCTCAGGCACACTGGCTGCTGCTGGCGATAAAGCGCAGCAGCTCACGCGCTTACTTCGCGATGCGTTGCACAGCGTTCTCCTCAAATTGCAATTTGGCCAAATTTTGCTCGCTACCGTCGGCTCCACCGCGCCATTCGTCGGCTTGCTCGGCACTGTTTGGGGCATCTATCACGCCCTCGTCGGCCTCGTCGGTGCTGGCCAAGTGACGATTGATAAAATCGCCGGCCCCGTAGGCGAGGCGCTCATCATGACAGCCGCTGGCTTAGCTGTCGCCATTCCTGCTGTGCTCGCCTACAATTTGTTTGGCCGCTACATTGGTCGCATCGAAGCCGATCTTGAAGGCTTCGCGCGCGATCTGCGCGAGCTTCTTGTGCATCACGCTGTGAAGTAAGCCATGAGCTTCGGCAAACTCGAGCGCACCAAGGGCGATCAGCCCATGAGCGACATTAACGTCACGCCGCTGGTGGATGTGATGCTTGTGCTGCTTGTTATCTTCATCATCACCGCGCCTTTGCTCGCAAGCTCAATCAAGCTCGATTTGCCCAATAGCGATGCCGCCAAGCCCACAGAAGCGCCTAAATTCGTCACGGTCGTGATCGACAAAAGCGCCAAAGTCTTCCTCGGCGATCAGCCGATTGAGTTGCCGGCGCTCGCGGATAGCCTCAAACAAAGCGCCAAGCAAAACAAAGACACCGAAGTGCAACTGCGCTCTGATGAGACCGTGCCCTACGGCAAAGTCATCGAAGTGATTGGCATCGCGCAAAAGGCCGGCCTCACGCGCATTGGTTTTGTGGCCAATCCCCAAGCGTCCAAATAGCCCGTTCGCCCGTCTTTGGATATACAATATTCCCTTGTATATCCATCAGGAGATCATCATGCAAGTCGCAAAATGGGGCAACAGTCTAGGCGTGCGCCTGCCTGTGGCACTGGTGCAAGCGCTGGGGATTTCCGAGGGCGATGAGCTGGAGGTGCGGCCTGTCAAGAAAAAAGGCAAGACTGCAATGCCCGCCATTGAGATCAGCCGCGAACCTACGAAAAGAGAGCTGATCGAATCCATGCGCAAATACCGTGGCTCCTGGCCCGAGGGCTGGAAATTTGACCGCGAAGAGGCCAACTCTCGCACGATAGAAAACACGGCGCCATGAGTATTTTTTTAGATACCAATGTGTTGGTATATTGGGTGGATCAGCATCCATATGCTGAGCGTGTTGAAGAGTTATTGGAAAGTGATTGCGTGATCAGTGCGCAGGTGCTCAACGAGTTTGCCAATGTGCTGCGCGGTAAGCGGAAAATGCCTTGGCGAGAGATTGGAAAAATCAGCCTCACGCTGCAAGGCATTTGCAAAGTGTGTGATCTCACTTTGAGCACCCACAAGCTGGCTGTTTACTTGGGTGAGCGGTATCAGTTCAATATTTTTGATGCGAACATCGTTGCTGCGGCTGCCGGAATGCGCTGCGATGTGGTGTATTCAGAAGACATGCAGCATGGCTTGAATGTGAAAATTCCCACGCAGTTTGGCGGCAACTCGCTGTCGATTAAAAATCCGTTTCTTTGAAGTTTGAAAGCTATGCAAGACAAATACGATCACACCGCGCTAGAGAAATCGGCGCAACAGTACTGGAATGCTGCGGATGCTTACCGCGTTACTGAGCATGCAAAAGACGCGCAGGGCAATTTAAAGCCCAAATACTATGCCTGCTCCATGCTGCCTTATCCCAGCGGCAAGCTGCACATGGGTCATGTGCGCAACTACACCATCAACGACATGCTGGCGCGCCAGTTGCGCATGAAGGGCTTTAACGTGCTCATGCCCATGGGCTGGGATGCGTTTGGCTTGCCCGCTGAGAATGCCGCGATGAAGAATGGCGTGCCACCTGCGAAGTGGACGTACAGCAACATCGAGCACATGAAGGACCAGATGCAGGCCATGGGCCTGGCCATTGACTGGAGCCGCGAGATGGCGGCTTGTGACCCGAGCTACTACAAGTGGAATCAGTGGCTGTTTTTGAAGATGCTGGAAAAAGGCATCGCGTACCGCAAAACGCAAATCGTCAATTGGGACCCGGTTGACCAAACCGTGCTGGCCAATGAGCAAGTGATTGATGGAAAAGGCTGGCGCACGGGCGCGACAGTGGAGAAGCGCGAGATTCCGGGCTACTACCTGAAGATCACCGATTACGCGCAAGAGCTGCTCGATCACGTGCAGATTGGCAACCCGAATGCCACGCTCACCGGCTGGCCCGACAAAGTGCGGCTCATGCAAGAGAACTGGCTTGGCAAATCCGAAGGCGTGCGCTTTGCATTTCCACATGAGATCAAGGATGCGCAAGGCAAACTGATTCAAGACGGCAAGATGTATGTGTTCACCACGCGGGCTGACACGATCATGGGCGTGACCTTTGTGGCCGTTGCGCCCGAGCATCCAATTGCGGTGAGAGCCGGCGAATTGTCTGCGGAGCTTGCTACCAAAATTGAAGCATTGAAGGCGGGCGGCACGACAGAAGCCGAGCTGGCTGTGAAAGAAAAAGAAGGCGTGACCACGGGCCTCTTCGTCTCGCATCCGCTCACGGGCGAGCAAGTCGAGGTGTGGGTTGGCAACTATGTGCTCATGAGTTATGGCGATGGCGCTGTCATGGGTGTGCCTGCGCATGATGAGCGGGATTTTGCGTTTGCGAAGAAATACAACTTGGGCATTAGGCAGGTAGTTGCCTTGCCCGTTCGGGCTGAGCCTGTCGAAGCCCAAGCGAGCCCTTCGACTACTTCGACGGAGCTCAGTACAGGCGGCTCAGGGCGAACGGGAGCCTTTTCAACTGACCAATGGCGAGACTGGTACGCCGAGAAAGGCGAAGGCATTGCCATCAATTCTGGCAAGTACGATGGTCTGACATTCAAAGCTTGTGTGGATGTAGTCGCTGCTGATCTTGCCGCCAAAAACCTCGGCGAGAAAAAAACCACTTGGCGTCTGCGCGATTGGGGCATCAGCCGTCAGCGCTATTGGGGCACGCCGATTCCGATCGTGCATTGCGCGGAGCATGGCGCGCAGCCTGTGCCTTACGATCAATTGCCGGTGAAACTGCCTGAAGATTGCATTCCCGATGGCTCGGGCAATCCGTTGGCCAAGCATGAAGGCTTCCACAAGGCGAGTCCAAGCAGCGACGCGAGCGTCGCGTGCCCCATCTGCGGCAAAGCAGCGCGGCGCGAGACCGACACGATGGATACCTTCGTCGATTCTTCGTGGTATTTCATTCGCTATTGCCTGCCCGAAGCCGACCAGAAGGCCAGCGCCGCGATGACCAACAGCGCCGTGAACTATTGGATGCCCAAGACGAGTGCGATGGATCAATACATCGGCGGCATCGAGCATGCCATCTTGCATTTGCTCTACGCCCGTTTCTGGACGAAAGTCATGCGTGACATGGGCTTGATGCAGGCCGATGAGCCGTTCACCAAGTTGCTGTGCCAAGGCATGGTGCTCAACCACATTTACTCGCGGCGAACCGCCAAAGGTGGCAAAGACTATTTCTGGCCGCAGGATGTGGAACATGTGCACGATGAGGCGGGCAAGATCACGGGCGCTAAGCTCAAAGTGGCGGTAGATTACGCCAGCGAGCCATTGGCCGCAGGCACGCTGATCGACTACGAAGGCGTGGGCACGATGAGCAAGTCCAAAAACAATGGCATCGACCCGCAAGAGCTGATCGACAAATACGGCGCAGACACCGCCCGCCTGTACACCATGTTTACCGCGCCGCCCGAGGCCACGCTGGAGTGGAACGATGGCGCGGTAGAAGGTAGTTATCGTTTCCTGCGCCGCGTATGGGGCTTTGGCAGTAAATTAAATGCTATTAAATCAATAGCAGTTGGCGCAGATTTTATGCCGGCTAATTGCTCATTTGATGCTAAAAACCTAAGTAAAACTGCCAAAGCACTGCGCCTTGAGATCCACAGTGTGCTCAAGCAAGTGAGCTACGACTACGAGCGCATGCAGTACAACACCGTGGTCTCTGGCGCGATGAAATTACTCAATGCATTGGAGGCGTTTAAGCCAGCAGAAGGCACGCAAATGGCTGCCAGCAGCGACATGGCGGTGCTGGTGGAAGGTTTTGGTATTTTGCTGCGCGTGCTCTATCCCGCGACCCCGCACTTGACGCATTCCTTGTGGCAACAGCTGGGCTACTCAGTAGCTCATGGCGACTTGCTCGATGCGTCTTGGCCGCAAGTCGATCTGGAGGCGCTCAAGCAGGATGAAATCGAGTTGATGCTGCAAATCAGCGGCAAGCTGCGCGGCTCCATCCTCGTGCCAGCGGGCGCAAGCAAAGAGCAGATTGAAGCAGCGGCGCAGGCCAGCGAGGCTTGTGTGAAGGCCGCCGCAGGCGCTGCACCGAAGAAAATCATCATCGTGCCGGGCCGTTTGGTTAACATCGTGCTGTGAACACCATGACAACTCCGCTCAACTCACGTCGCTTGGGCTTAGCTGCGGGCTCAGCATCCTTGCTTGCCATGGGCTTGTCCGCCTGCGGCTTTCAGCTGCGCCAAGCGCCGAATTTACCGTTCACCACGATGTATGCGGGCTTCGCTGAGAGCTCCAGCCTCGGCCAAGAGCTGCGCCGCTCGCTAGAAGCCAATGGCGTGCGCGTGATCACCGACAACCGCCAGCTCGATGCGGCTCAAGTGATTTTGGAGATCTTGCAAGATCAGCGCGAGAAAACCGTGGTGGGCGTGAGCTCATCGGGGCAAGTGCGCGAGTTTCAGCTGCGCGTGCGCTTTAAGTTTCGTCTGCGCGAGAAGGGCGGTAAAGAACTCATCCCCGAGACAGAACTGCTCCAGCAGCGCGATATCAGCTTCAATGAAAGCGGTGCGCTAGCCAAAGAATCAGAAGAGGCCATTCTTTATCGCAGCATGCAAAGTGATGTGGTGCAGCAGGCGCTGCGCAGGCTTTCTACCGTGAAGTCGCTTTAAAGCAAACCGAACAAGTTAACGCTTGAATGCAAAAACAGCCATGCTGGCACGTGCGTTCGCCGCAAAACGCACTTCTTTGGCATCTTGCCAGCCGAAAGCATCTTGGATTTGCAAGCCATTTTTTTTTGCGAGTTGCTCGAAATCTTTGAACGTGCCGACACGAATGTTCGGCGTGTTGTACCACTGATACGGCAGAGTTTTCGTCACTGGCATTTGGCCTTGTAATACCTGCAGGCGATTGGGCCAATGCGCGAAATTGGGGAAGGCAACAATGCCCAGTTGGCCAACACGCGCCGTCTCGCGCAGCATGGTTTCGGCATTGCGCAAGTGTTGCAGCGTGTCGATTTGCAGCACCACATCAAAGCTTTTGTCGCGGAACATCGAAAGACCAGCATCCAAGTTGGCCTGAATCACATTCACGCCGCGCTGGATACACGCATGCACACCTTCATCGCTGAGCTCCACGCCATAACCAGTACAGCCGCGCACTTGCTTCAAGTGCGCGAGCAATGCACCATCGCCACAACCCAAATCGAGCACATGCGCACTGTGTGGGATCATCTGCGCAATGCGCTGATGCAAGGCTAAATTGCTCATTGCCCGGCCTCCATGCTTTGCCAAACGCTCTCAAAATAGGAGCGAACAGCGCTTAAATAGCGTCGGTCATCTAGCAAAAAGGCATCATGGCCGTGCGGCGCATCAATCTCGCAGTAGCTCACATCTCGGCCGTTGTCGAGCAGGGCGCGCACGATTTCTCTGGAGCGGGCCGGCGAGAAGCGCCAATCGGTGGTGAAGCTGATAAGCAGAAATTTAGCGGTGGCCTCGGCCAGTGCGGCGCTTAAATTACCGCCGAATTTCTTGGCGGGGTCAAAATAATCCAAGGCGCGAGTGATCAGCAAATACGTGTTGGCATCAAAGTATTCGGCGAACTTGTCGCCTTGGTAACGCAAGTAGCTTTCGATCTGGAATTCCACATCTTGCGTGGAGTATTTCAGGTCAACACCGTCGCTGCGTGGCGACGAGCCGCCTGCAGCCGCCCGCATCACCTCGGGGAGCGTGGGAGCCTGTAGCCGTCTTCCGAATTTTTCGTTCATCACGTCATCAGAGAGGTACGTGATGTGCCCAATCATGCGTGCAATGCGCAAGCCGCGCTTCGGGATCACGCCATGCCGATAAAAATGGCCGCCATGAAAATCAGGGTCGGTGGCAATCGCGCGGCGCGCGACTTCATTGAAGGCGATATTTTCCGCATTCAGATTTGGCGCACTCGCTACCACCACCGCATGCGTGATGCGCTGCGGGTATTGCAATGTCCAAGAAAGGGCCTGCATGCCGCCTAAGCTGCCACCCATCACGACGAGCTTTTCAATCCCCAGCGCATCCAGCAGTCGCGCTTGTGCATTGACCCAATCTTCCACGGTCACCAGCGGAAAATCCGCGCCATACACTTCACCTGTGTCAGGGTCTTTGTGCATCGGGCCCGTCGAGCCAAAGCATGAGCCGATGTTGTTCACGCCGATCACAAAAAATCGATTCGTGTCCACAGGCTTGCCCGGGCCAATCATGGTGTCCCACCAGCCTTCAGACTTTTCTTGGCCTGCGTAGCTGCCTGCCACATGGTGCGAAGCGTTGAGCGCATGGCAAATCAGCACGGCGTTGCTTTTGTCCGTGTTGAGCTGGCCATAGGTCTCATAAGCGAGCGTATAGCCGCGAATGCTCGCGCCGCTTTGCAGTGGCAGAGCGGCCTCGAAATGCATCAACTGTGGTGTGGCGATCAGACTCATAGCAACAAAAAACCCGGTTCGCTAAATGCGAGACCGGGTGCTGGTCCGTATTTAGCAGTATTTTTAAAGCGCCCGCAAGCTGGTGTCAAATCGGCGCTGAAAAGGAGTATATCAAGTCTCTTGCTGGCGAGACAGCTGCATCAAAAGCTCCGCCTTTTGCACTTTTCCCAACGCTGTTTTGGGCAGAGCCGGCAAAAAACACCATTCACGTGGGAGCTTGTAGCGAGCCAGTTGATTGCTGAGAATTTGGCTCAAATGTTGTTGCATCTGGGCTTGATTTGCTTGTGGCGCAAGCACCACGCAAGCAACAACCGCTTCACCCCATCGCGCGTCTGGCAGGCCAATCACCGCGCATTCGACCACGCTTGGCTGTGCGCAAAGCAAATTTTCAATCTCCGCAGGATAAATATTTTCACCGCCAGAGATCAGCATATCTTTCTTGCGGCCAACCACCCAGTAGCTGCCATCTTCATCGCGCCGCGCCAGATCGCCGGTATGAAACCAGCCACCCTCATCTTTCAAAGGCAGATCAGGCCAATAGCGCTCGGCGACATTGGGCGCACGAATGCAAATTTCGCCCACGCCTTGGTTCGCGTCCATCAGCTTCACCTGCACCTCAGCATGTGCCGGCCAGCCACAGCTGGCCACGTGCGTGGTTGCATGCGCGGGTGGCAGACTGATTGAGAACGGCCCCGTTTCGGTGCTGCCATACACATTGCACACCGGGATGCCGCGCGCATGAAACGCTTCGATCAAATTCACAGGCAACACCGATGAGCCTGCCCAGATCGCTCGCAAGCTGCTCAAATCTGTGCTCGCCCAATCGGGATGCTCGATCAAAGCACGCATTGTGGCGGGCACTTGCAAGCTGAGTGTGGGGCGCTCTTGGGCAAAGCATTTCAATGCTGCGCTGGCATCAAACTTTGCAGCTAAGCTGACGCATGCGCCCGCTGCGAGTGCAGGCAAAGTTTGGATGCACAAGCCGCCCACATGAAAGAGCGGCAGCATGGTCGCTACTAAATCAGTAGCGCACAAGGCAGCATTTGTGCTGGCAATCGCTATGTTTGCGCATAAATTGCGCTGTGTGTGCACAGCAGCGCGTGGCAGGCCCGTGGTGCCCGAGGTGTACACCAGCAAGGCGGCATCGTCTGCATGGCCAAGCGGTATGTTGGGCTTGGGCAGCAGCTCACCGCGCTGCAGCAAATCTGGCAGATTACCCAAAGTGATGCTGCGGTTTGCACCTAAGCCTTTCGCCATTTGAGCAAAAGCCGCATCATGCAACAGCAAGCTCGGCTGTGCATCGGCCAAGATGCGCTCCAACTCAGGCGCAGCCAGTCGGTAGTTGAGTGGCATCGCAATGGCACCCTGTCTCGCGCAAGCAAACATCAGCGCGATTTGCAAAGGATGGTTGAAGCCCATCCAAGCCACGCGCTCACCGCGCTGGATGCCTTGGCTCAGCAAAGCCGCAGAGATAGCCTGCACCTGCATTGCCAACTGCGCGTAGCTCGTCTCTTGCCCCTCGAAGCGCAGCGCCGGCGCATGGCCGCGCTGTAGAGCCTGAGTCTGCAAGATATGCCAAAGCGTTGTGGTTTGCATTTACCTAACTTTACCGCGCATCCACTGTTGCTTTGCACGGTTGGCGCAAAGTAGGGCTTATCCCATTTCTAAGGAGTTTTGATGTCGGATATTTCTTCAACCCACACCCACACCCACAGCAGCGGCAAGCGCCGCACCTTTCACGCGATTGCCGCAGTAGCCACGCTAGGCTTTCTTGGCAAAGCTGTCGCACAAGGCATGCCAGGCCGTGGCGATCCCGCGGCGATGGCCGAGCGCCGCGTGGATCATCTGATCAAGCTCGTGGGCGGCACCCCTGAGCAAAAAACCAAACTGCTCGTGCTCGCCCAAGCCGCCATGACCGACATGAAACCTCTGCGTGAGCAGCTCATGGCCGCTCGCCAGCGCGGCATGGCATTGCTCGCTGCTGCCAGCATTGATCGCGGCGCGATAGACAAACTGCGCGGGGAATCCGTGCAACTCATGGATGGCATCAGCCGACGCATGAGCGCTCACATGATGGACGCTGCCGAGGTGCTCACGCCTGCGCAGCGCCAGATTGCCGCCGACAAAATGAAGCAACGAGGCGAAGGCCGGGGTGGTCATCGGGGTGAGCACGGCCATGGCGGTGGCTGGTTTCGCTGAGGCAAGGCGCAAGAACGATGCGGCGCGTTGAATCCAGTGATCACATTGTTCACTATGAATTAGATAGCATACTTTACAGTATTTACGCCGGCAAACTGCTATATTTGCTTAAAAATTAGTCAAAAAAGACTGGGTTGGCGCTTTTCAACCCACGTCTGCGCTGTCTGTAGCGCAGACGTCTAGGCTTGCCCAATCGCTCACCCAAGCCATCAAGTACTGTCAACAAGTGCTTGATGCATCAGCCCATTTCAGGCTAAAATAGAAGGCTTCGCTGCTTTTGACGATGTAGCGTAAGAGGCTCGCTTGCATGTTTATGCACAGCGGCTTTTCGTTTTTTCATTCACGTTTAGTAGAACCATGCCAACCATTAACCAACTGATCCGTCACGGGCGCGAGGTTGAGACTATCAAGTCGAAATCGCCTGCGATGCAAAACTGCCCCCAGCGTCGGGGCGTGTGTACGCGCGTATACACCACGACACCTAAGAAGCCCAATTCCGCTCTGCGTAAAGTTGCCAAAGTGCGCTTGACCAACGGCTTTGAGGTCATCTCCTACATCGGCGGCGAAGGCCACAACCTCCAAGAACACAGCGTTGTGCTGGTTCGCGGTGGTCGCGTCAAAGACTTGCCCGGTGTGCGCTACCACATCGTGCGTGGTTCGCTCGATTTGCAAGGCGTGAAAGACCGCAAGCAATCGCGCTCCAAGTACGGTGCGAAGAAGCCGAAGGCTAAATAAGTTAGCTTGAGCCAAAGGCTAAGTAATTTGCCTGAGCCGAGGATTCTTCTCCCAGCTCAAAAAAAATCAAGGTGCTGTTTCCCGCGTGGCGCGGAGATCCAGCGTAGTGACCCCAACCCGCAATTGTGTCGGGCGAGTCGAGTAAGTGAAGGTTCATTAGAACTTTCGAGATGCCCGAGTAGGGTGTCAACTGAAGCAAATAAGAGGTGAAAACATGCCACGTCGTCGCGAAGTCCCTAAACGTGAAATTCTGCCGGATCCAAAATTCGGCAACATCGAGCTCTCAAAATTCATGAACGTCATCATGGAGAGCGGTAAAAAAGCAGTCGCCGAGCGCATCATTTATGGCGCGCTGGAGCAAATCGAAAAGAAATCGGGCAAAGAGCCGATGGAGTTGTTTGGCGTGGCCATCAACAACGTCAAGCCCATGGTGGAAGTTAAATCCCGCCGCGTCGGTGGTGCCAACTACCAAGTGCCCGTCGAAGTGCGCCCCGTGCGCCGCTTGGCTCTCTCCATGCGCTGGATCAAGGAAGCTGCTCGCAAGCGCGGTGAAAAATCCATGGCTCTGCGCTTGGCCAACGAGCTGATGGAAGCATCCGAAGGCCGTGGTGGCGCGATGAAGAAGCGCGACGAAGTGCACCGCATGGCAGAGGCCAACAAGGCGTTCTCCCACTTCCGCTTCTAAATTCTGGCGGCTACTGCGAAGGCTTTATGCGTCGTTGCGAGCTTGCCGCGAAATCCTCACAGCCGTTTCAGGCTGCTCCCGTTTAGCGCCAACCTCGCGCCAAGCCTAAATTCTTCTCGCTACGCCGCGTTGCGCTCATGAAGTGCTACGCGGCAACTGTTTTTTCTAATCAAGGATATTTATCATGGCACGCGCCACACCTATTGAGCGTTATCGCAACATTGGCATTTCTGCCCACATCGATGCTGGCAAAACCACGACCACTGAGCGTGTGTTGTTCTACACGGGTGTGAACCACAAAATCGGCGAAGTGCACGATGGCGCGGCCACCATGGATTGGATGGAGCAAGAGCAAGAGCGTGGCATCACGATCACGTCTGCTGCCACCACCTGCTTCTGGTCCGGCATGGGCAAGACCTTTGACGAGCACCGCATCAACATCATCGACACCCCCGGCCACGTGGACTTCACCATTGAGGTGGAGCGCTCTATGCGCGTGCTCGACGGCGCTTGCATGGTGTATTGCGCTGTGGGCGGCGTGCAGCCGCAATCCGAGACCGTATGGCGTCAAGCCAACAAGTACAAAGTGCCTCGTCTTGCTTTCGTGAACAAGATGGATCGCACGGGCGCGAACTTCTTCAAAGTCTACGAGCAGATGAAGCTGCGCTTGAAGGCCAATCCTGTGCCATTGCAGATTCCTATCGGCGCCGAAGAAGGCTTCGCTGGTGTGGTGGATTTGGTCAAGATGAAATCGATTTTGTGGAGCGAGGCCGACAAAGGCGTGACCTTCACTTACGGTGACATCCCGGCAGATTTGGCTGAGAAAGCCGCTGAATTTCGCGAGAAGCTGGTCGAAGCTGCTGCTGAAGCGTCTGAAGAGTTGATGAACAAATACTTGGAAGGCGTTGAGCTCACCGAGCTTGAGATCAAAGCTGCTATTCGCCAACGTGCGATTGCCTGCGAAATTCAGCCCATGCTGTGCGGCTCTGCATTCAAAAACAAAGGCGTGCAAGCCATGTTGGATGCCGTGATCGAGTACATGCCTAGCCCGGTGGATATTCCACCTGTGACTTGCATGGACGAAGATGAGAAGCCCACCACACGCCGCGCTGATGACAGCGAGAAGTTTGCTGCGCTCGCGTTTAAATTGATGACTGACCCATTTGTTGGTCAGCTCACCTTCGTG